>JBILRH010000002.1:0-49462 GCA_044372715.1 Sediminibacterium sp. | reverse complement strand
CTTTATTTCTACCATTTGTAGAAGAAAGGATTTTCCCAGATGGAGAAACCAATTGGAAATTTAAATTTATAGTTGGTAACGTTGCAAATTCTAATACCAATTGTGTTGATGCTGGATTAGGGTATACTATTGCAATATTACTTGCTGGTGTTGCTACCAAATTACTAATTGCTGTAACAACTAATTTAAAACTATCACTAACATTTATACAACCATTTGGATCTGTTATTCGAAGTTTAAAATCACCGGTATTTAATGGCTTATGTGTTGACGCTGTTGCGCCAGAAATTGCCGCACCATTTAACAACCACTGATAATTTACTCCTGAAGCTGTGGTAGAAAACTGAACACCAGACCAGCTAATAACCGGCTTTGCAGGTAGTGGATTAACAATGTGCTTAATAACGCCACGAATACTCTCACATCCCAGCGAATTTATTTGACTTACGTAATAATCAGTGGTGCCAGTAGCTGATGCTGATGGTGTTGGTGGAGTGCTACTTGCTGTTCCGCCCGTAGCATTTGTTCCATACCATCTCAGTGTATTACCACTAAGGGCAGTAGCAGATAAAGCGGTTGTAGTTGAACCAATACAGTATGTTGAGTTACTTACAACTGGTGCAGCTGGAAGCGCATTTACCACAACAGTTATTTTAGACCTTATACTCTCGCATCCCAGTGCATTTATTTGACTTACATAAAAATCAGTGGTGCCAGCAGCAGCTGATGATGGTGTTGGTGCAGTGCTACTTGCTGTGCCGCCCGTAGCATTTGTTCCATACCATCTAAGTGTATTACCAGTAAGTGCAGTAGCAGATAAAGCACTCGTAGTTGAACCAACACAATATGCTAAATTACTTACTACCGGAGCAGCTGGAAGCGCATTTACCACAACAGTTATTTTCGATCTTGCACTCTCACATCCCAGAGCACTTATTTGACTTACGTAATAATCAGTGGTGCCAGCAGCAGCTGATGATGGTGTTGGCGCAGTGCTACTAGCTGTTCCGCCCGTAGCATTTGTTCCATACCAGCTTAATGTATGACTACTAAGTGCAGTAGCAGTTAAAGCACTCGTAGTTGAACCAGCACAATATGCTAAATTACTTACTACCGGAGCAGCTGGAAGCGCATTTACTGTAACAGTTATTTTTGATCTTGCACTCTCACATCCCTCTGCACTTATTTGACTTACATAATAATCAGTGGTGCCAGTAGCTGATGCTGATGGTGTTGGCGGAGTGCTACTAGCTGTTCCGCCCGTAGCATTTGTTCCATACCAGCTTAGTGTATTACCAGTAAGGGCAGTAGCAGATAAAGCGGTTGTAGTTGAAGCAATACAATATGCCAAGTTACTAACAACTGGAGCAGCTGGAAGCGCATTTACCACAACACTTATTTTAGATCTTATACTCTCGCATCCCAGAGCATTTATTTGACTTACATAAAAATCAGTGGTGCCTGCAGCTGATGATGATGGTGTTGGAGGAGTATTACTAGCTGTTCCGCCTGTAGCATTTGTTCCATACCATCTCAGTGTATTACCAGTAAGTGCAGTAGCAGATAAAGCAGTAGTAGTTGAACCAACACAATATGCCAAGTTACTAACTACTGGAGCCGCGGGAAGCGCATTTACTGTAACAGTTATTTTAGATCTTGCACTCTCACATCCCTGAGCATTTATTTGACTTACATAAAAATCAGTGGTACCAGCAGCAGATGATGATGGTGTTGGTGGAGTACTACTAGCTGTTCCGCCCGTAGCATTTGTTCCATACCAACTTAGTGTATTACCAGTAAGTGCAGTAGCAGATAAAGCAGTAGTAGTTGAACCAACACAATATGCCAAATTACTTACTACTGGAGCAGCTGGAAGATCATTTACTACAACCGTTATTTTAGATCTTGCACTCTCACACCCCTCTGCACTTACTTGACTTACATAATAATCAGTAGAGCCAGCAGCAGCTGATGATGGTGTTGGTGGAGTAATACTAGCTGTTCCGCCTGTAGCATTTGTTCCATACCAGCTTAGTGTATGACCACTATTAGCAGTAGCAGATAAAGCAGTAGTAGTTGAACCAACACAATATGCCAAGTTACTTACTACTGGAGCAGCTGGAAGATCATTTACCACAACAGTTATTTTAGATCTTGCACTCTCACATCCCTGAGCACTTATTTGACTTACATAATAATCAGTAGAGCCAGCAGCTGATGCTGATGGTGTTGGCGGAGTGCTACTAGCTGTTCCGCCCGTAGCATTTGTTCCATACCAACCAAGTGTATTGCCACTTAGAGCAGTAGCAGTTAAAGCACTCGTAGTTGAACCAATACAGTATGCCGTATTACTAACTACTGGTGCCGCGGGAAGAGGATTTGCTGTAACAGTAGTTGCCGCACTGGCAGCACTTGAACAACCCTCAGCACTTGTTACAATAACAGTGTAAGAACCGCTTGTTGTGGCAGTAAATGTTGCAGCTGTTGCACTGTTGATTGCTGCACCATCTTTGTACCACTGATTGCCAGTAGTAGATGACGAAGTCAAAACAACAGATTCACCTGCACAAAATGTTGTTGCACCACCAGCCACAATACTTGGTGTGGATGGTTTAGGGTTCACAGTAATGATTTGTGTTTTTGAACAACCATCATTATTTCTATAAGTTATGTTAGAAGTTCCAACTGTAAGACCAGTAACAAGTCCATCATCACTTATT
Organism: Sediminibacterium sp.; assembly: GCA_044372715.1. Taxonomy (GTDB): domain Bacteria; phylum Bacteroidota; class Bacteroidia; order Chitinophagales; family Chitinophagaceae; genus Sediminibacterium. The sequence goes on along the minus strand of JBILRH010000002.1, from coordinate 46,742 downwards.
GTTGCCACAGTTTGATTGGTTGAGTTCCAAGGATTAGTTGAATTGGGTGTTCCATTGCCTGACAGCTGCAGCGTAGATCCAAGACAAACTACTGTACCACCCGTGATTGTTGGCAATGCATTTACCCGAAAAGCTTGGGTGGCAATACATCCTTTATTGTCTGTATAGGTAATGTTTGTGGTTCCAGCAGTTAAACCGTTAACGGTAATAAAAGATGGGTTCTGTGTATTGGTAGAGAGTGTCGCAATTTGTGTATTGGAACTGATCCAAGGGTTGTTGGTGGCAGGTGTATTGTTGGCTTGTAGCGACAATACTGCATTTACACATGTTTCCGCAGATGTTCCCCCTAAAATGGAAATTGAGGGAAGAGGATTTAAACCTGAATTACCTGTAGCAAGGGTTTTGGTTACTGCTCCAGATGAGATAAAGGTAAAATTACCCGAAGTTCCGGCGGCAACACCTACTTTCAATCTAAGAAATATAGGTGTTGAAGCGGCTATACCATTGGCATCTTTTGAAACCGTTACAGAAGAGGTATACCCTGATGTACTAGATAAAGAAGCTTCATAACCAGTAGGCGCGGTAATAGTGATGTCTGCAGTGAGATTTGCACCTGAAACATTTATGGTTTGGGCCGGTGAAGGCAGGCCTGAGCAGGCCGCAAAAGTACTAATGGTTCCGCTAGTGGTTATTCTTGGCACTGAAGCAGAAACCACGCCAACAGTAAAGTTGTAACTACTACTTGAACATCCTGTTGAACTGTTTGAAAAAGTAATTGCAAATGTATACGTGCCAACAGATGATGCCGGCATAACAACGGCAATTGGGCTAGCCCCCAAATTTGCGTTGGATACATTTACAAAACCTGGCATCGGCGTTGCACCGGTTGCTGTAATTGAGTATTTGTTTGCTCCACCTGTTGAAGCCACATATGGAATTGAGAAACTTGTTTCAGCTGTTGTAACATCAGCAACGGTACCAACTGTTATTGCCACAGGCTCAACAATGAAGCTTTCTGATTTGGGACATCCATTAACAGTCACTTGCACAGTTGCTGTACCATTAGCTAAGGGTGTGAGAACTCCAGTACTTGGGTTGATGGACGCAAAATTATTTCCATTGGATATTTGCCAACTTGTTGTTCCTGATGCACCCGTAGCTGTCATTGCAACAGGGATTCCTCCAGCACATGAAGAAAGATTACCAGTAATTGTGGGGGTTGGCTTTACAGTAACAGCAGTAACCCCAACACAACCATTGTTATCTGTTAAAGTAAGGTTTGCTGTACCCAATGACACAGGTGTTATTTTTATCAGCTTTGTATTTCCGGACATTGGATAGCTTATGGTAAAAATACCGGTATTGCTAGAGACCCATGGATTTGAACTTGCAGTTGTTGCTTGTGTTGAAGCATTTATATTTTGATCAGCAAAACAAACAGATGCTGTTGGGCCTGGCGGACCACCACCACCAATATTCATTGTTGGCAAAGCATTCACAACGCCAGTTCCTGTGGCTATATTTTTGGTAGACGCGCCGGTAGATACGCAGGTAATATTTCCCGAGAGCCCATTAGTACTTGTATTCATCCTTACATAGATTGTCTTTTCTGCAACCGTACCGCCCGAATGGGCCAATGTCAAAGTATTTGTGAAATCTGATGCAGTTAAGGTAGTACTTACTTGATATCCAGTAGGAGCCGTAATGGTAATATTATTTGTAAGGTTTGATCCAGAAATTGTAAAGTTTTGGACAGAGGATACTGACCCAACACAGGCAGAGAAGGCATTTAAAATACCTGAAGTAACAATCACGGGTGCATTAGCAGCAATAACGTTTAAAGAGCCATTATACTCCTCAGAACATCCTGTAGTTGAATTGATTACAGTTAACTTAAAATTGTAGGTTCCAGCAGCAGACCGCGGAATCACAACTGTAATTGTGCCATTTGTGGGCAGCGCTTGGTTGGAAACAGCAGTAAATCCTGGCATGGGGCTTGAAGATCCAGCTGCAATAGAATATTTATCAAGTCCTGCAGAAGCATTAGAAAAGGTGATGTTAAAACTTGTAGCCTCTGTAGTTACGTCTGCGATGGTTCCAACCGATACAGAGGGGTTTGCAATTGTAACAACTAAATTTGCTCTAGAATTTTGGAGAGTCTCACAACCAGAGGCATTCACTTGAGCAACCTGATAGGTTATTGAGCCTGCAGTAGCTGTTGAAGGAGTTGGGGCTGAGGATACCGGTTGGTAAAATGTGTTACCATTAATAAAAACAGGAGCATACCATTTTAATGTATTTCCAGTTGCTGCTGTTGCAGTTAATGGGCTGGCAGTTGCCCCAACACAATAAGAAACTGGCGAAGTTGAAGGAGCAGCAGGATTGGCAACCACAGTTACCGCAAGTGTTTTGGAGCATCCTTGACTATTGGTATAAGTGACATTTGCAGTTCCGGCTGACAAGTAACTGACAAATTGTGAAGTACCCATCGAACTCAACTTGACCACGGAAGAATTAGAACTAACCCAGGCATTTGAGGTTGCCGGAGTACCCGAACCAGTCCATTGAGCCCCACCTCCTATACAACCTGACAATGACGATGATACTGGCACACCCATGGAAGTAATGGTTGCCTCACAAGTATAAGAATCTGATAATGAACTAGTTATAATAATTATGGGCTGAGATCTTTTGCCATTGAACTCTACATCACTAGCGTTGTTTGAAACAATGTTAGTGTTCTTACTATCATGTTTTGTTGTTGAATTTATAGTGATTGAGTTAGTCTTTTCACTATGGAAAGCCACATTAGCATGGCTTTTTTGATTTGAAACAAATGGCAACAAAAATGCCAGAAACAAAAACGATAAAGCTTTTTTGATTGACTCGTTCATGAACAATTATTTTAAGTTATAATGCTAGAAATAAGGTCACAATATGTTAAAAAGAAGTAGACTGTTTAACATGTGAATAGTATTTATTTAACAAATAAACACAACTTTCATTTGGAATGTTACAACCAAAAATAGAAAATAAAAGAAATAAGGTGTAAATCAATAATTATAATCTATTTAATTGATTTATATTTATTTATATATTATACATGTTCTATTTTTATAAATAAATATTGAAATTAATTTATACATAGTGTATATTTAATAAAATTTAATACAATGAAAAAGGTAGTTGTCTTTCTTGTTGGTGTAATTTGTTTTCACTTTTCTACAAAATCACAGCCAGTAATTGATAAAGTAGCCAACATTGTAAATTCAAATAAATTAATAGATAACATTCGTATTACTGGCGGAACTAAATTTAGGCTTGACAGTACTGTATCTAGTAATGTTACAGAAGGTGGATTTGACGTAATCAACAATAAAGGGGAAATTTGGCTTACTCAAAATGGAAGCAACAAAGTATACAAATTGGGAGGAGATGGGAAAGCCATAAGGCTTGATCGAACAATTAACAGGGGCTATAATTTTGGAGCTATCAACTTATTTTATAAAGACACCCTATATAGCATTGGAGGATATGGATTTTGGCAAACTACTGGATCTATAAGGTACTTTAACCCTAATTCGGGAGAATGGGATATCGTTAGAAATATAAAGAATGTACCTATAGCTTCAGGGATTAATGCAATTTGTCATTACGATAAATTACAAGGCAAGCTATTTGTTATTTACACTCCTACCAGGCCAGAGTACGAGAAGTATGATGAAAATACGGACGAAGAAGTATTGATGCAATGTTTTGATTTTAGAGAGAAATCATGGTGGGATATCGCAAAGCAAATAAATCCAAAAATTGCAAAAAAAATAACTGATTTGTCAATAATACAAAACTATGGGCAAACAGTACTAATAAGCTCTAAAGTCAACGGTAAAGTAATGTCCGTTAATTTTAATTCTAACAAAATATATGAGGTTGATTACAAGTATCATACCGAGCTAAAGCAATTACTAAATTCTAGAAATAATTACATCGCATATACAATAGATGAGAAATTATACATCAATGATTTAGACGCTAACACAATATTATACAGCACTATAAAAGAAAATCAGATATCAAGTTATCAAGAAGCTTTTTATATAAATGAAACCAATAAACTTGCTAGTTCCAGGATACCATGGCTTTCCATATCAATAATAGTCAATATTGCTTTAGGAATAAGCATATTTGTTATTGTACACTTACAAAAAAAGAGAAAAGAGCTATTACTAAAATTAGGATCAGATAATAATAGGCAGCAAAAAGAAATTAAAAGCACTAAAGAATATTTACAATATCTATCAAATATAGAAATTGATCTTCTAAAATTGCTTTTAAAAAATAATTTGAATAATGAAAAGACATCTATAAGTCAAATAAATAAAATACTAGGTACAGAAAAAAAGGAAATTAAAATTCAGAATAACATTAGAGGAGAAGCGATCATTTCTATAAATAATAAATTTATGTCATTTGCATTAGTTAAAGACAGTTTAATAGAAAGACAAAGAGTAGAATTTGACAAGAGACATATGGAATACTTTATTAATGAAAAGTATGTTAATAGATTTTCATTGAAAATGTTTTAAAAATGATCTATCTACACAAAATACTACCCATATTCTTACTTCCTATCATGCTAGACATTATTGTAATACTTATAGGTTTAATCAAGAATAAGAAAAAGCTTATCTATATAGCAATATGGGTATAATATTTAATATCAAATTCTATATTTTCGAAGACTTCTTTAAACTAATTGAAGGTAATGAATACAGAAAGTCCATAAGTACTATAGATAGTGTGGATGCAATATTAGTACTATGTGGAATGTTGGAAATAAATGAAGCTGGAGATAACACCTATGTAGAATGGGTAGACCCAGATAGGTTTTTTGGAGTGATAGCTTTATTTAAAGCAGGTAAGGCTCAAAAGCTAATATTTACCGGAGGCAAAATGCCTTGGGATAAAGCAAAAAAGACCGAGGGAGAAGTACTAAAGGAATATGCTATTTTAAATGGCATACCTACTGAAAAAATATTAGTAACAAAGGATGTGGAGAATACTGCAGAGGAAGCAGTGGCTAAGAAAGAATTAATAGGGTCAAGTAATCGAATCATAATTGTAACTTCAGCTTATCATATGTATAGAGAACAGCGGCTCTTAGAGAATCAAGGATTTATTGTAATTCCTTATAAAGTAGATTTTAAGACATGTAAAACTAGTCAATTCACAATTATAGACATTTTACCTAGTGGTGGATGTTTAGAATTAACCGAAATTGGAGCAAGAGAACTATTTGGAAGATTATATTATATAATCAAAAACTAATGATTCACCCCTTTGCTAAATAATACATTAGTAAATGTTTTTACTATAATCTCAAAGTCTAATAGAGTAGATTTTTTATACATATACTCTTGTTCTAATTGAACTTTTCTCTCTATAGAAATATCATCTCTACCATTTATCTGAGCCCAGCCTGTAATTCCTGGCTTCATTTTGTCTACCCCTGCTGCAACTCGTAAAGCCATTAAATCATCTTGATTATACAAAGCCGGCCTGGGTCCCACAAACACCATTTCTCCTTTAATGATGTTTATGAGGTTAGGTAATTCGTCTAAACTCAATTTCCGTAATAGCCCACCTATTCGTAATAAATACGATTCGGGGTTTTCTAATAAATGTGTCGCGACATTCGGTGTATTCTTCTTCATGCTTCTAAACTTATAAATATGAAAAAACGTATAGTTTATACCTACCCGTTTTTGCTTGAAGAATATGGGCGATCCATCTTCTATAAATATAGCAAATGCTACAATGAGAAAGACTGGAAATAAAATCACCAAAAATATTATGGCGAGTAAGCGATTAACCATTTGAAGAAAAAGATTGAAAAGTTTTCATTAAACCATTTTTAGATGAAACTGGTAATTGTTTACCTAATACATCTTTAATTTTAGCATTACTGACAACAAAACTCTCACTGAGTTTTTGTAATCGTTCAGAATTTAAAGGTAATTTAAAAAAATCTCCAAGTCGTGCGAGTACCTTAATACAGGTCTTATTAATATTCAAAATACTAGCTTTCTTACCCTTTGATTCGGCAATTAATTTGATAACCTCATTTGTCGATAAAGGTAAATCATCAGCCACATTATATACTCCTGAAGGTATATCGTCGCGATCAATCAGCTCTTTTAAAATAAAACAAAGGTTTTCAATTGATAAATAAGAACGAAAGTTAACGAAGGCCCCCAATGGCCAAGGCAATCCTTTAGAAACCAAATTATAAAGTAGATTCAGATTACCTTTATTACCTGGTCCATGAACCATACATGGACGTAGAATATAAACTCTTTTACCTGCAGGAATTAGCTTTGAAAGAATATATTGTTCTGCTAACAATTTACTCTTTCCGTAATGCGTAATAGGATTAGGCATTACATCCTCAGACAATTCGCCTTCGACTTCATCTGCTACTGCTTTAACCGAACTTAGTGTAATAAAGACTTTTGCTTTAGAAGCTAAAAAAGCATCAAATAAATTTATAGTTAATTCAGTGTTTACTTTATAATACTCATTTGGAGTTGATATATTTTTTAGATCATGAGCTTTGCCAGCTAAGTGAATAACAACCCTTTCTTGAATTGAAATAGCAGAATCCTTTTTATAATTTACGAAGGCAAATTTGTTCCCTAAAAAACCCTGCAAATTTGTCCCAACAAAACCGGTGCCTCCTGTAATAAAAATACTCATAAATAACTTAGGATAGATTCAGCAATCTTTATATTTATGTTGGCTCTTTTGAATTTATTTATGAATTCTTTCCTATTAATATCCAGATCATAAAAGGAACTATTATTTAAATAATCAACCAAACTTGATGCATCACAAGGCTCAAAAACAAAACTATATTGAACTTCTTTAATAATAAATTGAGCAGAATAGCCTGAGACTCCAGCTAAAATGGGTTTATTGAATGTTGCTAATTCAAATATTTTAGAAGGTAATACTTTTCTAAATGCAGGATAATCATTTAGATGAAGAAAAAGAAAATCTGCATTATTATATACTTCTTGAAGTTCATTTCTTGAAATTGGATTTTGGAGAACAACATTTGTCACTTTTAAACGATTAAGCTCATTTTTTAGTTGTACTTTGGCTCCGCCATCTCCTATAATCAAAAATTGAAACTCTTTTTCTAATGCAACTGCCGCTTCCGGAATAATTCGATGAAGTCCTTGTCCTTCACCAATATTACCTGCATAAACAATTAATTTCTTATGATTTTGAAGATTAATATTACTCCCTTTTACTTTATTATTCAGAAATTCTTCATCAATACCATTTGAAAAACTAGAAAAATGCTTATTCTTAAATTTTATGAAATAGTCTTTAAATCCACCAGAAATTAAATTAATATGAACGGCGTAATTGAAGGTAATACTTTCAATTACTTTCAATAAAGGAAGTACTAGAAACTTGATAATTTTTGATTTAAATACATCATTCATAGTATCAACAAAAATATCTCTTATATCTAAGTACAATGGCGTCTTTAACTTTGAAGCTATTCTATAACCCAAAAATGCTGTAAATAATCGACTAGAAGAAGCAAAAACTAAAGAAACTTTTTTGCCTTTATTTAATCTAATTACCTCCTTATAAAACTTTATAAAAGATAAAACTTGATCCAGCATTCCACTTTTATGTGTCGGTAAAGAAATTCGATGAATTTTTAAATTTTCAAACTCTTCAAATTGTGGAGCATCAGCTACGAAAGTACTATAACGATTAGGCAAAGTAGTATATACATCAACACAACAGTTAAATAATTTCGACTGATTGGCTAACTCATAGGCTAAAGGCGAATTTCGAAATGACCCAGCACACAAATCAGGTTTAAAATAAAAAGTCAGGTATACGATTCGCTTCATTTTAAAGTAATTCTATAATAATTTTAATATTACAAGGACTTACAGAATTTACCACAATACATTTATTCGATTTAGAAATTCCAAATTCATCATGATAAGTTGTATTGATAATCTGAGCATTTTGACCATTATATACACTTACGTTAGCTAATTTGATTTCATTTTTCGAAAGTGTATATCCTTCTTCAAATTTTTCAATTTGTATATCGGGATGAATATAATATCTTGAGGTTATCTGATTATTTTTTCCACTAATTGTATCACTAATTATCCATTTATTTCCAATCAATGCCCAATTTCGATGGTGAATTGGAGCCAAGTTTAGGCGTTCATAACCATTATGACTAGCACCAAAACAAAATTCCTCATTAGATGATTCAGTCTTACTAAACCTGATGTTATATGTTTTTGCACGCCTAGCTACTCTGAATCCAGACCAAATCTCAGAGGAGTTCTCTTGATCTATTTCCACAGTGGAATGAGCTGAAGTTCCTCTCTGACGCAGTCTCTCCGAAGAATTCCCATATATACTTGTCCCAGAATTAACTATCATTCTAGCTCCTCTTAATGACAATTCAAAAGATAAAGAATCAGCATGTGCATGACCAGGCAAATAATCAGGACCTATATTTCCGATGTCAGCAATTAAATGTGATTTTAAATCTTTATAAACAATGAAGCCACTATTTCTATAATAGGTTATTCCCTCTTCTAAAGAATCTGTCAAACTAATCCCAAGGCGGCTTGCAAAATTTTTCAACTCAGAAAATTTAGGTGCGATTTTATTGGCAGAATCATTGAAATGAGACAACTCCTCATTTTCATAGGACATTGCGCTTAGCCAATTCATCCCTTTAATGAACTTAGATTTAAGTATACTTTGTGGGAATGATGAAGGAAGTAGACTAGAAATTGATATTAAATCAAGTAAATCTTCCATTGCTAAAGAATGATACATTGGGCTCAATTCAAAATGTGCCCCATCATCTAGAAATTGTTCTTCCAACTCTTTTTCAAGAATTGAGATTGCTTTTCGATATATTTTTGACTCCTCTCCTAATTGAAAAAACGCACAAGCAAATAGCATAGCCTTTGCATTTATAAACAAGTGATTCCCGAGCAAATGATATTCAGGTCGAGCTGATAACCAAATTAATTGATTCCAAAGATTAGCCTTAGCCGCTTCAGGTAACTGATTAGTCATGGAATGCCATTTTATCCAATTTATAATTCTTAATGAAGTAGGATAAGGCTCCCAAGCGGTACCTCGGCCAAATGGATTAAACGTAATCCATTTGTTGATAATATGAATTTGTTGAATTAAAGTCTCACTAGAAGTAGTAGGTTGAAGCAGATATTCAAAATAGTGAAGATTGTAACGCCAAAGTTTTGATATAGAGGAATTGTCCCAGCCTGACTCATTTAAATGATGTCTCTCACTTAAAAAAGTAAACTCATTATAATCTTTCGTAATCCCATTACGAGTAATTAGTTGTAAATTTTCAAGATTCTCAACTGGGGAAGGATAGGTTTTTGACTCTTTTACAAGTTTAGGCGTTAAACCAATTCCCCGCCAAATAATCTGCTTAATTTTTAGATATTTTACTGTATGATACAGCCACAATAGTTTGTTAAGCAATTTCTAAATCAATTAAAATTTTAACTATCCGATTAGCTGTGTTCCCATCCCATAACTCAGGAATTCCACCTTTCTTCCACTGACCCCCAAACAATTTTTCTAATGCTGGTCTAATCGCCAAAGGATTAGTCCCAATTAATTCGTTACTTCCAACAGTAACTGTTTCTGGTCGTTCTGTATTATCTCTAAGCGTCAAACATGGAATACCCATCACTGTAGTTTCCTCTGTTATCCCACCCGAATCTGTAATAACAGCTTTAGAATTTTGAACCAAGAAATTAAATTCAAGGTACCCTAATGGATCAATAGTATGCAGTCGATCATGAGTAATTCCTAAATTTTTAAAAATCTTTGCTGTTCTTGGATGTACAGGGAAAATCAAAGGTAGTCCATTAGAGTTTTGAATAATTTCATTCATCAATGATTTTAATTTCGCCTCTTCATCAACATTTCCTGGTCTATGAAGTGTCATAACGATATAATTACCTTTCGATAGACCAATTTCATCCCAGATTGGAGGTTTTTTAAAATTAATTTTATGTTTCAATAGTGTATCAATCATGGTATTGCCAACCAAAAAAATTCGATTATCATCAACACCTATTCGATTTAGATTAAGTCCTGCCTCTCGGGTTGTGGTAAAAAAATAATTAGAAATAGAATCTGTCACCATCCTATTAATTTCTTCGGGCATAGTCCAATCGCCGGAGCGAATCCCAGCTTCAACATGAGCTACAGGAACAAGCATCTTTTGTGCAACAATGGAACAAGCCATAGTTGACGTAACGTCCCCTACAACAAGGCACAAATCAGATTTTTCTTTAATTAAAACTTGCTCATATCCTATCATAATAGAAGCAGATTGCTCCGCTTGAGTACCTCCACCAGCACCAAGATTAATATCTGGCTGTGGAATACCCAATTGCTCGAAGAAGCTATCGCTCATATTTTTATCATAGTGCTGACCAGTGTGGATAAGTCTATACTTTATTTTTTGACCTTCTTTTTGAGCCAATCGAATTGCATCAATAATTGGAGCAATTTTCATAAAATTTGGTCGTGCACCTGCAATTAAATCAATTTTCACTTATAATATATTGATAAATTAGTATTTAAAAAGAAGCTTTAATACAAAAAAATAGAAAAAAATAAAATAGGTATTAATAATAAAAAAGATTGCTAAAATTTTTAACCAAATAAATTTTGGATAATGCTCTTTAATTCTTTCATATTCGACATGAGTAACGTAAAATTTAGGTAATTTAAAACTAATTGCAGCGATACCGTTAATAATAAGTCTTGACAGTTTGGTTTCTTTAATATTAAATAAATTTTGAATTAATTGATTTTGATCAAAATATTCATTCATACTTTCCTGACTCACTTCAGCATATGCCATAGTAAATGAATTAGAGTAATATTTAAATATAGGGCGTGAATAATTGATTTTTAAATGGTTTAAACTTTTTAGATTATCAACCCCTCTCCTTAATTGTGTAATATCTAATAAAGTAAACCGTTTATCTTTTAAATTGATAATTGGTATAATTTTATTGCTAGGGTCTACCAAAAATGAAACTGAATCTTCAAGTCTAATAACAGTGTGCCCATCCCCTTCCCACATACCCTGCTTAGGCAAAAAATGAATAATTGAATACTTTTTTCCGATACTATCAAGAATACACCCCAAGCCAGTTGCTTTTTGAGAACAATTCCCTACACCATTTAAATACATTTTAATCCTTGTTGACCTTGTGAAGGAAAAATTATCTCCAACTTTGTTAGGAATATCGAAAATTGGGATTAAAAACTCAGGTATACAATAAGATTTAAAAGAGTTTTCTTCTGGGGAAAACGTTTTTTCGTTTTCGAAGGTTTTGGAGATTTGAAGCGGTCTTAATAAAAAGTATGGATTATATATATAGAGTTGTAATATTAAAATTTGAATAAACAGAAAAATAATAAAACATTTTTTTAGAGAAACATAGGGCCAATTGAGCATAATAATAGGCATTAATGGCAAAGATTAAACAATAATCCAATTGCCTGTTTTCAAACTTTCAATAGCAGCGAAACTTGCTTTTGTTGTATTTATTATTTCATCCATAGGTATAATTTGGTCTCCTCCATTTTGAATAGCTTCAATCAATTTGTTAAATTGATTCTGATGACCTTTATCCTGACTAGATCTAGCTGAACTAAAATTGCTAAACCCATACCCTTTTAAGTTACGCCAATTATCCATTATTAGTGTTCGTTCTTGGTGAAATATTTCTATTCTTTCTTTTGCATATGCTTTTGAACCATTTGCAAAGTAATTTATAACTGCATTTGTACCATTTTCATACTTCAATAAAATACTTGCATTATCAGAATTTTCATTTGGATTAATTCCCATTGAATTCATACAAACAGACTTTACTTTAGAGCCAGTTAAATAGGAAATTAAATCAATAAAATGACAAGCTTCACCAATTATTCTACCACCACCGATTTCCATATCTTGAACCCAAACCTTGGATGGAATGAATCCTGCGTTCATTGTAGCAATAATATTCATTGGGCTATCAGCATTACCTAATACTTTTTTCATTTGAATTGCCAATGGTGCATACCTTCTATTAAACCCAACTGTAATTGTTTTTCCTGAATTTTTATATGCGTCAATAACTAAATCCAACTCTTCTGTATTTAAGGCTAAGGGCTTTTCAACAAAAACATTTTTTCCTGCTTTCAATGCTTCTATTACTAATTTTGCATGTGAATTATGTCTAGTTGTTATCATAACTAAATCAATATCACAATCTTCCATAATTGAAGCATTGTCTGTTGTGGATATTGCAATATTATACTTTTTCGCAAGTGTAGTACCTGTTAAGCCACTTGCGCTTGAGATGATTTTTAATTTTGCTTTTGTATTTTTCAAACATGGTAGAATCATTGCTGATGTAAAATTACCAGCTCCTATAATCCCAATAGTTCCTTTACTAGGGGCAAATTGATTAGATTCGAATTGAATTGAACGATTTGGATCTTTTTCTTGTTCAGGATATACTAGAATAGATGCTATAGCAGTATTTCCAGCCATGTCTGCATATATTTTCAGATAATCGTTTAGATTTATTCGTTCTGAAATTAAACTCTCTACGTTAATTGTATTTAAAGCGATTGCTTTTAACACAGATTCAAAATTCCGTTTTTCGGTCCATCGAACAAAAGGTAAAGGATAATCATTCCCCTTTTGTTCATAATCATCGTCATACCTACCTGGTCCATAAGAACATGATACTTGAAAAGTCAGTTCTTTCTCATAGAAATCTGCTCTAGAAATATCTAAGCCAATTACGCCTACTAAAACAATACGGCCCCTTTTACGGGACATTTTAGCAGATTGAGAAATAATTTCATTACTCTTGTTTGATGCTGTTATAATAACTGCATCCGCTCCTACGGAGTTAGTAATATTTTGAACATAGGCAACTTGATCAATCCCAATCCCTGGATTGACAGCATCAATTCCAAATGACTTCGCAAGTGATACTTTATGTTCATCAAAATCAAACCCAATTACATTACAACCGTTTGCCTTTAGTAATTGAGCTGTTATTAAACCGATTAATCCCAAGCCGACTACAACAATAGTTTCTCCAAATGTTGGATTAACCAAACGAATTCCTTGAAGACCAATTGCACCAATTACAGTAAATGAAGCTTGGTCGTCCGTAACGTTTTCTGGTATTTTAACTACTAAATTTTTGGGGATACAAACATATTCAGCATGTGGTCCATTTGAAGCTACTCTATCACCAATGGTGAATTCGTCCACATTTTTTCCAACTGCAATTACTTTTCCAACATTACAATAACCCAACGGAAGTGGTTGTCCTAATTTATTAAAAACTGCATTAATGGTTGGTTTTAAACCATCTGTTTTAATTTTATTTAAAACTTCTTTTACTTTATCTGGTTGTTGTTTGGCCTTTTGAAATAGATTAGATTTACCAAACTCAACAAGCATACGTTCGGTGCCTAAAGAAACAAGACTTCGGGTAGTTTGAATCAATACTTGCCCTGGTTTGACCTGTGGAGCAGGTACTTCTTCTAAGATTGTTTCTCCATTTTTAAGGTCTTGTATAATTTGTTTCATTTATTTTAAATTCTATAAATCTAATTGATTACAATTTTCTCGTCAACAAATTGGACAAACCAGCTTTCAATTGCGAGTAATGTCCAAATTGAATAAGATGCATCAATTTTACCATTTTTATTATCATTAATTAATTGCCAAACTTTTTCAGCATCGAAAATACCTCTTTCCCTTAATTTTTCCGGCGACAAGCGTTCATTGATAATTTCTTGTAAATCGTTAGTAATCCATTTTCTTACTGGAGCTCCAAATCCAGTTTTTGGACGGTAAATTACTTCATTAGGTAAGTAACGTTCAGCTACTTTTTTAAGAATATACTTTGTTTCTTTGCCTTTCATTTTTAATGACGCAGGGATTGTTCTTGAAAATGCTACTAAATCAAGATCTAAATATGGTACACGGGCTTCTACTCCTACAGCCATTCCTAATTTATCAGTGTAATTTAGATTGTGATCAACTAAAAATGTTTTTAACTCCCAGTATAGCATACGATCAAGGTCATTAATTTCATTAGGTAGGTCTTTTTGTAAACTAATGAAATAATTGAAGGGGTCATAATCCTTTACTTTCTTTTTCCATTCTTCTGAAAATAAAGAATTTACTGTTTTTTCAGGCAACCACGCAAAATATCCAAGTTGTCTACGCAATGAAGTTAAATCAATATTTGAAGTTAACTTCCTAATTCGTCTAAATAGTGGTACATTGGAAGTTAATTTATTAGCAAAATATCTTATTAATCTGCGAACAAAAAGAGGTATTACTTGAAAGAATTTTTCATAATTCAATGCTTGATGTCTTCTATAGCCAGAAAAAAGATCGTCACCGGCTGCTCCCCCAATTAAAACTTTTATATTATTATCTCTCGCTAAGCTCGCTATTTTTAAAACATTTAAAGGTGCTGCATCAGCCTGTGGTTCGTCTAAATGCCAAATCATCTTATCGAACATATTAACAATATCGATATCCGCCTTTACCACTTTTAATTCAACTTTCAAATAATTAGCAACTTTCTTTGCATATGACAAGTCATCAGTAAAACCCTCCATTTCTCCACTATTTTGATCTACATCAATAGTAAAGCACTTCATTTCTAAGTTAGGATTTAGCTTACGTGCCATGGCAACCAACAAACTAGAATCTAAGCCGCCTGATAGAAAAAAGCCGATTGGTACATCAGATAGCATTTGACGTTTAACAGCATTTAATAAATATTGTTCTAATTTATTAATATAGAATTCCTCACTATGATCTTCGATTATTAAAGGACTTTTTGGTAATTCAAAGTAATGAATGGGATTCATATCATTCATTACTGATACATTAAACTTAAGAAAAGAACCTGGCAACATCTTTTTGACACCTTTAAAAGGAGTTGCCGAGCCAGGTGACCATAAAAATGTTAAATAATTATATAACGATTGAGCAGAAATTTCTTTGTTTATTTTATAGGGAAGAAAAGACTTAATTTCTGAGCCAAACAAAAAAACTTCTTTATCTAAATAATAGTATAGCGGTTTAACACCAAATTGATCTCTAACAATTATAATATCATTTAATTTTGTGTCGTAAATAGCGAATGCAAAAATACCATTTAACTTTTCAAGAATATGAATACCATATTTAATATAACCATACAATACTGTTTCTGTATCACCAGAAGACTTAAATTCAAATTCATCGAGTAGTTCAGCCCTTATTTCCTGATGATTATAAATCTCTCCATTAAAAATAATAACATATCTCTCATCCGCAGAATACATTGGTTGGTTCCCATTTTCAGATAAATCCTGAATAGATAACCTTGTATGGCCTAAAAATACATTATTTTGAAAATAACTTCCAAAAGAATCAGGTCCACGATGAGAAATTAGTTTTAGGGCAGAACTATTTTTAAAACTATCACTATTACCTATTGCTCCTATTATTCCGCACATAAAGTTAAGTTGTACATATTGATAAACTTTAAGATCAAAAAAATCAATTTAGTGATGTTTCATTCCAAACCGTTCTTTTAATATAGTCAATATAGCTTATTATTATTCTAACTACTTTCTCTGAAACATTAGGCATTGAATAATCCGAAACTGTTCTTAATGTTCTTTCCTCGTCCCTTTTTTGTGATTCTAATACTAATAAACCTTGTAATATTCTTACAGAATTTAAACCAACCATCATAACTGAAGCCTCTTCCATTGCTTCTGGCCTTTCATGCGCTTGTCTAATATTTAATGCAGGGAAATTTAATATTGATGACTCTTCTGATATAGTACCACTATCCGATAAAACTGTCTTTGCGTTCATTTGTAAGGCATTGTAATCACTAAATCCTAATGGTTTTAAAAGTTGGATATTCTTATGTAATTGCATCCCTTTTTCATCTATTTTCTTTCTTGTTCTTGGGTGCGTACTTACAATAATTGGATGATTATATTTTTCTGCAATCGAATTCAAGCTAGTTATTAAATCTATGAAATTAGATTCATTATTGATATTTTCTTCTCTATGTGCTGAAACAACAAAATATTTATGCTTTTGTAATTCTAACCTTTTTAAAACATCTGATTTCATAATAGAAGGTAGATAATGACTCAAAACTTCAAACATGGGGGAACCCGTCTTTATTATTTTATCTGCTGATAACCCTTCTCTTAAAAGATATTCTCTAGCAATATCGCTATATGTCATATTTATATCCGAAATATGATCTACTATTTTTCGATTTGTTTCTTCTGGTACACGTTGATCGAAACTTCTATTGCCAGCTTCCATATGGAAAATCGGGATATGTCTTTTTTTAGCTGGTATTGCACAAAGACAACTATTCGTATCTCCTAGTACTAAAAATGCGTCAGGTTTGACTTGCTCTAATAAAGGATCAATACTAATTAAAATTTTACCAATTGTTTCGGTCGCTGTTGTTCCTGCAGCATTCAAAAAATAATCTGGTTTACGAATTTGCAAATCATCAAAGAAAATTTGATTTAATTCATAATCATAATTTTGACCAGTATGAACAATGATATGTTCAATAGCTTTTGTATTATCTAAAGCAAAGATTACTCTTGCTAATCGAATAATTTCAGGTCGAGTACCTACTACGGTCATTACTTTTAAGCGCTGTTTCATTGTTGTATGCATTTACACATTTTCGAAATAAGTATCTGGGTTATTTGCATCATAAAATTCATTGATCCAAAATATTGTATATAATTCCTCTTGCCCTATATTTTTTATATTGTGAGTGTACCATATAGGCATATCTACATAAGCAGGCTCTTCGCCTGATAAATAATATTCAAATACCTCGGTGGTTCCAATTTTTCTCAATTGAATCAGGGCTTTTCCTTTAATAACGGAAAACCTTTCAATTTTTCTAGTATGAAAGTGATTCCCTCTAGTTATGCCATTTATTGTAGTAGAAAAGGAAACCTGCCCACCTATCTCTAATCTTATGATTTCTACAAAATTCCCTCTTTCATCAATGTTGTTTTTATATTTAATTGGGAAAAAGTTATTCAAATTAAAATAAGATCTAAATGTATTGAATAAATTTATCTCAAACTGATTTTTAAAATCAGGTATTTGTCCGTTATCAAAATATTTAGTTTTGAAATTCAATAAGATCGTTAATATTTCAGAGACCTTAAGTGTATCAGTATATTCAACTGTAATTGTACCACTAACCTCAATATTAAATAAGTTAATTATTTTTTTAACAAGGTCATTAACATAAATAAGATTAAGTGCAGCATCTGTTTCAATTTTGGGGATCTCATTATTGACTAACTGATGACAAAATGTTGATACGACTGAGTTGTAAAATGGTACGCCGAAAGCACCATATACATTTGGAATGATCAAACCCTGAAATTTACCTTTTGAAATAGAAGCCCATTTTGCAAATACTTCTCTAGCAATTTTTTTTGAATTTCCAAAGTTATTATTTCTAGCCTCTTGAGTTGAGGAAGAAAAAATAACTTGTCCCTTATAATCTGTCCTTTCAAAAGATTGAACTAATCTTTCGGCTAAACTCACATTTGTATTATAGATAGCACTTTCTTCAATATGGCGATTTAAGCCTGCTAAATGTACAATAATATCACATTTTGAAACAAATGAATCAAGCTTGATTTTATCATCAAACCAGTCTCTTTTGAATTCAATTAATTCATAATTGTCATTATCTAATTGTATAGTACGACACAAATGCCATCCTATAAAACCATTTGAACCTGTTACCCCAATTCTTATCATAACTAATAAGGATATTGAATTGCGTCAATTTCCCCAAGTATATCTTTTCTAATTATGGGTAGTTTTAATAATAATTTTTTCATGCCTTCTATATCTAATATAGCAGTATTATGAGAATGGTATTCACTTAAATTATCAATCTCAGACATTCCTTCTGAAAAATACTGTTCATAATTTAGATCCCTGTTATCAGCAGGAATTCTGAAATACTCACCAAGGTCTTCAGCTTTGATCATGTCTTCTCTATTTACCAAAGTTTCGTACAATTTTTCACCATGTCTTGTACCAATAACCTTTATTTCTGTTGATGAATTATATAATTCTATTAGTGCTTGTGCTAAAGTACCCACTGTTGCAGAAGGTGCTTTTTGGACAAATAAATCACCTTGATTAGCATGCTCAAAAGCATAAATTACTAAATCAACAGCATCTTCCAAAGTCATCATAAACCGTGTCATTTTGGGATCGGTAAGTGTCAAAGCTTTGTTTTCTTTTATTTGATCAATAAATAAAGGTATTACAGAACCTCGGGATGCCATTACATTACCATATCTAGTTCCACAAAATATCGTCTTGCTACTATCTAAGATTCTTGATTTAGCAAACATTACTTTTTCCATTAATGCTTTTGACATTCCCATTGCATTAATTGGATAGGCTGCCTTATCGGTACTTAGAACTACTACTTTTTTAACGTCACACTCTTGAGCTACAGTTAACACATTATCTGTTCCAATTATATTGGTCTTTACTGCTTCCAAAGGAAAAAATTCACAAGAAGGAACCTGCTTTAATGCAGCAGCATGAAAAATGTAATCAATGTCTTTAATCGCAGGTATTAGACTATCTCTATCTCGAACATCCCCGATATAGAATTTAACTTTACTATTATTAACTCTTTTACGTAGGTCATCTTGTTTTTTTTCGTCTCTACTAAAAATTCTTATCTCTGAAAAATATTCGGTGTTTAAGAAACGATTTAAAACAGCGTTTCCAAAGGATCCAGTTCCACCGGTTATTAATAATTTAGCGTTTTTAAACTTCATTTGATTTTCTTGTTAGTAATGAATATATTTTTGAACCAATCGCATCTTCTCCGTAATGTTTAGATGAAATTCTTTTAGCATTCTCTCCAATTATATTTCGTTCTTTTACAGGTATATTGAACAATTTTATTATTCCATTTGAAATTGCTGATGCACTATCATCATTAGTAAAATAAAGACATTCATGAAATTCGGTTGGCAAACATTCTAGTTTAGTTGTAAGAATTGGGACGCCTGAGCTCATGTATTCAAGAAGCTTTGAAGGAAATGAAAATCTTGAGGAGTTTAGTTTAATAGGTCTGGGGTTGATAAGTACATCTGCAGATAAAAAACTTTCAACTAAATCATTAGCATGTTTAACTCCTTCATAAATAATCCTATGGTCATTTTTTGAAGCCAAAATAACATCTTGCATTAAATCACCTTTTCCTAATATATGAAACCTGACATCCACTAAATTTGTGAGAGAAATAGCATTAAGTAATATATCGACACCATTGTTAACATTTAACCCTCCTGCAAATACAATTTTAAAATAATTTGTCTTTTTATTACGTAATAAATTGCTATCAAGTACTTTGTCTTTATTTACAACTCCAGGAAGTATAAGAGTATTTTTTAATCCAAATTTTGTAACGAAAGCCTGTGATAAACAAATATAAGCATCAAAATTTTTTATCATTAATTTCATTATGAATTTGTCAATATTCCTAAATAATTTTCCCAAAAAACCATCGCTCGAAACTTCTAAACCGTGTTCATCAGTTAAGATTAATGAAATATTTACTTTTAACAAATACTTTACCATTATAGCATATAACATGAAGGGAGTATGTGTACCATGAATTAGGACATGTTTTATTTTATGCTGTTTAATTGTCTTATTTCCAATAGGAATTAAATTTACAAAACGTGTAAAATG
Organism: Sediminibacterium sp.; assembly: GCA_044372715.1. Taxonomy (GTDB): domain Bacteria; phylum Bacteroidota; class Bacteroidia; order Chitinophagales; family Chitinophagaceae; genus Sediminibacterium. The sequence goes on along the minus strand of JBILRH010000002.1, from coordinate 26,797 downwards.
TTTTATTAGGATAATATTTACAAACCCTAGAAAATAAACATTTAAATTATTATCGGTAAAATTTGAATTTTTAAAAAATATTCTTTTAACAGTTGGATAATTTCTAATTTCAGCTGTAGAAATAACATGTACATTCTTGAAAGAATATTTTAATGATTTTACAATTGCATGAGAGAACTTATTAGTAGCAAAATGAGGATAATCGTCTAATTGTTCGACTTCATTTTGAAGGGCTAATGGTAGTGCAAAACCTAAGTACAAAATAGAGTCTTCATTATAAAAATTCATGTGCTTAATTATTTTAAATTACCAAGTGTTTTAGGCTCAGACTTACCATTAAAATAAAAGAATGCAATGGCTGGATAAAACCAAATTAGTTGACTAAAGAAAGTAATAAAAATAATCAAAGAAACGGTAGTGTATTTTGGATTGTTAAGAAACAATAGTAATGAAATTAAAGCAAAGGTTATAATTCCATATCGCTGGCTTAATTGTAAAAATGTATCCCACCCACCAAGATCAGAAATACCTATACTTTTTTTATAAAAAGCATTGCCGTATCCAAACAAAATATATTTAATGTCACTAATAAAAAAAGTGATGTACCTTTCATATCTATTAATAAAACTATTAGAACCAGCTAATTTATTTTCTATGTGAAAATTAATTTGACTAATTAGAAAATAAACAGCTATTGGTGAAAAAAGTAAGATATATTTTAAATTTTTTTTAAAAGGGAAATTAATTAGAATAACAAGTAGCATTGTAAACAATCCTGCAGTAGATCTACCTAAAACTATTGCTATAATTATCAGAATCACTGGCATGGTAATTCTTCCATTTCTATTTAATCTTGACCACAAAGCTAAGATATAAAATAATTGAGTAAGGCCAGGCTCTCTACCAAATCCGACAAATCTGTCAGATAATTTTCCCTCTTCAGTATAATGTATATTAGTTATTATAAACGTTTTATGATTAAATCCATCAAAATTATATGAAAATGAAAATTCTAAAATCGAAGGAAAGAATCTAATTAATAGAAAAATAGGAATGCCTAACAAAATTGACCAATTTACTAATTTTTCATTGGCATAAAAAAAATGATCTTTTGTCTCAAGACAGGATAATAAATATGCTGGAAAAATTGAAATTATAAAACCAAAATTTATAAAATCAATTTCATGGGTACGAATAAAATCTAAAACAAATCCATAAATAAACAACGAAAATATTAAAAGTAATAAAATTATTAAATCAGATTTATTTGATTTAATTCTATTGAAAAAAAGAAGCGGAAATAAACAAATAAAAGTATAAACGATTTTTTCTAAATTTTCAAATAAAGGAGAAGCACTAATGAAAATTATAGCTGCTAAACAAAATGTATTGATTTTATTGTATGGATTGTTGTTTATTAGTGTGTTCATAAGAATTTCAACTAAAATAGCATTATGCTAACACTAGTTCTGTATATTTTTTTTTAAAAAATTGAGCATACATGGCATAATTTGATTTAGTCCGAATCTGCGAATTAAAAGTATTATTCGTAATTACTGAATATATTTTATTAATCGAATTATTAAACGATACTGAATCTCTTGGATTATAAAAAAATACTTGATTAATAAATTCACCTAAAAATTCATCGTTTTTTGCATCATCTTCTGATCCGGGTAATAAAACTAAACCACCCGAAAACAAAGATTCATAAACTGTTCTACCAGTACAAAATTGCTTTTCACCTCTTATTAAGCAATTTATTTTAGAAAATGCACCACTAGTTGACAAACTATCGATTTCACCAGTCCAAGTAATTATATTATCGCTATACTTTTTTTGAATAGTAGCTGCGTAATTATTTATTTTACCTATGACTAACAGTTCTGCATTATCAAGCTTAGCATCTATGAATGATTCACAAACAAAATCAACACCTTTGTCTTTACCAATTACTCCAGCTATTGAAAATTTTATTTTATCTGATTTAAACCAGTGTTTTATATCTTCGTTTAACAATGTTCCTGTAGCAAAAGGATTTTGCTGAATAGATATTCTTTTTTGATTTATTTCTAACCCAGCATTCATTATTCTAGAAGCTACAGCATAATCTATACAAACAAAGCTAGAGATACAATCAATATATTCTTTAAAGAATCTAATATTTTTCAAATCAACTAATTCTCTAACGTGTAAAATTATTTTACAATTTTTTAGTAATGAACTTTGCTTTATGAATTTGACTAAGGGCAATAGTACCACACTATTTAGGTGTATTATATCCGGCTTAGTAAATTCAATTTTGTTAATGACTCTCTTTTTGAAAATTCCAAAAAATATATTAGGCAGGTAAATAGACAGTAAGTTTCTTATAAAACCAGGACTTATGTGTTCAAAACACGTATTTGAAATAGGCAACCACGAAGCCTCAATTGAATTTAAATTAAAGTCTTTTTTTTTATTTTTATTTTTTTTTAACAAACTAATAAAATCTGTTCTATAAAGGTGTTTAAACTCAATTTCTTTTTCATTTTGCATAGAAATGAAATGATTTCTTATACTTGTTGCAGCGCCATAAGTACTATTAAAATCAGAATGACCAATTACTAAAACCTTAATACTTTTATTATTGTTTTTAATGATAAATAAATTTTTAAGTTAAATTATTAATAATATTTTCTAATTTTTTTGATTCCGACTCCCAAGAAAGTAAATAGGCAACGTCTAACGAGTTTTTCTTAATTAAATTCAAATCTTCTAGTTTTTTAGATTTCAACGTTTGAATCATTGAGTCTACGGTAAATTCTTCTGAAACAATACCAACATCATATTCTTTTGATAAAGAAGCCATTTCCGGAGACGGGCCAATTATAATTCCGAGTCCGGCTTGGATAAATTCAAAAAATTTATTGGGTAAGTTATAAGTGGTATTGAATCCTGCGGGTACTAAAAAATAGAACCCTATATCGTAGGAAGATAGCATATTATTTATTTCATTAAATGGTACAGGGTTATAAAATTTAATATTTTTAAATTTCTGACCAAGTAATTTTAGCTCATTGATATAATTAACATCTCCTGTCAAATAAAAATCTAGCGTATATGTGTCTTCAAGCGCTGAAAGTATATGAATCATATTTTCTAAATATCTATCTCTATTAGCAATCCCGTGATGAACTAATTTAATAGGATATTCTTTTATTGGTTTATAGGGCACTTCATTATAATATGGAGTACTTCTAATAACTTTAGGCCTAATTGAAAATTCTTTTTCAAATAAATCAGCTAAACCATTTGAAACAGTATAAAATCCATCTAATCTATTTAACATTAAATTGCAAAGATGTCGCTTTTCCGGAGCAACAATATATCTAAAATAAGTAGAGCCCTCGGTTTCTTTTGGATAGTATTCTCTTGCGTCTAATATGATTTTTGATTTTTTTGAGAAGTTTTGAATAAAAAAGGGGAGGAGTGTTAAATCTTCTACAATAATTATATCATATGTTTTATTCTTAAGAACTTCTTCCTGACCTTTAAGTCCCCATATAATTGAATATGTTTTTTCAAAAAAATATAAACCTAATTGTAAAATTCCTGCAACACAGTTAAGTAATATTAAAAATCGTCTTAGGATTTTAAAACCGATAGAAATTTCAGTAGGATTAATTTCTATTGTACGGGTTACTTCTTTCATCTTCTTTTTTAATGCAGGAGATAAAGTATGTACTTCAAATCCCATACTAAAAAGAAGTTTTATTGCTCTATTTGGCCTAGGATTACCGGATGGGTCTGGAAGAGCCGCAACAAGTGCTTTTTTCAAAATTAGTAAGAATTAAAAATAATTAACAATTTCATCAGCTGCGTTTCCGGCACCGTATAATAGTTTTGTATCAGAAGGGAACCTAATATTATTATAAGCATTTATAATAATATTAGTATTTGCGCCTACTAGTTGGTTAACACCTTCATTCACTAACTCAACCCATTCAGTTTCAGACCTAGTAGTTAAACAAGGCTTTTGGAAAAAAAATGCCTCTTTTTGTAAACCACCGCTGTCAGTAATAACAGCTGAACAATTTTTCAATAGCCACAACATTTCTAAATAACCAACTGGATCAATAATAGTTAATTTGCTTATATCAATATCTTCATTTTTGATAATTGCGTTTGTTCTTGGATGAAGTGGCAAGATGACTTGTGAGGAATTTAGTGCTATATAGTTTAATGCATTTATAATACATTTCAGTTTTTCAGGCTCATTTGTATTTTCGGCTCGATGGATTGTTGTTAATATGAAATTAGAGCTGATATTTAAGTTAGGTATTTCCTTTGCCTTTAAAGCATAATAAAGTGTTGCATCATACATTACATCACCTACCAATTTGATTTTTTCTGAGCTAATTCCTTCATTTTTTAAATTTTGTATAGCTGTTTCAGTGGGTGTAAATAGTATTGTTGAGGCATGATCTGTTAAAACACGATTAATTTCCTCAGGCATACGCTTATTAAACGACCTAAGACCTGCCTCAATGTGAGCTACTGGAATATGCAATTTCGCAGCTGCAATTGTACCAGCTAGCGTTGAGTCGGTATCGCCATATACAATTACCCAACTTGGTTTTTCTTCAAGTAGCACTTTTTCAATGCCCTCTATCATCCTACCTGTATTTTGACCATGCGTTCCGCTAGATATATTTAGATTATAATTAGGATTAGGAATTTCTAATTCATCAAAAAATACATTACTCATATTTGCATCAAAATGTTGTCCTGTATGAACAATAATTTCGGTAATATCTTTTCTATTATTCGCAAATGCTTTAGAGACTACTGCTGCCTTAACAAATTGAGGTCGCGCCCCTACTATTGTAACAATTTTCATGTTTTTATTAAATATTTGATTGATTCTGTATCCACCTACAATAATTTATTAGCCTCCAAGCTTGCGAACTAAATTTCTTATTTCCATCTATAATTTCATTTAATTCAATCACAATTTTCTCAAGATTAAGAAATGGTACATCTTTGGGATCTATATCAATCCATTCGTTTATTTCTTTTTTTAATTGTTTAAGCCAAGTATTTTCTGGTGTTTGAAAACCAATTTTATCTTTTCTATCTAAAATTTCATCAGGAACAATTCCTCTCATCGCCTTTCTAAAAATATATTTAGTTTCACCTTGTGGAGACAGCAAATAATGCTCTGGCAAACTGAGTAAAAATTCAGCCATTTCTATGGTCAAAAATGGTACTCTACTTTCTACTGACCACATCATTGAATTTCTATCACCATGACGTAATAATTGGCTCAGTCCGCATCCAAGTAACGCGCTTCTTAATTGTTCAACAAGTCTTCTTTTTCTTCCTTCAACAGAAGTATTGATAAAAACTGAAGGTTTAGCCTTTAATTTGTTATTTAATAAATATTGCTTATTTACCCAAATTGGATTATCAGTATTCGCATTAAAGAGTAACCTAATGATTTTACTGACTGAATCAGGCAACATTACAGTAATAAATATTTTTGCAGCATGACCAAGATGACGCCCTGGCCAATTAGCCCAATTGTATAAAAAATGTATGCCTTTAAAAAAATGTCCTTTTTCTTTTAAACTCAAAAGATATCCTTCTGGATATCCACTATAGCCTGCAAGGAGTTCATCAGCGCCTTGACCATCTAAAGTTACAACCACCCCTTGTTGTCTAGCTCCATGATACACTCTATATTGTGCATATATACTTGTGCCACCAAATGGTTCACCTTGTATATTAATCATTTTATCAATATCTTTTACTAACTCATCGTAACTAACATTTATTTTATGTGGGATTGCATTAACGTGGTTGTTTATGATATCAGCCCATTTTTCTTCATCAACAGCCGATCCTTTGGCAACATAACTAAAGGTATGAATGGGCATACTCGGATTTATATAACGCATGGCGCAAACAACTGCAGATGAGTCTAATCCACCAGAAAGTGCTGCTCCGACTGGAACATCACTTCGCAAATGAAGTTGAATATTCTTTAAAAATAATTCGCGCAATTGTGAAGCCGCTTCATTAAAACTAATTTTAGAGTTTTCAATAAGAGATGGCCACCACCATTTTTCAGGCTTGGCATTAGATTGATTGTCTAAGTTTACTTTTAGCAAATGTCCTGGCAATAAATGAAAAACATCCTCAAAAAATGTATTGGCATTGTTATCATAACTACCATAAATTAGATAATCTAAAGATCTTTGTATATTAATCTTAGGCTTGACTGTAAATAAAGCTAAAATAGCTGGGAGTTCTGATGCAAAGCGTATATTACCATTTTCAATATTATAAAAAAAAGGTTTTATTCCAAAGGCATCGCGAACAAAAGTTACACTACGATTCACATTATCAAAGACACAAAATGCAAACATCCCTATTAATTTTCGAAGTACACTTTCTCCCCATTGAATCCATGCAATTAATAAAACTTCGGTATCAGAATCAGTTCTAAAACTATATCCTAAATTTATTAAATCATCTCTTAGTTCACGATAATTATATATTTCGCCATTGAATACTAGAGAGTATCTTCCGTCTATACTACTCATTGGCTGATGACCTCCAGACGTTAAGTCGATTATTGATAATCGAGTTTGTCCTAACATCAATCTTCCATTATCAATATGAAATTTTTCTAAACCAGAATCATCAGGTCCGCGATGTTTCATTCGATGTAAAGCTAAATTCATCTTTTCAATAGAATTTGCTTCAAATGTCTTCTCATATAATCCTACTATACCACACATAAATTATATTTTAACATTTAACTAATTATATTTTAATGTGAATAACTTGTTTTTTGAACTACCAATAAGCCAGAAGTTAAAGATGCATAATTTACTTTAAGGTAGGGAATAAAACTTTAGATATTCAATGATTAATAAGACTGATACTAATTTGTTGAGGCCTTTAATTTATATATAAAATAACTTAGTTCTTTGGTTGACGTAAAAAAAAGAGTTGTAATTATCTTCTCTATACCTAAGATTGATTCATTCTATAAATCTGTTATAATTGATTTTACCTATTTTGATATGCCGGATTTCGAATATGCTATTCACAAAGAAATATTTACAAACAACAATCCAAAAATTTGCTACATTATCACATTGCAGCTCAGCTTGAAGTTAATGTTCCGCAAATTCATATTTTTTAAGTGTAAATCAAACGTTAATTCTAGAGTCCTAATATTCAACTACTATAATTCTAGAAAAATCCTATATAACGAGAGATAGATAAAGATGGATGCCAATTATTAAATTTTCAATTATATCTATTTGAACTTATTGAGCAATCTAGTAGAAAGGTATTTCAATTCTGATAATTTTATTAATCCCGTTAGCACAAACCCTAAAAGTGAAAGTACAAATACTAAAAAGGCATTAAGCCAGTGGAAATAACCTACTTGGTCTATATTTGCTGAGTAAATTACAAGGAAAACTACCCAAGAAGATGCCGCTGTAATTCGAAGCCAAGGGTACGGAACATGATATAAACGCTGGCTAAAATACATGTAAACACCAAAAACAATTCCTTGTGCTAGCATAGTTCCCATTGCAGCACCAGTATATCCAATCCATGGAATAAATAACCAGTTTAATAAGGCATTTATTGTGGCACCTGCAATATTGATCCAAACCACTAAACCTGTTTTTTTAGCAATGTAAATTCCTGGTGCAAAAATATACATCTGCGAAAGCATGATAGACGGAACCAAAAAAATAATCACTTTTTTAGCATCATAATAAGCTGGCTGAGTAAACATTACCAAAAAATCATGAGCAAAAAGACTCATTCCAATAAAAAAAAGTAAGCAAAATGCCAGAAATAATCGGAATATTCGCGACAGTTCAGCAGGGGTTTCTGTTTTTTCATAATGGGTATAGATTAATGGGGTTAAAGCCATTTGAAACCCAACCATTACCAAGGAAATAATGCTCGCAAACCTAAAGCCTATACCATACAAACCAACCTCTTCTAGACTCAAAAAATGATTGATCATCATGCGATCAATATAACTGCTTACCCAAACTGCAATGCTAGCTGGGACGAGCGGAGCCGAAAAACGAAGCATGGCACTTAATAAAGGTCTGCTAAATTGAAAACGAAAAGTTTTTCGTAATTGCCAGCTACCACATAATACAGCCGAACAACTACCACCCAGCATCCCCCACATAAATCCAGACAAACCCATGTTGAGGCCAATTGTCAGCCACACGCTCAAAACTGTAGTAACTATAGTATGTACCAAACTAAGAAGAGCGAAACCTTTGCTTCGTAATTCCCAACGCAACTGATTCTGCATAAGGTAAAGTATGCCATAAAAAAATATGTTTAATAGACCTATACGAAGTATATTTTCAAGTCCACTATGACCAATGACTATACGCGAAAGAGGTTCTATAAAAATAAGGGCAATTAAGGTAAATAATAGGTAGCAACCTATGGTAAACCAAATTGCACTGGAAGCATAACCGACTTTTTTATCAGGATCAGTCTCAGTTGTATAAAATCGTGATACTGCTTGTGATACTTCCAATGCTATAGTTAGGTTAACTATGTTCGCAAACACCAAAAATAAATCTAATGCGCCGTAATCCTCAGGAGTCAATACCCTTGTGTATAGCGGGACTAAAAATAAAGATAACCCTCTAGAAACAAAAGAGGGTAACGCGTAAGTAACACTGTCTTTTAGAAAATATTTAATCAATAGGGCTCTTGTTTATGATTATCAAATTGTAGATTTTTTTTAAAGGCAAAAGTGTTGATCATATTTTCGAAAATCCACAAATTAAGTTATAAATAAAGCTTACAAAAAAATAAAATACTTAATACCAAGTTGCGAATTTTTTATTCCCCATCAAGGAAATCTTGTAAATTATAATGTAATTTATTTAGTACTAATGGATTTCCTTACTCAAAGACTAATCATAGATTCTCAAAGCAACTCAATATAGTTTTAAGTTTTTCACAAAAGAAGAATTCGAAACTTTTTCTCTCAACTTTTAGTTTGGATTGTTCTTAATTCTAAATGAATTGTTAGCTTACTATCAAAAATTCACTTGTAAATTTTAATAGATTAAAACTAATCTGATAATTAAAAAAATCATACACAATAGTTCCGCCAAATATCTTAATAGTTGTTATCTTATCTAAACTACTTTATAAAACTAGATTTATACAAATTTCTAATGAAATCCATTAAAAGAAGCAAACTAATCTATCCCATAAATTTTAAGTAACTTACTAACAACAGATTCTGCGTTATGAACGTCCTCCACAAAAGTCCTGCCTTCCTCGCCTTTCTTTTGTAGGTAGGTTATTCCGTAATCTAATATTTTCTTTAAAACTTCGTAAATATCATCAGGATTTGCACTTATAATTGGAATTTTATTTCCATAATCTACAAATTCATAATAATCAGGCCTTATAAAGGCTACCACTGGTCTTCCAATAGCCATGGCTTCAATTGAAGCTGTACCGTACCATCCCCCTAAAATTTGGTCAATGAACAAATGACAATCAGTATAATGTTGAGCTAATTTGGCATGCTCTACATTTTCAACTAAATCAAATTCAATCGAATAGCCCTCAGACTTTAGTCGTTCAACGGCCTTGCAAATAAATTCTGTTCCCTTGAATCCTCTATTTGTTGGTGCATGCATTATTCTATATACACCGTTATATAAAGGCAGTTCAATGTGTTTTATTTCTTTGATATTAATAGCTAAAGGCAAGACAATTGAATTTTCAACAAACTCAGAATACATCGGTGCACAAACCAATACACGCTCAAAATATTTCAACTGAAAGTTTAATCGTTTTTTTATTTTGCTATCATACTCATTACCTTCTTTAGGCGTCATCATATGTGCCATATTTGTCCACTTGTATTTCTGAACACTCACCGCATAACCTTGGACATCATTTCCTAAATATTCCATAAATACCTTCTTGGAGAATATTTTATAAAATAACAAATCCATATTAAATGGCAAAAGAGTCTTACCGAAATAAAAATGAAAAATATTAAAGGAGAAAAAAATCTTAAGTTTTAAAAAAAAATTGGAAATAAAATAATTAAAAAAAAAAATCCCCTTGGCGTTTATAATCGATTTAAATTCAAAATCTGTTTTTCTTTTAAGCCAATCAGGATAAGTTATTGAACAAGCTAAGTATCCTTTATTGCGCAATTCTTCAGCAAAAACACCTGCCTGTGTTCCTATGTTGAAAACCCCATGATATATTTTTGGTTTTCTCATTTGTTAAAATACTTTCTTAATACATCCACTATTTGTTGGACATGGCTTTCGGACATGCCCGGCCATATTGGTAAACTTAAACAACTTTCAGCAATAGTTTCTGCAATTGGGAAACTGCCTTTTTTATAGTTCAAATGATTATATGACTTTTGCATATGAATCGGGATAGGGTAATGAATTAGCGTGCCAATTCCTGAATTATGTAAGTGCTCTTGCAATTTGTCACGCTCACTTGAGCGAATAACATACAAATGATAGACATGTTCTGCTTTAGATGCGATTTTAGGTAATACCAAGTCGTCTAAATCTTTCAGGGCTAGATCATACCAACTGGCAATTAGTTGCCTTTGTCGTGTCCAATCAACTAAATGTTTGAGTTTTACTCTTAAAAAGGCAGCTTGCATTTCATCCAAACGCATATTGTAACCAATAGCCTCGTTATAATACTTCTTCTCTGAACCATAATTCCTTAAAACTTTTATCGATTTAGCTAAATCCGGGTCATTAGTTGTAACTGCACCAGCGTCACCTAATGCTCCTAAGTTTTTTCCAGGATAGAAACTGGTTCCATTGACATTTCCCCATGATCCTGTTTTGATACCATCAAAACTAGCGCCTTGAGATTGTGCATTATCTTCAATTATAAATAGACTATACTTTTCGGCAATCTGTTTAATTGCTCCCATTTCGCAAGCTTGGCCATATAAGTGAACAGGTATAATGGCTTTAGTACGTGGGGTTATTGCTTGCTCAATTAACTCAGGATTAATATTGTACGTATCAATACAAGGTTCTACAAAGATAGGAGTAGCACCGACATAGGTAACTGCCAAAGCTGTGGCAATATATGTATTGGAGGGAATAATCACTTCATGTCCTACACCTATACCTAGGGATTTAAGTGAGAGATACAGAGCATCTAAACCATTGCTTACACCTATACAAAAAAGAACTTCATTAAATGCAGCATACTCCTTTTCAAAGGTTTCAAGTTCAGAGCCCATTACAAACCAATTACTGTCAAGTACGTTTTCAAATGCAACCTTAAGCTCATTTCTTACCAACGCATGAGCTGGTGTAAAGTTTAGAAAAGGAATTTTCATAATTTTACTAAATTATTATCATTAATTACCCATTTATCTCCTTTATCATCAATAAAGTGGTCTGCGTGTTGCCTCATCTTTGTTCCATTTTCATTAATCCAACCAACAATTTTGGCCGGACAACCCATTACTTGCGCCCTATCAGGAACATCTCTTGTTACAAGACTTCCAGCTGCTATCATTGAATATGCTCCAACCGTAACACCACCAAGAACAATCGCAGCAGCACCAATTGAACAACACCTTTTCAAACAGGTTTTTTGAAAGGCAGTTGGATATTGTTTTGATCTAGGCCGTTGATCGTTTGTAAAGGTCACATTTGGTCCTATAAATACATCATCTTCTATCTCTATTCCATCCCACAAATAGACGCCAGATTTAACTGTTACGTTATCTCCAATAATTACATCATTTTCTATAAATACATGACAATTAATATTGCAATTTGATCCAATTTTTGCTCCTTGCAGAATTGTTGAAAATTGCCATACTTTTGTCCCCAATCCAATTTTTTCACTTTGAACATCAGCTAAGCGGTGTATCATTTCTCTCTAAAAGTTTTAAAGACTTCATAATTTCGAATGTAATCAGATTCTTGATATTCATGTGAAGCTAAAACTAAACAAATAGCCCCAGATGAAAAATTAAGCTCAGCGGCCCAAATTCCTGGTAAAATATGAATGCCTGAATCAGGCCTATTCAAAAGAACCTGCCTTTTGGTTTTGCCGTCATCTAGCAAAACTTCAAAAGAGCCGCTGACAGCAACTAAAAACTGGTGACATTCAAAATGTGCATGTGCTCCACGTGATTCACCCCCAGGAATATCATATAAATAAAATACCCTCTTTATGTCGAAGGGAATTTCTATAGAATTATTAATCGCAGTGATATGACCAATACGATCTCCTACTTGAGGAAGATATAATAGATTACAATCAAATACTGAACATTTAACCATCATTTAAGTAGTTTAAAGTCCCTAACATAGTCTGTTTCGATAAATTCTTTACTACTTAAATGAAGTCCAACGGAATTGGTTGAGAAATTTTCCATATGGCGCCAAGTGTTGGGAGGCAAATAAAGTCCATAATAGGATCTATTCAAGTTAAACCTCTTAATTAACCCTTCTGGACTTGTAATAACCACATCAAAACTACCACTGATTGCAATTAAAACCTCCTCTTGCTCCATGTAAGCATGCCCTCCACGTATTTCACCGCCTGGAACATCATATATCCAAAAAACCCTTTTGATTTCAAATGGAAGATATTTAGGGTATTGTAAAAAAGTGAGATTACCTCTCGGATCTAAAATTTTAGGAAATTCAAGTATTTTAACCATTTCTCAAAACTAAGAGTATTATTATCATTGAGCAAATATTTGTTATTTCTGACTTTTATAATTCATTGGATTTGTTGTTCTTTTTAGCCAATTTATAAACGCATTAAAAGGAATTAATTTAATTCAAAAATGTACTGAATATGCCCAAAATCATTATTCATTATGAATAGTATAAAAAAAGAATTAATCAAGTAGTTCAAATAATTCTCAATAATAACAGAAGAAATTGCTAGTGAATCTTTTCCCAAGGGGGGGGAGAGATTTGTTTAATTCTTTTATTTAATCTACTTCTTTTCAAACAATAGAGTCAATTTATGAATTGTATGCAGAGTTTATTATTTTGATTTACACGATATTAGAATGAAAATAAATAGATTTTAATAATTTATGATTCAAATTAAGATTTCTGCCTATATCAAAGTTACTAAAAACATTACTTTTTGAATTTGTACTTATAATAAATTACCACTTTAAAATACAAGGAATTAACATGATTTGACTTTTATTAATATTAAATTAACTGATTTAATATTCAAATTGAAAATGGATGTTTTGATGAAGGTAATTTGATAAATGGATGATAATCACCATTTGCACCTATTGGTATTTGAGTTCTTATATCATGAACAATTTCAATAGCTGTTTTTGCTTCCATTAATGGAAATCCATTACCTGCAAGTATATGCTGATAGCTTTGCGTATGTAACTCTGTAAATCCTTCACTAAATTCAAATGATTCTCCATTTACAGATAAGGATCTAAATGTGCGCTTGCCAGCATTTCTCACATCCTCTGGTATATTATCATAATTGATACTTAAGTACCATCTAACTCTAGCATTATTAAATTCTAAATAGCCGGCCGCTCTGTCATGTTCATGTATGTGAACAATGTTTTTTTTCAAATCACCAAATACCCATGATAGCATATCATAAAAATGGACTCCAATATTAGTTGCCACTCCTCCTGATTTTTGTACATCTCCTTTCCAACTTGTATAATACCAACTACCTCTTGAGGTTATATATGTCAAATCAACATCGTATACTTTATCCTTTGGACCATTATTGATTTTTTCTCTCAAAGATATAATAGCTGGATGTAATCTTAATTGAAAAATGTTATAAACTTTTTTTCCAAATTCTTTTTCAGCATTAGCAAGGGAGTCTATATTCCATGGATTTAAAACTAATGGTTTTTCGCAGATCACATCAGCATGATTTCGTAAACCAAATCTTATATGTGAATCGTGTAAATAATTGGGAGAACAAACACTTACAATGTCAATGGGTGTTTTATTTAATCTTAATTTTTCAGCATGCCTGTCAAACCTTTCAAATTCAGTAAAAAAATCCGCTTCGGGAAAATAGCTATCTAAAATACCTACACTATCAAATTTATCTAAAGCAGCTATAATCGTGTTTCCTGTATCCTTAATTGCTTTCATATGCCTTGGGGCAATATATCCTGCAGCTCCTATTAGGGCAAATCTCTTCATTATTTATTTTTTATAACTTGATTATTTAATAACTGGTATAAATCTTTTGACTCTGGACAAATTGCTTTGTTATTTTCATCAAAATTTAATCTATGACCAAATTCACTTATCCAGCCTATTTGTTTCGCTGGATTTCCAACCACTAAAGCATATGCATGTACTGTTTTAGTTACTACTGCACCAGCGCCTATAAATGCATAATTACCAATATCATGACCACAAACTATAGTTGCATTTGCGCCTATACTAGCGCCTTTGCCAACTTTAGTTTTAAGGTACTGATCTCTTCTATTAACTGCACTTCTAGGATTTATAACGTTTGTAAATACACAAGAAGGTCCTAGAAATACATCATCTTCACATATCACTCCAGTGTATAAAGAAACATTGTTTTGAATCTTTACATTTCGTCCTAAAATTACCCCTGGAGAAATAACAACATTTTGTCCAATATTACACTCTTCACCTATAATTGAATTATTCATAATATGAGAAAAATGCCAAATTTTTGTTCCCTTACCAATGGTACAACCCGAATCTATTATTGCTGTTTCATGTTGAAAGTAAGACATACAAATTATTTTATAAAAAATTCACGAATAGTATTACAAATAAACTCTTGTTCTTCTTGAATAAGTTCCGTATGCATTGGTAAGGATAAAACAGATTTACATAGATAATTTGTGTTAGTTAACTCACCAGACACATTACCAATATTTACATACGCTTCTTGTTCATTCAAAGGTATTGGATAATAGATCATTGCAGGAATACCCGCATTTTCAAGATGTTTTTTTAGTGCGTCTCTTTCACCATTTTTAACTTTTATTGTATATTGATGAAATACATGTGATGAGTTTAATGACTTTTTAGGAGTTTCAATCTTTTTTATATCTTGCAAAAGTTGATCATATATAATAGCTGCATTTCTTCTTTCATTTGAATAGCTGTTTAAATATTTAAGTTTAATATTTAATACCGCAGCTTGAATTGAATCCAGTCTTGAATTCACACCAATATATTTATGAACGTATTTTTTAACTTGTCCGTGATTTGCTATCATTTTAATTTTTTCAGCAAGGACTTTATTGAAAGTATATAAAGCTCCTCCGTCTCCATAACATCCTAAATTTTTTGATGGGAAAAAAGAAGTACATCCTATATCACCAATTGTTCCCGCTTGTTTTTTTTGACCATCCCTAAAAGTATATTCAGCTCCAATTGCTTGAGCGGTATCTTCAATTACAAATAAATTAAATTCTTTTGCAATATTCATAATAGCCTCCATTTCGGCACATTGTCCATACAAGTGGACTGGAACTATTGCTTTAGTCTTATTTGTTATCGCCTTGCGAATATTTTCAACTGAAATATTAAAATTATCCTCATCAACATCAACCATTATTGGTTTCAAATTCAACAAGCCAATAACTTCAGCTGTAGCTACATAAGTAAATGCAGGTAGAATGACCTCATCTCCAGGTTTTAAATCCAAAGCCATCATTGCAATTTGCAAAGCATCGGTTCCATTTGCACATGGAATTACATATGCTCCATTCAAGTATTTGGATAAATTATTCGTGAAATTTATCACTTCAGGGCCATTTATAAAACTACCTTCTTCGATAGTTTTTAAAATCGCCATGTCTACTTCATCTTTTATTTTAATATACTGTTTTTTTAAATCAACCATTTCTATTTTCATAGTAAATTATTTATAATCTTGCGTCAACAAGATTTCTATCTAAGAAAGATTTTGTATCAAAAATTACGGAATTGCTGTTTTTAATAATTTTTTTATACTCAATATTTAAAAATTCTTTGTGAGATACTGCTAAAATTACTGCGTCATATTCTGTTCCAACTTCGCCAATTAAATTAATATTATACTCTTCATTTACTTCATGATGGTCTGCATGTGGATCATACACCTCTACTTTCATTCCATATTGCAAAAGCTCATTATAAATATCTATTACTTTTGAATTTCTAATGTCTGGGCAATCCTCTTTAAAAGTAACTCCCAATATTAAAGCCTTGGATGCATTTACTTTATGTTCTTTTTTGATCATTAGTTTGACAACTTTATTAGCAACAAACATACCCATCATGTCATTAACTCTTCTGCCACTAAGAATAACTTGAGGATGATATCCTAAGCTTTCAGCCTTGTGGGCTAAATAGTAAGGATCTACGCCAATACAATGGCCCCCTACTAGTCCTGGTCTATATTTTAAAAAGTTCCATTTCGTTCCAGCTGCCTCAATTACATCAGTTGTATCAATTCCCATTCTTTCAAAAATTAATGCTAATTCATTTACAAAAGAAATATTTACATCCCTTTGTGCATTTTCAATAGCTTTAGAGGCTTCAGCAACTTTTAAACTTGGGGCTTTATGAGTACCTGCAATAATTATGCTTCTATAAAGCTCGTCAACAACATCTGCTATTTCGGGTGTTGAACCTGATGTTACTTTTTTTATTTTTGTTAATGTGTTTACCTTGTCACCTGGATTAATTCTTTCAGGAGAATATCCACAATAAAAATCAACATTGAATTTTAGTCCACTTTCTTTTTCTAAAACAGGAACACAATCCTCTTCAGTACAACCAGGATATACAGTACTTTCATATATTACTATATCTCCTCTTTTTATCACTTTCCCCAACATTTCAGATGCTTTTAATAAAGGAGTTAAATCAGGGGCCTTAAATTGATCAATTGGTGTCGGAACAGTAACTATAAAAACAGAGTAATTTTTTAAATCATTCATGTCTGACGAAAAGCTAAGTTGTTTAGCAGATTCTATTTCATTTTTATTTGATTCTAATGTTCTATCAAAACCTTTTTTCAACTCATCAATTCTTTTCATATTGATATCAAAGCCCAAGGTTGGAAATTTTTTCCCAAACTCGACTGCTAATGGGAGACCTACATAACCTAAACCGATTACTGAAATTTTTTTTTGACTTAACATAATTCTATTGTTATTTTTAAAAATTACGCACAAAAGTGCTCACATTCAACCTATTTTTCAACCTTTTTGTGTTACTTATAAACAAAAAATCAAACATTTATATGTAGACGCTGTAGACAACACTAATCCATTCCTACCACCTTCCCACCCATGTCAAGTTTCTCAAATACACTATTGTTGCTCACAAACTCTGGAACAATTTCTTTCATTTTTGCTACTAGGTACATTTCACTTTCGGCCTGGTTAATAAGTGCAACTAGTGCATTAAAATGATCTTTTATTTCTTCAAATGCAACGTCACGCACCTTTGCTATCATTATTTTATCGTGGTAAGTGTTACCGGTGTTTTCACCATCGTTTAAAAGTTCTTCATACAGCTTTTCGCCGGGCCGGAGTCCACTATAAACAATATCAATATCAATATTAGGGATAAGACCGTATAAACGAATCATTTTTTTAGCAAGGTCGGCAATGGCAACCGGCTGTCCCATATCAAACACAAATATCTCACCTCCATTACCCATACTACCCGCTTCTAATACCAGTTGGCAAGCCTCAGGTATCGTCATAAAATAACGGGTAATGTTTGGATGCGTAACAGTAATTGGTCCTCCCTTTTCTATTTGTTGCTTAAACCTATTAATAACAGACCCGTTTGAACCTAGTACGTTGCCAAAACGTGTTGTAATGTATTTTGTATGGCTAATATGCTTGCTTAAACCCTGCACATAAATTTCTGCAAGGCGTTTACTAGCACCCATAACATTTGTAGGATTTACGGCCTTATCGGTACTTACCATTACAAAACGCTCTACATGATATTCGGCGGCTAAATCGGCAATAAGTTTGGTGCCTATTACATTATTACGCACAGCCTCTGTAGGGCAAAGCTCCATCATGGGTACGTGCTTGTAAGCAGCAGCATGATATACGTAATGCGGTTTAAAATCGGTAAAAACCTGACGCATACGAGCCTCGTTGGTAATGTTAGCTAGGTAAGATATACAATTTATTTTTTTGCCGCTTTCGTGCAACTCGAGTTCTAGGGTATGTAACGGAGTTTCCGCCTGATCACAAAGCACAATAAGCTCGGGGCTATAATTTATAAGTTGTCTTACAATTTCAGATCCAATAGAACCTGCTGCACCGGTAACAAGTACGCGCTTACCTTTTATTTGAGCGCGTATTTGGTTGTTGTTAATATGAATAGGATCACGCTCTAGTAACTCCTCAATATTAATAGACCTTAATTGGCGGCTAGAAAAACTACCCTCGGTCCAGTTGCTATATGAAGGAACCACGAGCACTTTAATATCGTGGTTTAAACAAAAATCTACAAGTTCGTTTTTGCGTTTTGCCGTAATAGTAAATGAAGCAATAATAAGTTCGTCGATAGGCTCTTCTTGTGCAAGTGCAGCAAGGTCGTTAAAAGAAATTATTTTAACACCATCAAGTGCCTTTTTTGTTTTTTTACGATCATCATCTACAAAAGCTAAAATGCTAATATGATTTTGACCATCATGCTCTAATACTCTTTTAGTGGCAACACCAGCTTCACCGGCGCCAAAAATAACCACCGTTTTACGTTTCATTTTATAAGAACGCAAATAGGCAAAACCAAACTTAACCGCTACCCTATACGTTAATAGTGCTAAAAAGCTAAATGTACCATATACGATAATTACCACATTGTTTAATACCAGGTTATCTTGTATTGTGCTGCTAATAATTGATAATAAATAAAGCACCACACTAGACACCAGCACCGACACCGCAATACGCAGTGCATCTTGCATACCAGTGTACCTAACAATACCTGCGTATGTTTTAATAGTTGTAAATACAAAAGCATTTACAATAAGCATGATTGCTACCGTAGTAAGTAAGCTTTCCCAATTAACCCCTACCAGCGTTAAATTTTGCTTTACAATAAATGCTAGTAGCAATGCCGTAGTAGTAACCCCCAGGTCAATTACAAATATGATCCAGCGAGGAACGATATTTATTTTGTTTAGCATAAATTTTTTGTTGCGTTTAAACATAATAGTGGGGGGCGCTATTAATTAGTAATGTTTATATTAATCTGCTAGAATACCTGCAAATAATTTTTTAAATATTAAAACCAAAACAGTTAAAAAGCCAGCTAAAAACGAGCCAAGTAATAAAGATTTTAATTTACCTACTTTTTCTTTTTTAAGCGGAAGTATAGGTCTATCAATTATTTGAATAAGCGGCGTTTCTTTACGGAGGCTTACTTTAGCCATTTCCAAATTGGTTACTAGCTGTGTAAGTATAGCCGTATTAGCCTGCACATCTACTTGACGGCGTGTGCCTGGTGTTTTACGCACAATCATAGCTGGGTTTAAGCCAAAAGTATTATCTGCGGCGGCAGCAACACCTGTTATAGCACCATTAAGCTCGGCTCTAATACTATCTGTTTGGCGTTGTAATATCTCCATGTTTTGTCTGGCCTTTTTAATTTTGATTTCTATGTAGTAACTAGAAACTTCATTTGCTAAATTTTCTGCAAAAGCCTTGCTAAAGAATTCGTCGGCACTTTTTACATCAATACTGATTATTGAAATCTTTTTATCCTTTTGACCAACTGTTAGCATTGATAAAACACTAGAATATATATTTCCCAAAATACTATCTTGCTTTCTAGAATATTTTGAACGGTCAGCATCTGGTGCAAATACAATCCCTTTTAATAAAGGTTTTTCATCCCAATCTTTATTAAGTTCATTAAAGTTAATATAGTACTGCGCAAAACTTTGCGTTTTACCATTAACCGTAATTGGGTTGAGTAATGATTTTTCTACAATGTTGCGGCTTTTCATGAGCTCAATTAAATTAGCACCACTAAAAGCACCACCTGCACTTGCACCTAAGTCTATACCTAAACTACTGGCAAGGCCTAGTGCACCAGAAAGGCCGCCACCCCCAGCTTTTTCATCTTCTAATGCAAAACTTAAACTAGCCGTGTAGGTTGCTTTTTGTGTAAAAGCATAGCCAACGCCAATAGCTCCACCTATAATACCTGCAGCCACAATTATAAGCCACTTGGATAATAAAAAGCGGTACCAGTCTTTTATTTTTAAGATGAGTTCTTTTAAAGAAATCTCATCCTCAGCTGTATTTTGTATGTAGTTATTGTTTTGTTGCATGGGGGATTATAATTTTAAGATGGCTATAATTAAACCAGCAAGAGATGCTATTGAACTACTAATACCTATTAACTCGGCACTACTTGTTTTTTTACGCTCAGCTTTTTTAGGTACAATAATTTCAGAACCTGGTTTTACTTTAGGGCGAATTGTTAAAAATAAAAAGCGAGATGTTTTAGCTGCCTTACCGTTAGGATAAATAACATAAGCCTTTCGCTTAACAGCATCAACACTAAATCCACCAGCAGCTGTTATATAATTATTAAAATTATTGTTTTTACTGTAAGGTACTTGCGTGGTTAAAAGTACAGCGCCACCTACTTTAATTTGCCCATCGTATTTAGGAATAAAAATTTCATCTCCTACTTTTAAAACCAGGTCTTCTTCTGAACCAGGGTTTACCATAATTTCATATAAATTAAGTGGCACTTTTACAGAGGCTGTATTTTTTTGGTTTTGGAGTTCAATGATCCCGCTAGAATCTTTTAGCATTTTTTCTGCTCGTGCAATATTTTCGTCTTCTCTCTTTTTTTCCTCTGCGGTTTTATTGTGCACTAAATAAGCGCCTTCAATAAATGCATCAGACGTATAACCACCTGCACGTTTTAAAATCGCACTCACTCTTTCGTTTCTAGCACTTAAAGCATAAGGGCCGGGGTACTGCACCTGTCCAGTAATACGTACCGACTCTGGTAAAACATATCCCGCTTTTCTTTTAATAGTAACCACATCAAATGCGCTAAGTGGTGTACTAGCTTCGGCCATACTTAAGTCACCATCTAATTGGGTAACAATAATTTGGGTAGCTCCTAAATCTTGTTCGGTAATACTATCGCGTTTAATAATACGCGCTATCTCAATGGTTTTATAAGCAGCATCTGTAAAACCACCAGCCTGTATTACTAAATCTTTAAGGGTAAGGCCTTGTACATATTCAAAACTACCCGGCTTACGTATTTCACCCTGTATGTATACGTTAAATGAATCCTTTAGTTCTTGTTTAGAAGTAACTAGCACTTCGTCTTCACGTTGTAATAAAATATTATGGATAGCATCTCCATTTAAGGCTTTAGCTACATCAAAACTTACTAAAGAACGGGTAAGGTCTTCTTGTAAACGAATAATTTGTGCACGACCCGTGTAAGCGTCTTGAGTTAAACCATCTGCTTTACGGATAAGATCGGCAACTTTTAAACTAGGTGTTAGTTCAAAAACATCGGGCCTGTATACAGCACCTGCAATTTTTACGCGGTTAGCGTATCGGTTTAATAATTTGCTCACCACAAAATCATCTCCAATTTGCGGTTGGTAACTATTGTATTGCGCCTGTGCTAAATCTTTAATTTGCCTTTCTTTATTTGTTTGTGCAAATATTTTTACACTTGCCTGGTAAGCATCATCTGTAAAACCAGAAGCAAATGCTAAAACGTTTGCAAAAGTTTCGCCAGGCAATACTTCAAATATACCTGGGCGTTTTACTAGTCCTTTTAACGACACCCTTGTTTTATAGCTCGGAATTCTGATAACGTCATTGTCTTTTAAACCCACATTATCCGACTGGTCGCCATTTAAAAGCATGCGGTATAAATCTATTTTTTTTAACAGTTTGTTATCGCGTAGGAGTTCAATTTCTCTAAAGGTTCCAAGTGCTGTTGGGCCTCCACTTACATAAAGTGCGTTAAATACGGTTGCTAAACTTGAAAGCCTGTAAGTAGCTGGACGGTTGGCACCAATAATGGTTACTTTAATGGTGCGTATTTTACTAAGCGTTACTGCAATTTTACTTCCACCACTGCGTAGGTAATTGTATACCGTTGCACCCATGGTGTTTTTAATTTTTTGTGTAGCAGCTTCTATCGTTAATCCTGAAACTCTTATTAACCCTACGTTAGGGATACTTACATTGCCTTCTGGACTCACTGTTAACTCGCCACTGTATTCTTGCACTCCATACACGCTTACTGCTATTTGATCGTTAGGACCAAGCACGTAGTTAAGCGGTGTTGCTAATGACATGTTGGGTTCAAAACTTGGTGCCACACTGGTATATAGTTCCGATCCAAAAATTTGAGGATCAATAAGTGGCTCTGCCGAGGCCTCATTGTATTTTTCGGTGTCTGGCCTATCAGAAGCGCTTGCATCTCTTGCGCTTACCGCACCTGTTTTGTTAGCACCAGCAGCTGTGTTGATACCGCCGTTTTTTACACGGTCTTTAAGTTTTGCAAATTCTGCGGCGCTCATACCTTTTCCAATAGCCAAAGGCTCGGCCTGTTCTATAGTCATGCCTTGCGCAGAAAGTTGAGCTTTAAGTTTTGCAATATCTGCATCAGATATTTGATCTACTCTGACACTTGCCAGGTTATTGCCTTTTAAAATATCCTGTGCAGTAGCAGTTGAGCTAATAATCAAAAGCGTTAGAATTAAGATTCCGGCTTTTTTTATGAGTTGTTGTAGTTGCATGAAAATGATGTGTTTGAAAATATGGGGGATAAAAATTGTTAGGTTTGTTGTTGACAGGGCAGGGCTCCGCCAACCTCAGTCACAGAAAATAGACGCCAATTACTCAGAATCCGCTGTCTGGCCAAGTTTTTGTAAATTAAGTAGTCCTAAAAATAAAATACCCATCACCGGTAGCAACATTAACTAGGGGGGATAGGTTAATTTTTACACTCTTAACTATTTGGTTTACAATTGGTTAATAAACACTGGGGGGGGTAATGCTTTAATATTAACTCAATTATTGCAAATATAAAGCTAAATCAGTGAAAGTCAATTAAAAAACGGTAAAAAACTTATTAAGATTAAATGGTATTTGTGTTTAAAATTTTGGTGGATTTTGTTTAACAAGTGGCTAAGATGCAAGTCTGCGCTCGCTCCCGCAGGTTTTAGCTGTATTTTACGTAGAACTTTTAGAACCTGGCCTCCCTCACCCAAATTCCCCCGATATTACACTATCAATGAAACAACTCACAATCATCATAGAAAAAACAAATGACATGTATTCTGCTTACGCAGAAAACATGGAAGGTATTTATGGAGGCGGCAACACCATAGAAGAAGCAAAAGAATCAATCAACACTTCATTAAAACTTTATGAGAAATATAATAATCTAACTAAGCAAGAATATGAAATCAGTTACAAAATTATTACAAACGGCCATCAATAATGGCTTTAGGCAACACGCCTTTTACATCGTAAATAAAAGCTCCTGCATTTTTATAGGATTCAAAATTGAGGGTTGAAAGTATTTGTTGGTGCGGGACCGCTAAAATAATGGCGTCGTAATTATGGGCTAAATTTTCATTGGTTATCATTTCTACATTAAAGGATTTTTTAACCATCGCAGCATCAACCACCGGATCATAGACACTCACTTGTAAACCAGCAGCAGTAAGGCTTGTATAAATATCAATAACTTTGGTATTTCTTGTATCGGGGCAGTTTTCTTTAAAGGCAAAGCCAGCAATTAACACTGTTTTTTGTGCAATATTTCCTTGGTGTTTTTTAGCAAGCGCTGCAATAATCTTTTCGGCAACAAACACACCCATTTTTTCATTAACCGCCCTACCCGATAAAATAACATGCGGCTCATAACCCACCTCATTGGCTTTAAATGCAAGGTAATGCGGATCTACACTAATGCAGTGCCCGCCTACTAGCCCAGGTTTAAAAGGTAAAAAATTCCATTTGGTGCCAGCCGCCGCTAACACTTCTTGTGTATCAATGTCTAGCTTATCAAAAAGTAGCGCTAACTCATTCATAAAAGAAATATTTACATCGCGCTGCGCATTTTCGATAGCCTTAGCCGCTTCTGCCACTTTAATACTTGACACTTCATAGACACCCGCCTCAATAATACTTCTATAGATAGTTGCAACCATTTGCGTAGCCGCGGGCGTACTACCAGCAACCACTTTTACAATGCTACTTAATGACCTTGTGGCATCGCCCGGATTTATCCTTTCCGGCGAATAACCCACAAAAAAATCTTTATTAAAAACTAGGCCACTATGTTTTTCTAAAACAGGCACACACACTTCATTGGTACAACCCGGATACACCGTAGACTCATAAACAACAAGCCCACCAGGTTTTAAACAGCTTGCTATAAGTTCACTAGCCGCAACTAAATAACTGAGATCTGGTAAATTATTAGAAGTAAGCGGCGTTGGCACCGTAACAATAAAAACGGTGGCGGTAGCTATGCTTGATGCATCACTAGAAAATAAAAGCTTGTTGGTATGCTGTGCCGCAATGAGTTGTTCATGCGTAACTTCTGCCGTTATGTCTATCCCATCCAATAATTGCGCAATTCGTGAAGGGTTAACATCGTACCCGGTAACGGGGTAATGCGCACTGAGTGCAGTGGCAAGCGGAAGACCCACATACCCAAGTCCAATAACTGCAATAACAGGTGCGTTGTTCATAAGAGTGGTAAAGATATAAAAACGTAACTTTGAAACACAATTTGAAATACATGAAGCTACGTATTGGCTACGGCATAGATTTTCATCAACTAGTAGAAGGCAGAGACCTAGTAATTGGTGGCGTTACCATCCCTCACCACAAAGGTGCCCTAGGCCACTCAGACGCTGACGTTTTATTACACGCTATTTGTGATGCACTACTTGGTGCCGCTTGCCTAGGTGATATTGGAGTTCACTTCCCAGACACATCATCTGAGTTTAAAAATATTGACAGTAAAATATTGCTTGCTAAAACACGTGTGTTAATTGAGGCCGAAGGATATGCTGTAGGAAACATTGACGCGTCACTTTGTTTAGAAGCGCCAAAAATTAAACCTTACGTTGCCACCATGCAAGAAACCATTGCAGGTATATTAGGCATTGGTATTAAAGATGTTTCTATTAAAGCAACTACCACCGAAACCATGGGATTTGTTGGCCGCCAGGAAGGACTTGTGGCACACGCCGTTTGTCTGATTCACCAAGTATAAAAACCTTAGAGGTTTAAAGTTCACCAATTTTAAAGGCAACACCTAAACGCATGGTATTAGAGAGCGGATTACGTGTGATTCCTGCGCCAGCAGGCACTAGATAAGACAGGTTAATGTCCATAAAATCTAGTTTAAAGCCAGCTCCTACGGTTGCATATTTTCTGTTACCACGGTTTCTATTTTCATAAAAATAACCAGCACGTACAAAAAATTGTTCGTTGTAAGCATACTCTACTCCGGCACTAAATTGCATAGATTTTGCAACACCCGTTCCATCACTAAAAGATTTTAACCAACTAGCAACCACACCACCCGTGCGGTACTCCGATAAATTGGCAGAGTCTACACTGTAAACACCCGTTGCAGTTGGCGCCGCTGGTACAAGTAGTTTATTCATATCAAGGGCAAATGTTATTTTATTACTTCCGTCTACATCTTTGGTATAAGAAACACCTGCACCAAAATTTGCTGGAATAAAATCTTTATTTTTTGCATCGTTAGTGTAGCCAATTTTACTTCCTAAATTAGAAAGTACCACACCCCAGCGTAGACCTTCACCCTCGTCAGTTCCATCATGATACACAGAAACATCGGCGGCAACAGCGTTACCCGCTTTGTATAAAACACCGGTTCCAACATCTCCCACCACAAGGCGTGAATTGATATACCTAAGTACCACACCCACACTCATTTTACTGTTGAGCATACGCGTGTAACCCGCGTCTATGGCAAATTCCGAAGGTTTTACCGAGTTTAATAAATTACCAGAATAATCTGTTAACTGAATATTTCCTAAACTAAAAAAACGAAGTGATCCAGTAACAGCCTGCACTTCATCGAGTTGATGATAACCTGCAACAGTTGCTAAATACACATCGTTTAATCCCAAATCTTTTAACCAAGGCGTATAGTTAACAGCAATAGAGCTGCGTCTTTTAGCAAAATTTACTTTAGAAATATTCCAGAAAGAAGCATTAGCATCGGCAGAAGTTGCAATAGCTACATCACCCATACCGCCCGCGCGCGCATCTGGCGAAATACGCAAAAATGGAACCGCCGTAGACACAATGTTAATAGAGTCTGTTTGTGCGATTGCTTTGGTTGTGATTGTGCTTGTTGCGATGATTGCGACGATTGCGATTGCCCTGTGTGTTGCGCTAAAAAGTTTGCGTACAATGTTAGATGCCGCAGTTAGTGGCGCTTTATAAGATGCGTGAAATGTAGACATAGTTAAATGTTTTGTGAAAATCCAGTAAGAAATTTTAAAGTAAAATTTAAACCATTCAAAACATTTAGTACAAAAGAGGGGTTACAAACAAATAAGTTTTCCGGAGGTATTATAATTGGTTCCGGCAGCACTTATTTGTATTTTGTAAATATAAACATTTCTTGCAATTCTGCTACCTGACGCATCGGTGCCGTCATAAGTAATTTGCACATTTCGGGTG
>JBILRH010000030.1:0-15055 GCA_044372715.1 Sediminibacterium sp. | reverse complement strand
ATGCTATTGTGTGTCTTTGTAAATCTATTGGAACCCAACCAAAATTTGGATCAAGGCTTTGTAAAGCCCTTTTATAATTGGTATTTACTTTTTTAAGTCTGGTAGTATCTACATAATTATTGAAAGTGGATATTGATGAGTCTCTTAATGAAAGTGTATTCAACATATCTGCATACTGCCCTTGTGTTACAGGATATTTCATCGAATAGAAAGATCGATAACCAGTTGGAAAGTCTGGGAAGTCAGCTATTTTGTCATCATTAACATCTAATCCATTTAATCCTGATATTCTAATACCACTATTAATAAGTATAGCATCATCATTTCCTCCACAAGTGGTGCAATTAAAAGTATTTACCAATGGAGACCATTTGTCTGTAATAGTTACGAAGTTGTTTGGTGCATTTTTAAGTTGAAAAGAGCTGCTACTTCTCTCTTTGCCATTACCATCTCCTAATGAAAAGTTGCCGCCAGGAACATATACCATTTCAGTTGCGAATACTTTTACTTCTACACTATCAATAACAGAAACGTTATCAGCTCCATAGTTCCAAAATAATTTAACGCTGTCCATTTTTATATTGCCAGCACCATTGGATTGTCTATAGTAAAACGCTCCTTTTTTATCATCAGGAATGGCAAATTTCATAGATGTATTTCCTGAGCCAGTATTGTTTCCACTTACCGACAATGTTAAGTGTTTGTATCGCCAAATACTATCTTTGGGTTGACGGAATTTAATAAAAATCCATGCCGCATCCCAGTTTACATTATCTCGCCAGGAGTTTTCCCAAGAAATATTAAAACGTATATTAACTGTTTTTGCCGTTCGGTTTGTATCAACAATCGCTACTTTTTGGATAGAGATGTTGTTGGCCATTATTTTGCCAATAAATAGCACACATAAAGTGAGCATGTACAACCTTTTCATAAAAGGTAAGTTTGGTGAATGTGAATGAATGTAGTTGTTCCTATTTGATAAAAGACATTGTTTAATTTAAGTGCTGGGGGCATAAATTAACAAAATCTTATATAAAGGTAACCATTTTTTTTAAAAGCTCATTTTTGGAAGCTATCTTTTAACTAGACTGTAAGCGGACGCAACCTTGATCCTAGCATACAATTAATGGGAGGATACCATAAATTCATGCTCAAATCCTTAATTTTGCCCTTCCATGAAGGCAAAAACACTCCAAAAAGACAAGGTAAACATCATTACACTCGGTTGCAGTAAGAACTTGGTAGATAGTGAAGTATTAAGCGGTCAACTGGCTGCAAATGATATTGCAGTGGTGCATGAGAATGCAAAATTAGACCATAATATAGTGGTTGTAAATACCTGTGGATTTATAGATAAAGCAAAAGAAGAAAGCATTAATACCATATTGGATCAATTAGAACTGAAGCGTAGGGGTAAATTGGATAAGGTGTATGTAACAGGCTGCTTAAGTGAACGATACCGTGGCGATTTAGAAAACGAAATGCCCGAAGTAGATGCTTGGTTTGGAACATTGGAATTGCCACTCATTTTAAAACAGTTTGAAGCAGATTATAAAGCTGAATTAATCGGTGAAAGAATGTTGAGTACGCCCAAACATTATGCGTATTTAAAAATTAGCGAAGGCTGTAATAGAACCTGTTCTTTTTGTGCTATTCCACTCATGAGAGGAAAGCATGTGAGCCGTACAATAGAATCCTTGGTTGAAGAAGCAGAAGCCTTGGTTAAAAAAGGAGTGAAAGAGATTATGCTCATAGCACAAGAATTAACTTATTACGGTTTAGATATTTATAAAAAAAGAGAGCTGCCCCGTTTATTGCATGCACTAGCAGACATTAAAGGATTGGAATGGATTCGTTTGCATTATGCTTATCCAAGTAAATTTCCGTTAGAAATTTTAGAGGTAATGCAAGAGCGTGATAATATTTGTAAATATTTAGACATGCCTTTGCAACATGCAAGCAATAATATGTTGGATGCTATGCATCGAAATATCACTAGAGAAGAAATGGGTGTTCTCATCAAGCAGATTCGGGAGAAAGTGCCAGGTATTTGTTTGCGTACTACTTTGATTGCTGGCTTT
The DNA here is from genome assembly GCA_044372715.1 of Sediminibacterium sp. GTDB lineage: Bacteria > Bacteroidota > Bacteroidia > Chitinophagales > Chitinophagaceae > Sediminibacterium. The sequence goes on along the minus strand of JBILRH010000030.1, from coordinate 12,974 downwards.
CCTGGAGAAACTGAAGAAGATGTAGAGGAACTCAAATCGTTTTTGCAGGAGCATCGTTTCGATAGAGTGGGTATATTTAGTTACAGTCACGAAGAAAATACCACGGCTCATGAATTAGTAGACAATATTCCTGCAGAAATTAAAGCGGAACGTGCACAATCGATCATGGAAGTGCAGCAGGAAATCAGTTATGAAAAAAATCAAGCAAAAATCGGACAAATATTTAAAGTGTTGATTGATAAGAAGGAAGCTGGTAGGTATTTGGGCCGCACTGAATTTGATAGTGTAGAAGTAGACAATGAAGTAGTAATTCATGCTACAAAAAAACTCCCAATAGGGGAGTTTGTAAATGTGCGTATTACCAAAGCTTACGATTATGATTTGGAAGGCGAACTGGTTTAATTAAAATTTAAATCCGAAACTGAGCATTACACTTCCTCTATAACCAGTTTGTTTGGCAAATGTATTTGCTTTGTCTTCTAGTAAATAAGGAAATTGAAAGTCTTTGTTCATGATATGCGAGTAGGCAAGGTCAATAAAAAAACCTTTATTTCTATAACCTAATCCACCTGTAGCAATAATTCTATTTGCATTTAGAACATTATCGGCATAAGGGCTGCCGTAATATGCGCCACCCAAACGAAACATCCATGTATTGAATTTTAATTCGCCTCCTAATTTAGCGTTGATATTTCCTTTATAAGTGTCTTTTATAGTTTCATTGATTTGTCTGTAATAATTTTCTAAAGTAATATTTTCTGCATTTTCACTGGCTGCATTAAAGCGTGCGCCCCTATAATTTACAAATTCCACATCGGCGCTGATAAAACCCTTTTGTAATCTGGTATCATTTACTTCTCTAAAAACATAGCTGGCACTTGCAATGATTCGGTATGGGGTAATTATATTATACCTAGATATACCCTCATTACCACTGTTTAGATTGTCACTTGTTTCAGTTAATAATCCTGCATAATTTTCTGTATTGGTAGTCATCGAAGATCGAATGCGATCGGTCATCGTTAATAACTGAGGCGTATGAATTGCAAAACCTAATCGAATAAATTCTTGAGGCTTATAAATCATTCCTAATTTGGCTCCAATACCAGATCCTTTGGAGCTATAAGCTTCTTTGTATTCAAAAAATCTAAATTCGTTATTGGTGATATTGGTTGCGTCTTTTTCAGAATAAAATAAATCGCGAGAATAATTAATGATTGGAATATTAAAACTCCCACCTATATACAATTGATCATTCATATTTTCTGCAAATCCTATTGCAATTTCATTGTATCCACCCCTGGTTTGGGCATTGTAGAATTGATTAACACCAGAAGAGATAGGAACTAAACTTTGATAACCCGTAAAAGCGCCACCAGGCCCACGAATGGTATCTATTAAATAAGTTCTAAACGCTAGTGAAGATCCAAAAATATAATTACTTAAAGCGGCATTGGTATCTGCTCTGTCTTTTACCAATTCTTCTAAATATTTCTCCGAAAAAGAACTGAAATTATTAAAGCCTCCGAATTGAATATTGTTGTTGTAATTGGCCAGTTGATTTACTGAAATAGCAAAGGCCGAGCTTGTCCATTTACTTCCTCTCTCGTTTTTTCCTGCCAGAATAATTCCTGAAGTTCCATATCCAAAATTAGATTTAGAAGCGCTTGAATCTTTGCCTCTGTAATTAAATTTATTGTTGTTCATTAAAAAACCAGGAGATAAAACCAATTCATTGGTTTTAAATAATCCAAGACCGGCCGGGTTAATATGATTGGCACTTATATCACCTCCTAAAGAACCCATTACCCCGCCAATAGCCATAACACGTGCTGTTCCATTTTGTGTAAACCATGCTGTTCTTAATGCTTCATCAGGAGTTTGAGCCTGAACAATTGATACGGTAAAACTGAATAATAAAAAGATTATTTTTTTCATACACAGATAATAAATTTCCTTATGATGCTTACACATCAAGCATTTCAATCAATTAAATCAAGAATTAATTTCCTCTTCCAGCTCTTCCGGAGCCAGCACTGCTTCCTGTGCTTCCGAAGCCGCCGCTGCTTCCGCCTGCAGAACTACTGGTTCCCATGCTGCCGCTTCCATTACTTTGGAATGTTCTTGCCGGACGGTCATAGCTACTACTTGACCCATTTCCATTAGAAGGAGTGCTGATAACACTTCTGATTAGGCTACCAAAACTTCTATTGTTGTTTGCATTTCCTGGAGTAGCCCATTCATTTAATTTATTACTGCTATTCAAATTATTGAAATTTCTATTTCTATAGCCAGCCAAATTAGAACCCGAAGTAGAAGTTGGTGCAATAGCTCTTGGATTGGAATACGAAATCAAAGTAAACATTGGATTGTTCCAGCCCATTTGGTTACCCCAACCCATACCCATATGGTTGCCCCAACCCATCTGGTTACCCCATCCACCAAAACTATTCCATGGATTAATTCCTAATCCAAAATTCCAGCCGGTATTCCAGCCAATATTCCATGGGCTATTGAAATTGGGATGCATGTTCCAGCTTTGGAAATTATTGAATCCAATAGTATTAAATCCTGGAGAAAAATTAAAGCGCATATCATTCCAATAACTAAAGTCGTCTAGATCGCTCCATTGATTTCTATTGGCTACTTTCATCCTAAGATAGCGATCGTCTATGGTACTAACATTTTGCTGGTATCTTTCTTCATCTTCGTTTTGCCTTCTAACTTCAGATGCATTTATATCTTTACCAGGCGAATAATACAAATCATCAGGAGTTTGACCTGTTTGATAAGCCGAACTACATCCAGTTAATAAACTGGCAGTAATCAATGAGATAAATAGTACTTTTTGCATAGGTTTTGCTTTAAGGTTAGCAACAATTGATGGTTGAAGTTACATACATTTGCGTGCTGTTGGCTTCATTTTAACATTATTACAATATGTGTGCCAACTAACAGTTGTTAGTAATTTTTTTAAAAAATATATTTATTATTTATGGGTAAGGAATTAGTATCGAGGGAACAGGATTATTCGCAATGGTATAACGACTTAATAATCAAGGGGAATTTGGCCGATTATAGTGCTGTAAGAGGCTGTATGGTTATTAAACCCTATGGTTATGCTTTATGGGAAAATATGCAGGCTGTATTAGATAAAATGTTTAAAGAAACAGGCCATCAAAATGCCTATTTTCCATTATTTGTGCCAAAAAGCCTATTTGAAGCAGAGGAAAAAAATGCCGAAGGTTTTGCCAAAGAATGTGCTGTAGTTACCCATTATCGTTTAAAAGCCGACCCTAATCATAAGGGCAAATTAATGGTAGATCCAGAAGCTAAACTCGAAGAAGAGTTGGTGGTAAGACCTACCAGTGAAGCCATTATTTGGAATACGTATAAGGGTTGGATTCAGTCTTATAGGGATTTGCCATTACTCATCAATCAATGGGCCAATGTAGTAAGATGGGAAATGCGTACCAGACTTTTTTTGCGCACTGCAGAATTTTTATGGCAGGAAGGTCATACGGCACATGCTACTTCAGAAGAAGCGATAGAAGAAACCCGCAGAATGTTGGATGTATATGCCGACTTTGCAGAAAATTGGATGGCATTGCCAGTAATTAAAGGCGTTAAATCTCCCAATGAAAGATTTGCAGGTGCAGAAGATACTTATTGCATAGAAGCATTGATGCAAGATGGAAAAGCCTTACAGGCAGGTACATCTCATTTTTTAGGACAAAATTTTGCCAAAGCTTTTGATGTAAAATTCAGTGATAAAAACAACCAATTATCTTATGTATGGGCAACTAGTTGGGGGGTAAGCACTCGATTAATAGGTGGTTTGGTGATGGCGCATAGTGACGACGATGGATTGATTCTTCCTCCAAGAATTGCACCGATACAAGTGGTAATAGTTCCGATCTATAAAGGCGATGAACAAAAAGCGCAAATTGGAGCAGTGGTAGCTGGTATCATGACCAAATTAAAAGGCATGGGTATTTCGGTAAAGTACGATGATTCCGATCATAACCGTCCGGGATGGAAATTTGCAGAATACGAAATGAAAGGAGTGCCAGTAAGGGTTGCTATTGGCGCCAGAGATTTAGAAAACAATGTGGTTGAAGTTGCTAGAAGAGATACTAAACTCAAAGCAACAGTAAGTTTGGAAGGAATTGAAATGTATATCCAAAACTTGCTTACTGAGATACAACAGCAAATGTTTGAAAAAGCCAAGACATTTAGAGATGATCATATTACTCCAGCAAATTCTTGGGATGAGTTTGTACAAATTCTCGATACTAAAGCAGGTTTTGTATCTGCCCATTGGGATGGAACTGCAGAAACAGAAGATAAAATAAAAGAGTTGGCCAAAGCAACTATCCGTTGTATTCCTTTGGATAATCCACAAGAAGATGGGGTTTGTATTTTATCAGGAAATAAATCTGTTCAAAGAGTTTTATTTGCGAGAGCATATTAATTAATACATGCATAATGTAGATTATTTTGATGGGGTAAATCCTGGCAATCAATTGGTTTCATTGTATTGTAATGAATCAGGTGTTTCAATTCTTTCATTGAATGATCCGAGCCAAGTAATTGCATTTAGTAAATATGCAAATTGCAATTTGCATATCATGCACCAAAAAATGGTGATTTATCTCAACAAAAAATCCAATCAGTTTATCATCGTTTATGCTGATTCATCTTATTATAACACACTCAAAACAAACATCGAAAAAGCAACATTGCCATGGTATAAAAAAATCATACAGTTTAAAACCGCTTGGTTATTGTCTATTTTAATTGGGTTCATTGTTGCCATTTATCTGATAGCTGTTTATGTAATTCCTGTTTTTGCCATTCAATTTATTTCAAAGGAAAATGAAATAGCTATTGGAGATAAATTGAATACAGCATTTGTTTCAGAACAGAAAATTGATCAGAACAGAACAAGATGGATCAATGCTTTTTCAAAAGAATTACACTTAAGTACAAGTTATCCAATAACAATAAAGGTTGTTGAAGAAAAAGAAGTCAACGCTTTTGCATTACCTGGTGGCTATATAGTGGTGCATGCTGGTATACTTGAAAATTTACATTCTCCCGAAGCGTTAGCAGCCTTATTAAGTCATGAAACTGCCCATGTTAATTTGAGGCATAGTTTAAAGAGTATTTTGGGATCTGCAACTTCAGGTTTATTGATTTCGATGGTATTAAGTGATGCATCAGGTGTAATTGGAGCATTGGTTGAAAATGCTGATTTTCTCAGAACCATGCATTATTCAAGAAAATTAGAAAGAGCTGCCGATGAAGAAGGAATGAAAATATTGCTGCGTAATCAAATTAATCCAATGGCCATGCATCAGCTAATGATCAATTTGAAAGAAAGCAGTAAAGAGTTGCCAGCATCTATGGCTTTTTTAAGCTCACATCCAACCACCGATGAAAGAATTAACAATGCAAAAGCATTTGCTAAAAAATACAAAGACCAAACTTTTTCTTCTAAACAGTCGCTCGATTCTATCTGGCTTCAATTAAAATATTAACAGGCTCAATATGCGACAAAAAGAAATTCATCCAGCGCTTCAATCCTTTTTAGATGGTCAAGTAATTTGTATAGACAAACCTTTGCGTTGGACTTCATTTGATATTGTTCGTAAAATTAGAAATATTACACGTGTTATAAAAGTAGGCCATGCCGGTACTTTGGATCCTCTTGCAACAGGATTGTTAATTGTATGTACAGGAAAGTTTACCAAGAAGATCAATGAATATATGGGAATGGAAAAAGAGTATACTGGTACATTTACTTTAGGCGCTACTACCCCTACTTTCGATTTAGAATCTGAACCAGTAAATCAAGTTACCATTGATCATCTTACCGATGCATCAATTCATGAAGCAACCAAATTATTCACTGGACTGATTATGCAAGTACCCCCTTCGCATTCGGCAATTAAGCAAGAAGGTAAGCCTGTTTATTTAGCCGCCAGAAAAGGAATTGAAGTGGTTTTAGAACCTAGGCCAGTAACTATTCATCATTTTAGCATAGAAAAAATTGAATTACCCATCGTGCATTTCAAAGTGGTTTGTTCAACTGGTACTTATATCAGAAGTTTAGCAAATGATTTTGGAAAAGCATTAGGTGTTGGCGGATACATGAGTAGTTTGAGAAGAACAAGGATCGGAGAATTTCATGCAGCTGATGCACAAAGTATAGAGGATTTTGAAATAGGTATCAATCGGTTAAAATCATTAGAAGGGTAACCCAATACCTAACTGTAATGCAAAGTTGGGAATATTAACTCCGTTGGGTCTTGTATCTGTCCAATTGAAATTTTTAATGCTCATCCATCCTCCATTGGAAACCCTGAGGGGATCTTTTACCTTGTAAGCAAAATCCAATCGAATTAAAAAATAGCTAAGATCAAAACGCAAACCAGTGCCTATACCAATAGCTAAATCATTGCCCAATTTACTGATGTCGAAGATGGTGTTTGAATCGTATTGATTAGATTTTTTTACGTTCCAAATATTTCCAATATCAGAAAAAATAGTACTGCCTAATTTAAGACTTCCAAACCTGGCAAGCAAAAAACGATATTCAATATTCATTTCCAATTGCAAATCGCCATAACGATCTCTAAAAGCATTGTTGGCAGTATCCAATTCACTTTGATTAGATCTTCCTAGCCCCAATTGTCTAAGTGTCCATGCCCGCATACTGTTGGGGCCTCCTGCAAAAAATTGTTTATAGAATGGCATGGTAACACCAAATACAGAATCCTTACCATAATTGTATCCAAAACCTCCAAAGGCCCTATAGGCTAATTCAGATTTTTTGAATTTCATGATATGTCGATATTCATTTTCAAATTTGATATATCGATAAATATTTCCTGCTAACCCCGGAACCAATCCAAATAAGCCTCCCGCTTCTTCTATGCCAAATCGATAATAATTACTGTTGTTTGAATTTCTTTTACTGATAATGGTTTTATTGATAGAAAGAGACTGGCTTACTATATTTCCTTCATTAAATGAAGCCCTTAAAAAAGGATTTTTTGCAATCAAGCTTTCCAAGGAATCTAGCCTTTCTAAACCATTGATTTCTACATTCAACGGTTTATACAAATAAACAGTATTGCCTTTTTTCCATTCATAACCCCAACTGGTGATGATTGTTCTAAGTGTATAGTAAGTTCTCCGCTCTACGTAACCAAGATTTACACCAAATAATGTTCTTCTATTGTCTAATTCTTTCAGTCCCTTCAATCCTTTAAAGGGGAGGATTAATTTGGGGAAAATATAGGTATGTCCTGCATTGATAAAAAATGATTGAAGTAAATCACTTTGCTTGCTAGACGAAGTAAGCAAGTTTAATTCAATACCTGTTCTAAAAGTAGCAACCGATTGAATGGCACGCTGCCAAACGTTTCGATTATTATAAGTGAGATTGGTAGAAATTCCCAATAAATTACCTGTAGCAATATCACCAGTATTTCTGCTGCCTTCTAAGTCGATGGTAAAACTTTGCTTAACTGCAGGAGTCATAAAAAAATAAAAATCCAAACTGTCTTTGTCTCTAATGATTGGGCGAATATCAACATTTTGCCATGCGCCCAATTGGCTTAATCCGGTACCAGTTTTGAAGTATCTATCTTCGTTATACAGATCTCCTTTTTTAAAATAGGTATATTCTTTTAAAGGCTTGTAAATAAATTTCCCTTCTTTATAATTCATTACAGCTTCATCTTGCCTAAATTGTTTAAAGCTATAGTCTAATAACAAACTATCAGGCGACTCGGTGATTTTGGTTTCTGGATAATAAAATAAGTTGCCCACTTTATATTGAAAAAGTCTACTGCTATCTTTAAGGTCTTTTCTTTTTATGGTAATATCCCAGTTGGGATTTTCTTTTTTCGATTTCTCAATAGCAGCTAATAATTTGGCTTGTTCAAAAGGGTCTAATGTGAGTTGCAAAACTGCTTGATTGGTAGAGTCTACTAAGGCATATAAATCTTCTCTGGTAATTTTAAAATATCCATTTTTTCTGTAAAGGTTTACCAGTCGATCAAGTTCAATGCTGATTTGTTGTTTGGAATAGGGATTGCCTTTGATTAAGGTTGTTTTTTTGATAGCATCATTGGTGATTTCTTGTAGTGTTGAATCGTTCAATTCATAAGTCACAGAATCGAAGCTGATGCTTTTTTCTGTATTGATGCTTATAGTTGTATAGGCCCTTAATTGATCTTTAATGGTATCTATCCGAAATGAATTAGAAAACTGGGCATAGTAATAACCTTGTGAATTAAGGTATTGATTCATGAAATGAATGGTAGGGTCAAACTTGGTAGAATCAAAAACAGCAGGATCTTTGATTTTATAGAATAATCCAGCAATTTGTACTTTTTTAACTTTCAAACTATCATCCCAATAATTATCCAATTGATTTAATAAACGTTTTTTCTCATCTTTGGGAAGATTATTGACTAATTCAATTTTGTTCTGGTAAACAAAAGGACGACTTATAGGGTAGTTTTTTACGCTCGTTCTGCTCTGTTCCGAACAAGAAGATGCCAATACCGTAAACAGTAACAAAAAAGAAACAATATTCAACATCGGCCTCTGAAAGGTCAAATACATACTCAATGTTAAGCAAGAATGAGACCAAATATATTCAATCTTTGTGCCATAAAAAACAAAGACAGCAATCTGGCCTTTTTATTGTAGAAGGTGTGAAGCAAATTGAAGAGTTATTATTGAGTGATTTTACCATAAAAACAGTTTATGCAACCGATGATTGGGAGGCAAAAAATATCGGAAATACCCATTTGGTAAGGGTTACGGTTGATGAGCTTAACAAAATCAGTGTTTTACAAACGCCCAATAAAGTATTGGCATTGGTGCAAGAGCCTACTTCAAAAAAATCAACAATTTCAGATAACAAATGGGTATTGGCCCTAGATGGAATTAAAGATCCGGGAAATATGGGCACATTAATACGAATTGCAGATTGGTTTGGTATTGATACCATTATAGCTAGCCCCGATTCTGTGGATTGCTTTAATCCGAAAGTAATTCAGAGTACCATGGGAAGTTTTATTAGGGTAAGGGTGTATTACGAGCCTTTAGAAACGGTTTTTGCGGCAAATCAATTACCCATTTATGGCGCATTATTGAATGCACCATCTGTTTTTGAAAAATCGCAATACGAAAAAGGGATATTATTAATTGGCAACGAGTCTAAAGGCATTAATCCTGCATTGCTAAATCATATTTCCAATTCAATTAGCATCCCCAGAATTGGAAAAGCAGAATCGCTGAACGCAGCTGTAGCTGCAGGTATACTTTTATCGCAACTTGTAAAATAAAAAATTACCTGAATTGCAATGCATTGATGGGATTGATTCTTTTAATCAATAAGGCTGGTATAATTAAAACCAAATAGCAAATACATAAAGTGGCAAGGCAAACAGCAGCAATTTGCCACCAAATAATTAAAATAGGTGCCTGAGAAACATAATAAGAGCTCTCGTCTAATTTAATAAAGCCAGTATATTGTTGTAATAAACTTATCCCAGTTCCCATAATAAATCCAATTAAAATTCCTAGCCCGGCAATAACAGTGGCATGGTATAAAAAGATTTGTATGATGTTTTTATCAGAAGCGCCAATTGATTTTAAAACCCCAATCATCTTGGTTCTTTCTAAAATAAGAATTAACAAGCAAGTAATTAAATTGATAATGGCAACAATAGCCATAATAATAAATATGACGTTTCTATTTACATCTTGAATGCTTAGCCAATCAAATATATTGGGATAAATGGATTGAATAGTTCTACTCATCCATTGGGTAGGCAGTTCATTGAGTAAAAGGGTGTTTATTGAATCTGCTAGATGATAATCATTGGTGAAAATTTCATAACCTCCAATTTGATCCGATTCCCAATTATTTACTTTTTGTATTAATCGAATATCTCCAATGGCAAATAATTTATCATATTCTTCTATTCCTGTTTTATAGATGCCAGCTACTTTTAATTTTCTATACGTTTTTGTGCCATTGTCGCTACTGATGAAATAAATATTGATAATGTCATTCAGTTGAATGGATAACAGGTTGGCTAATTGTTTGGATAAAATGATTTCTTTGCTATAACTACTATCACTAAAATCAATCCATTTTCCTTCCACCATATACGGCTTTAATCGCATGGAATCGTAGCTGTTTTCTATGCCTTTTAATAAAATTCCATCAATATTCTTGTTGTTTTCAATTACAGCAGATTTTGTTGCAAAAGCTTGCACTCTATTAACTCCGGGAGTGTTTTTGATAGTGGATAAAACAGCTTCTTTTTTGGTAATGGCCATTTCTTCAGCTACCAACGATTTGTCTGGTTCAAAATGTTGAACTCGAATATGCCCCCAAAAGCTATAAATTTTTTCGGCAACAGTTTGTTGAAAACCATTTACAAAACAGATCGTAATAATCATTGCCGCCACCCCAACTGCAGTTGCTCCAACAGATAGGCGAATAATGAAACGCGAAAAAGCCTGTTGTTTAGAAAAAGCCAATCTTTTTGCTATAAAAAAAGAAGTGTTCAATTGGAATGGTTTTTAACTATTTTTATCATTATTATACACATGAAACGGGCGCTAATTGAATGTTGATTTTATCCCAATGATAATTAGCTCTTTTTATGAGGCAAACAATCAATATGACTCATCAAATAAATTTATCTCTTTCAATTATAATTGCAATAATAAGCCCTATTTGGCTTTTTTCGCAAAGGATGCCAGATAAAGTATACAGATCTAGCATTAAAACAGTTAAGCTATTCCCAAAAAACAATCAGTTGGCCATTCCTATACTGGCTTTGAATCAAGGAGATGAAATGGAACTTCATTTTGATGAAATGGGGCTTAGTCCTAAAAATTATTTTTATACTTACCAATTGTGCAATGCAGATTGGACTGAGGCAGCTTGGAGTCCTTTTGATTATATCAAAGGATTTCAGCAAAATAGAATTAGCACGTATCGCATTTCTTCTATTGCTAAAAATCCATATGTACATTACCAAATTCTGTTGCCCGAACGAAACGCTATTCCTACCCGAAGTGGTAATTATTTATTAAAAGTTTTTCAGGATGCAGATACCAGTAAGTTATTGTTTACCAAAAGATTTTATATTGTAGATAAACAAACCAATATTGGAGCGCAGTTTTTACAACCATTCGATTTTCAGTTAACCAGAACACATCAAAAGATTCAATTGGTTGTAAATGCACCACAATTACAAATGATCAATCCGCAACAATTTAAAACAACCATTTTGCAAAATGGAAGGTGGGACAATGCAGCCATTAATATTCAACCAACTTTTATTAGAGGCAATACTTTAGAATTTAATTCTGAGCAAGATTGTGTATTTCCTGCGGGCAAAGAGTATCGCTGGTTAGATTTACAAAGTTTTAGGTTTGAATCGGATAGGGTAGAAACTATCAATCGATTGGAATTGCCTTTTCAAGTAAAGGTGAAACAAGATAAACTAAGGTCGAGCTTGCAATATTTATACTACCGTGATACCAATGGTTTTTCTGAAATCATGAATTCAGAATCCTTAAATCCATGGTGGCAAAGCGATTATGCCGATGTGGTTTTTAGTATTGCTCCACCAAATGGGCAAGCTTTTTATGGGTTAAATATCTACTTGATGGGTGAGCTAACAGGCAATCAAATTGGGGATACTTCATTGATGCAATTTGATGCAAAACAAGGCCTGTATGTAAAAAAACTTTTTCTTAAACAGGGCTATTATAATTATACATATGTAACGCGCGATACAAAAAAAAATACGGCTAAAGCCGATCCATCTTTAACCGAAGGTAATTATTGGGAAACCGAAAATGAATATACTGTGCTAGTGTATTATAGAGCAATTGGAGGACGGCATGATGAGTTAGTTGGGTGCTCCTTGTTAAACACGTTTAACAATCGAAGAGGGTTTTAAACTATTTTTTTTTTGATTAAAATGAATGCGTATTCTAATGAATACTGCTACTAAAAAAACAATTACCAATCCTTCAGAAAAAAACTTCTCTGCATCTAACCAATCTGTAGGTCGATCTTTTAATAAAGGATCCATCAATAAACCATGTATTAAAAATGCCAAGCTAGTAAGGTAGGATATTAAGTGAATTCTTTTCCAGGTGTTGAACCCAAGTTTTTTTCGAATGATTTTTTGTGAACTAATCAGTACAATAATCAATCCATAGAAACCTATTACGCCCAGTAAAACAATATTGGGTTGTTTAGGAACTGCTAATGGGGTAAGTAAAATATCAATAGAAAACCCGGGCTCTTTATATAAGAATAAGAATATTAAATGCAATACAATAGAGCAGAATGCTATATATGCTGTGAAATTGTGGTATTTGATAATCGGATATTTTTTTACAATTGGAGGTAATTTTTTCCAATAAGTGGTGGTTTTAAAATTGGTGCTCAAAAACATACCCAAAATCACATTAAAAGTTAATGCACCACTTGCCACTAAACCCATAGAACCTGAGATATCCAAATAAGAAAATTCTAACATGTATTTATTTTAACAATTTCAATTTGCTAAGATAAATGATTGATATATAGGCAAAACGCCATCTATTTGAACGGTAATTGCGCATTAGCAATGGTTTTGAAGCAGTTTAATTAGGTGGAGAACATGAAAAGCTGTACATTTGCACTTTAATAATTTTATAATTTTACAATGGACACACAAATTCAAGGAACTGTAAAGTTCTTTAACGAAGAAAAAGGTTTTGGATTTATCAAGCATGATGACTCTAACAAAGAAACTTTTGTACATGCGAATGGCTTAATCGATCAGATCGAAGCAAACGACAAAGTGGTATTTGACGTACAAGAAGGACGCAAAGGATTGAATGCAGTAAACGTAAAACGTTTAAGTTAA
>JBILRH010000153.1:0-4057 GCA_044372715.1 Sediminibacterium sp. | reverse complement strand
ACTTAGTAAATCAATTCAACCAATATATTGCCAATAAAGCCGCCTATAAAAGAGTAATGCACCATGATACAAAAATCAGCAATATTTTGTTTGATGAAAGAGGGAAGGGGCTATGCGTAATTGATTTAGATACTGTGATGCCTGGTTTTTTATTCAGCGATGTAGGTGATATGTTTAGAACATATATTTCTCCTGTATCAGAAGAAGAACAAAACCTCGATAAAATTGAGGTGAGAAAAGATTTTGTTGAGGCAATTTATGAAGGTTATACAAGTGAATTAAAAGACGATATTACTGCCTTTGAATTGGATCATTTTTACCTATGTGGCGAAATATTGATTTATATGCAAGCAATTCGCTTTTTAACCGATTATTTACAAAATGATGTTTATTATGGCAAAAAATACCCCGACCATAATTTGGTCAGGGCACTGAATCAATACAGGTTATTGGAGCTATTTCAAGCATCCATTCATTAATTTGCCAAATTGGTGATGCTTAAAAATCGCCCATTACAAAATCTGCTTTTTTGGTTTGCCATTTTCCACGTGTAAAGTCTGGAATAGTTTGAACTTGGCCATTTTCTGCAATTGATTTTTCACTTAAAGGTGTAATTGCATACCAAGTAGCTAAATCATACACGTCTAAAGGAAAATTGATTTTTCGTTTAATACATTCTATAAATGCATTGTCTACAAAAAAATCCATTCCACCATGTCCTGCGCCAACAGCTGCAGTTTCATATTTTTTCCAAAGGGGATGGTCGTATTCCTTTAACCATTTCTCTGGATTTTCCCATTGATGGTTTTTTTCGGATTTTCCCTCTATATAGAGCATCCCAGCACTAAAAGCACCAGTTTTACTGTCTTGCCATAAACCTTCAGTTCCCTGAACGCGAAAACCAATATTATAAGGGCGAGGAGAATTGGTATCATGAGTGAGCAAGATTGTTTCGCCATTATGGGTTTGAATTTGGGTGGTTACAATATCACCTAATTTAAAATTAACTTTCGCATTAGGGTGATTTTCACCACCTTTAGGATGGTTAACTACATATTTATGTAAACCTTTAGCTTTTGTTGCAACAGATGATAATCTGGTTAATCGATTACCTCGATTGATATCAATCATCATTGCAACTGGCCCTAAACCATGGGTAGGATACAGGTCTCCATTTCTATTTTTAGAATGTTCCGTTCTCCAAGCTGCTTCACTGAATCCTTTTGCGCCAAATTCAGCACCAGAATTGTAAGGGGTGATGCCGTCATTGAATTTAACACCCCTTAAATCGTGTTGATATCCGCCTTGAAGGTGTAGAATCTCCCCGAAAAGCCCTTTTCTGACCATATTATATACAGCCATAATATCTCTACGATAACATACATTTTCGAGTACCATAACCGGTATTTTGGTTTTTTCACTGGCATTTACCATATCCCAGCAGTCTTGAAGCTTAATGGCACCGCAAACCTCAACACCTGGAATTTTTCCAGCGTTAAGCGCATCTATAACTTGAGGAGCATGCCATTCCCAAGGGGTAGCAATAATTACAGCATCTATATCTGAGCGCTGTAACAAATTTTTATAATCCAAGTTTCCTTTACCGTATTCTACAGCAGCTTTTTTCCCAGATTTGGTAATCATTTGTTGGGCTGTAGCCATCATAATTGGATTCGGATCGGCCATTGCAATTACCTGAACATCGGCTCGATTTAACATCATTTCTAAATGATTTTGACCACGTAATCCAACACCAATAATGCCGATTTTTACCATATTAATTTGTTCTGCAGCAAATGATTTTAAACTTGTAAGCGATGCACCAAATGCCAAGCTTGCAGCTGTGGTTTGTTGAATAAACTGTCTACGAGGAATACTTTTCATATTGTTTATACGTTTATAATTATAGAATGAATATAATGATTATCAAGATATTATACTTCATTCTAGAGCTAAAAACATAATATCAAATATCCTATAATTAATATTATGTTAAATAGCGCACAACAGAATATTAAGAAAAAAGGCTTAGGCTCAGTTCATCTAATTACGCTTACTTAATAAATCAAGGTTTTGTTGTATTTTACCACTACTTAACAAAGACCTTTATGAATACATTTACACGCTCCTTTTTTTCAGTAGCATTTCTATTTTTTACATTATCGAACTTTGCTCAGGTAAATCCTTCTTATTTACAAGCCATGAAATGGCGAATGATTGGCCCTCACCGTGGCGGCAGAACTGTTGGAGCTGTTGGTATTCCCAATCAGCCCAATGTATTTTATATTGGTGTAAATAATGGTGGCGTTTGGAAAACCACCGATTTCGGGAGAACCTGGAAACCTATTTTTGATGATCAACCTACTGGATCAATCGGTGATATTGCTATAGCTCCTTCTAATCCAAATACCATTTATGTTGGCAGTGGCGAAGGAATTCAAAGACCAGACTTGTCTGTTGGAGACGGAATTTATAAATCTACCGACGCTGGTAAAACTTGGCAAAATATAGGTTTGAAAGATGGCCAACAAATTGGAGGTATTGCTATTGATCCTACAAATGATAATATAGTTTTTGTTGCTGTGCTTGGTCATCCCTACGGCCCAAATACAGAACGTGGTGTATTTAGAACCATTGATGGAGGAAAAACTTGGACAAGGGTGCTTTATAAAGATGAAAATACGGGCGCAATTCAAGTTACCATCGACCCTAATAATCCAAAAATCATCTATGCCGATTTATGGGCTGGTCGTCAAGGTCCATGGGAAAATGGCGCATGGAATGGTGCAGAAAGTGGCTTATATAAATCAACAGATGGCGGTGATACATGGAAAAAATTAGTAACTGGCCTCCCTACTGTAGCTCAAGGTTTGGGAAGAATTGGATTTTGCATTGCTCCAAGTAATTCCAATAGATTATATGCAACAGTTGATGCTGGCGAAAAAGGAGGAATTTATAGAAGCGATGATGCAGGTGAAACCTGGAAAAACATGAGTAGCGATAACAGATACTGGGGACGCGGCTCTGATTTTGCAGAAATAAAAGCAGATCCTTTCAATGCTGATATTGTTTATACTGCCAATGTGGTTGCTTGGAAATCTACAGATGGAGCAAAAACATGGAAAGATTTTAGAGGTGCTCCTGGTGGAGACGATTATCATCGAATTTGGATTAATCCCAATAACAACAATATTATTTTAATGGCATCCGATCAAGGAGCCATTATTACCGTAAATGGTGGCGAAAGCTTTTCATCTTGGTACAACCAACCAACTGCTCAGTTTTATCATGTAAGTACAGATAATGCATTCCCTTATAATGTTTATGGTGGACAACAAGAAAGCGGTTCTGTTGGCATTTCTTCTAGAGGAAATGATGGCCAAATAACTTTTAGAGAATGGCATCCTGTAGGTGTTGAAGAATATGGATATGTTGCCCCTGACCCACTTAATCCAAACATTATTTACGGTGGAAAAATAACAAGGTTTGATAAACGCACTGGACAAGTGCAACATATATCTCCTGAAGTAATCGCCTCTGGAAAATATAGATTCGTAAGAACAGCTCCAGTGTTATTTTCTCCAATTGATCCTACTACTTTATTTTATGCAGGTAATGTATTATTTAAAACCAATAATGGTGGAAAATCATGGCAGGTAATTAGCCCAGATTTAACCCGAGCGTCTTATTCCAATATACCTGCAAGTGTTGGAATTTACACTACAGATGAGATGAAAAAAATGCCAAGACGTGGCGTTATTTATACCATTGCCCCCTCTCCTAAAAATGTCAATATTATTTGGTGTGGAACCGATGATGGATTAATTCAACTAACAAAAGACGGAGGAAAAACTTGGAAAAATGTTACTCCACCTTCAATCACAGAATGGAGTAAAATTTCCATTATGGAAGCCAGTCATTTTGATGAAAACACAGCTTATGCTGCAGTAAATAGAATTCGTTGCGACGATATGAAGCCGCATATTTATAAAACAACTGATGGCGGTGCAACATGGAATGAAATAGTAAATGGATTACCTTCAGATCCTATCAATGC
>JBILRH010000152.1:0-4130 GCA_044372715.1 Sediminibacterium sp. | reverse complement strand
AACGATAAGTTGAAACATCTGTTCCTCCATCAATAGATAAATTATGAATTTGAGTTCTACCGGTTTGGAAAAAATTTCTGATATTATCATAAATAGGTGTTCCATCAGGTATTTTTTGTCCAAAAAAAGTTCTAACTACAGGTGAGGTAACTCCTAAACTTCCTTGATCAAATACAGATTGCATTTGAGGCAATCTATTCACTACATCAAACCTAAATGAGTTATTGTATGAAACAGTAGACCTGCCCTTAGTACCTTTTTTAGTAGTAATGATAATGGCTCCATTACTTCCATCAGAACCATATAAGGCAGTTGCTTCCGGCCCTTTCAAAACAGTAACATTATCAATATCTTCAGGATTTATGTCCATACCTCTGTTTCCAAAGTCATTGTTTCTATTTGCGTTTCCGCCTGGTAAACGATCTTGACTTTCCATTGAACTATTATCAACAATCAATCCATCAACTACAAAAATTGGTTGATTGGTGCCATCAATTGAGGTGGGCCCCCTTAGAATGATACTTGAAGAAGCACCAGGCATACCAGTAGTAGAAGTAATCATTGCACCAGGAATTCTTCCGGCCAGAGAATTGATAAAGTTATCTCTCTTTGTAGAAGCGATTTCATCTCCACTAACAGAGATTGCTTGGTATGTTAGGTCTCTTTTATTTTTTTTAATTCCATATGCAGTTACAACTACACCTCCAAGTTCAGATTCACTCGTGCTTAATTTAACACTTATAGTTTGATTATCTGATACCTCTACTTCTTTATTTGCATATCCAGCATAAGAAAAAGTAATACGGTTACCTTTCTCTGCTGCAATAGTAAAATAGCCAGCTTGATTGGTTTGTGTTCTTTTATTGGTGGTTTTGTTGGTAACTGTTACGCCAATTAAAGGTGAAGCATCTTCATCTGCTATTACAGTTCCACTAATTGTCTTTACTTGACCAAAAATTGGTGTTAGACAAAACGAAAAAAATAAAAAGCAAACAAGACTTAGTAAGTAAGCAAGTTTTCTCATAGTTAGTTTTTTTAATAATATTCAAAACCGCAAAGAGCAGCAAATTTTGAAAGTATTGTAAATTCTAGATCAAATAACGGTATAAAAATTTAAATGTTAAAATTATTTTTATTACCGCAAAAAAATGCATAAAAACGCAGAGATTAATGCATGATTATAGTATCTAGATCAGTGAAATATTTAAAGTATTGAATAAAGCTAATTTATCATCAATAGGCTCTAATTCGGTGATTAATACATCAATTTTATCCAAAGTGCAGACTTGCAAATGCTGAATTGTGTTCAATTTTTCGGAGATAGCCAAGGAAATCACTTTTTTAGAACAGGCAATCATGGCTTTTTTTACTTCAATAATTTCCCATTCTAAATCTGTAATCCCATAAATTGGATCGATACTATTGGTACCTAATAAACATAAATCTGCCCGAATTTGCGATAAACGTTGCACCACTTCCGCTCCTACTGCCATTTGTGCACTCTTCAATAATTTATTGCCTAAAAATATTACTTCTACATTCGGATGGTCTAAAAGTTCCAATGCAATGGGCACATTAGCGGTTACAAAAGTTGCGTTTAATTGTGGTGGCAATAATTTTACCAATTCCCGCATGGTTGTGCCACCTGAAATAACAATAAGCATCCCATCTTTGATAAAATCAATGGCTTTTTTAGCGATGATCTGCTTCGCAGATAAATTGTATACATTTTTAGATTCAATCGTAAAATGAAAGGAATTGGCCAATGCGCCTCCATGCACTTTAATCAGTTTCCCTTCCTCGGCCAACTCTTGTAAATCCCTACGAATGGTATCTTCTGAAACTTCTAGTTGATTGCCCAAATCGGCCGATAATACCTTGTTGTGAATATTAATCTGCTGAATGATATAGGCCTGTCTTTCTCTTTTAAGCATCCTTAAAAGTAAATAGTTTGATTAAAAAAGTAGAAATATTTTATTTTTTGAGCCATTGATGGCTTAAATCTTAATTTAGCAGCCCAGCAATAGTTCATGATTACACCAAATACCATACAGCAGATTACCAATAGAATCGACATTATCGATGTGGTGGGTGAATTTGTGAAACTGAAAAAAAGAGGCACCAATTACTTAGGATTATGCCCTTTTCATGGAGAAAAATCTCCCTCCTTTACTGTTTCCCCAGCCAAAGAGATCTATAAATGTTTTGGTTGTGGTAAAAGCGGCAATACCATTACGTTTTTAATGGAGCATGAAAAATACTCCTATGTAGAAGCTTTAAAATGGTTGGCAGAAAGATACAATATAGAAGTAGAAGAAACACAGAAAACAGCTGAACAGGTTCAACAAATTCAAATTGCCGATAGTTTACATGCTATTAATCATTTTGCTCAACAATTTTTTGCTGATCAATTATTTGAAACAGAAGAAGGAACCAATATTGCGCTCTCTTATTTAAAAGAACGTGGATTTAGGGAGGAAGTGATTCGCAAATTTCAAATAGGTTACAATCCGGAAGCAAGAGATGCATTAACAAAATCATTATTGCAAAATCAATTTAATCCTGAACTGCTTCCTAAAACAGGATTAGTAGCCAATCGCAATAATGAGTTGGTAGATAATTATCGCTCAAGAATTATTTTTCCCATTCATAACAATAGCGGAAAAGTAATTGGCTTTGGAGCAAGGGTAATTGGCAAATCTGATCGTGGACCAAAATACATTAATACCCCTGAGAACGAAGTATATAGTAAGAGCAAAATTTTGTATGGTTCCTACTTTGCAAGAATGGCCATTGATAAAGCCGATGAATGTTTATTGGTAGAAGGTTATACCGATGTAGTGAGTTTGCATCAAGCAGGAATAGAAAATGTGGTAGCGAGTGGTGGTACATCTTTAACGGTAGAACAACTTCGTTTAATTAAGAAATATACCAATAACCTTACCATCATTTACGATGGGGATAGTGCTGGGGTTAAAGCTGCGCTTCGAGGCTTAGATTTAGCCATAGAAGAAAGCCTGAACGTTAGACTGGTATTGATTCCCGACAATGAAGATCCGGACAGTTATGTTAATAAAGTTGGTGCTACTGCCTTCAATCAATTCATTGCTGCATCAAAAAAAGATTTTATTCTTTTTCAGTTAGAAGTATTGTTGCAGGAAGCAGGAAATGATGTAAATAAAAAAAGTGGAATAGTTAATCAAATTGCAGAAACGCTTAGTAAAATTAATAAGGCCGAGGATTTTACCAAGCAGCAAGATTATATCAAGCAATGTTCCTCCATTTTAAAAATAGATGAAACAGGTTTCACCAATTTGGTGAACAAATACAAGCGCGATAAAATTGCGAAAGATGAAAAGAAATTGCCTTTTGAAGAAGCCAATTTTATTCAACAAGATGCGCAATTAGGTTCCGCACAAAACAATCCGGAATGGGATGACAGCTCTACCCTATTACAGCAAGATGAGCAATACGAAAAAAACATTCTTCGCGTTTTACTCGATCATGGTTTAAAACCTTTTGATGCTTCAAACACTATTGCCGCTTATATATTTAATGAGATGGAACATTTTCAATTTGAAAATACACAATTAGAACAATTGATGCTTGTGTATAAGGATTGGTACAATAAAGGCTTAGAACCAACTTCTAAAACCATGTTGTATCACGAAGATGAATTCATTAGAAATACCATTACCAATATCACCATGTTTCCTTTTGAACTAAGCCTTCGTTGGGATGAAATTATGGAGGGTATGAAGATTTTAAATAGAGATACTTCTGTAAATGATGCCATCATGAGCATGAATTATTTCAAATTGCGCAAGCTCAAAAAAATGTTTGATGATAATCAACGCGATATGGAGCATGCGAGTTATGATGAACAAATTAAACTGATTGAACTTCACAAGCAACTCAAGGAATTCGAAAGAGAAATCACCAAACAATTAGGCACTGTTATTATTCGATAATTTCGTTAAAAAGCTAACTGCACGCCTTTTAAAAATCTTGTGTCGTCCTAAATAAACGATACGGGTTTTAAAGATTAAAAATAGCTATTTAAACCGAAGCAAGGAGCTCCTTGCTTCGGTTTTTTGTTTTGTAGGTCTTCATGGCGACCTTGTTTTGTT
>JBILRH010000151.1:0-4135 GCA_044372715.1 Sediminibacterium sp. | reverse complement strand
TTTATTTGAAAGAATGTAGATAAAAAGATTTGCATCGCTCGCGGCTTAGAAATGCGTGTCCTTATTTCATGATTTCTCAAACTCAGCATTTCTAAAAATTACTCGCTCATGCAAATCTTATTTATCTGCTCTTCCAAAAAATTTGCAACAGTCGCTGCCTAGAAATGCAGTTACTTATTGTTTGAATTCTCAATCTTAGCATTTCTAAAAGGCTCCTTTTCGCAAATTTTTTCAAACCAATAACGCTAAAATTTTAAAAGATTTGCATCGCTCGCGGCTTAGAAATGCGTGTCCAGGCTTGAAAAAATACTTCTCTCACGCGGATAAATACCTAAAATTTTATTCGTTCGGCTACAATGAAAGAACTCGCCCCGTTAGGGCTCAAACAGCTTTCATTGTTAACGCCTCACTCATAAAATTTCTTAACGGTATTCCTCCAATGTTCGTTCAGTACTTTTTTCAAGCCTGAAAATGTTCGCAATGTTGAATTGTTTTTTGGAAACTTTTTTATCGAACAGAAAGATGCACTTCTCTTCCTAGACCTAATTCGATTAATCTGTATAATGTAGAAAGTTGAATATCCGTTTTTCCATTTTCTATTCTCGAAATAAAACTCTTTTTGGCTCCAACTCTATCCGCCAATTGCTCTTGTGTAATTTTGGCTAATTTTCTTTCTTCTTTAATTAGTTCCCCAATTAAAAATGCCTTTGCTTTTACTTCGAATTCTTCTCTTTTTTTACTCCCTTTTCTCCCATATTGCTTTGTTAAATGAGCTGAAAAAGTAGTTACTTCTTTTTTAATGATTGCCATTGATTTCTATTTAAAAAATATTCATCCTTCAGTTTATTTGCAAGCTCCAATTCTTTTCTTGGAGTTTTTTGTGTCTTCTTTTGAAAGCCATTAAGTAAAACAACAATGTTTAACTTGTCGAAACAACAGAAAATCCTGAAAGTATTCCCTGCAATTTCTATCCTTATTTCGTAAAGCCCTTTATAACCAGTTAGATGTTTTAGAAATTTTTCTGGAACTCTTTCTAAATGTATGATCATAAACAAAACAAAATCAATTTTTTCCTTTGTTTCTTTATTTTGGACTGAATAAAATCGTTTAAAATAATCTCTATAAAATATGATTTCTCTAATTGGGTGCAAAATACGAAGTTAACTTAAAATGGAACAAATTATTTTCTGATAAAATTATTCGTATTTACCACTTATCATAGGGTTTTTATACCTGTTTTAATTGCTGAATCCACTGATAATTGATTTGGCATGGTTCTAAGAATTGATTTAATGGGTTTGAAAAAATGTACAAAAACGAGCCTTTAGATATGCTGTATTCAGGAATGGAAAAAGAATTGAACGAACATTGGAGGAATTTGGCGAAATCAGGTTAAAAAATATGCAAGAACGAGCCTTTTAGAAATGCTAAGTTAGGAAACCAAAAAAAATAAGGAACTGCATTTCTAAGCAGCGAGAGATGCATATTTTTTAACCTAGATGAGTTCTTTCATTGTAGCCGAACGAATAAAATTTTAGGTATTTATCCGCATGAGAGAAGTATTTTTCCCAATCCTGAATTATAGCGCACATAGCTTATATTTGATCAAAATATATCTATGCGTATAGGCTATGGCATCGACTTTCATCAGCTGGTAGAAGGGCGAGATTTAATGATTGGGGGAGTGAAGATTCCACACCATAAAGGGGCTTTAGGCCATAGCGATGCAGATGTTTTATTACATGCTATTTGCGATGCATTATTGGGAGCTGCAGCTTTGGGAGATATAGGTGTTCATTTCCCCGATACATCTGGAGAGTTTAAAAACATCGATAGTAAAATCTTATTGGCACGAACTAAAGAACTAATTGCTAAAGAAGGCTACTCTATTGTAAATATTGATGCATCCCTTTGTTTAGAAGCACCTAAAATCAAACCATATATTGCTGCCATGCAGGAAACCATTGCGGGAATTCTTGGAATTGGTTTGCGCGATATCTCTATTAAAGCTACTACCACCGAAAAAATGGGATTTGTTGGCCGGGAGGAAGGGCTAGTGGCTCATGCGGTTTGTTTGTTGCAGTAAAAATTTACATTTTTGAAACTTGATGCATTCTACCTTATTTTACACCCATGTTCAATCAGCAGATCGGTATTATTGGGTTAGGTTATGTGGGATTACCGCTGGCCCTAGCTTTTGCCAAAAAGTATCGAGTTATTGGCTTCGATATCAATGCAGAGCGAATAGCTGATTTGAAGGAAGGAATTGATTCAACTCATGAGGTGGATTTGGAGACTATCAATGCTGCAATAGGAGTGCCGAATGCAAATCAAGCGCCGAAAGAAACTCAATCGCAACAAGAATATAATTCACTACAAGCGATCCAATCGCCCAATCTTTCATTCACCGATGAACTCTCCCAACTCAAACACTGCACCATTTTCATTGTAACGGTTCCAACACCAGTAGACAACAATTTTCAACCCGATTTAAGTTTTCTGCTTAAAGCTTCCCAACAAATTGGAAGCATTTTAAAAAAAGGTGATACAGTCATTTATGAATCCACTGTGTATCCAGGATGCACAGAAGAGGAATGTGTACCCGAATTAGAAAATAGTAGCGGTCTTGTTTTCAATCAAGATTTTTTTGTGGGTTATTCACCTGAACGGATTAACCCGGGAGATAAAACACGCCCCATTACGAGTATTCTCAAAATCACATCGGGCTCAAACGCAATAGTAGCAGAGCAGATCAATGCACTCTATGCTTCAGTAATAACAGCGGGAACGTATTTGGCGCCAACTATTAAAGTGGCTGAGGCAGCCAAAGCCATCGAGAATGCACAGCGCGATGTAAATATTTCTTTCATGAACGAGTTGGCAGTTATTTTTGATCGATTGAATATTGATACGCAAGAAGTATTAAAAGCTGCATCAACTAAGTGGAATTTTCTTCCTTTCAAACCCGGATTAGTAGGCGGACATTGTATAGGGGTAGACCCTCATTATTTAGCATACAAATCTATTCAAGTGGGTTATACGCCTCAAGTAATTTTAAGTGGGCGACAAGTAAATGAGCGAATGGGTGTATTTGTGGCTGAGAAATTAATCGCCTTACTCGCAAAAAAATACGCAGGCAATATCCAACTTAAAAAAGTGTTGATCCTTGGTTTTGCTTTTAAAGAAAACTGCGCCGATACACGTAATACCAAAGTGATTGATATTTATCAAACCTTGCAAGAAGTTGGGTTGGAAGTAAGTGTATATGATCCGTTGGTAGACAAAGCAAAAGTGCAGACCGAATACCAACTACAATTAATTGACCAGCCGGCTACTCAATACGACGCCATTATTCTTGCCGTGTCGCATGACGCATTCAAAGCAATCAATTTTGCCCATTACAAACAAAATGGCACCTTCATCTATGATGCCAAAGGGGTATTGGAGCAAGGGTTGTATGATGGGAGGTTGTGAGTATTATTTTAAATAGTACTTTTGACATAAGAAAAAAATAGTTTCCATAATGCTTTTAGCAGACTCAATCATACAAAAATTGCAACAAAATCAAGCCTACTTAAAAGAAAGGTTTGGAGTGGAGAGTTTGGTATTATTTGGAAGTTATGCCCGAAATACACAACAAGCTGAAAGTGATATCGATTTATTATATAGCGTTACTTCAGGAAGAACAATGCCATTAATGCGGCTGCAAAATTTAGAACAGTTCATCAGCCAATTGGTACAAAGCAAAAAGGTTGAATTGGTTTCTAAAAACCATGTAGAACCTATAATTGAATCGGCCATTAAAAAAGAAGGCATACTTGTATTCTAATAAATAAGTGGTTTTTCAGATTGCAAAATTTGAACTTATCCCTTTAAAATCGGACTGTATTGCGATGATTTCAATTATGAAAGTTGACAAAGAAACGCTTAGAAAACTAACTAATAATACTTGGTATAAGCATTTAGGATACTTGCATGGTTAGGCTTTAAACAATCGCATTCACCACATTCCAAATCACTTTGGGTTTACCCAATGTGTAGTAATGTAATACAGGTACACCAAAGGCTTTCAGCTCTTTTCTTTGTTGAATTAACCATTCTGTACCTACCTGCTCGCATTCTAGATCGGTTTTGC
>JBILRH010000150.1:0-4147 GCA_044372715.1 Sediminibacterium sp. | reverse complement strand
TGGCAATAGCAATATAAGCTAAAGCTAAAAAATGACTTAAACCAAAAGCCATCCAATTGGTTGTTAAAATATGCGGTAGCCCAAAGGGAATAATACCTAAGGCTCCAAATGTAAAAACCCATCTCAAGACTTGAATGCCAGAATATTTGGCCATTAAAGGTCTTACAAGCACTAAATAAAATGCATAAGAAATAGCGTTGATTAAAATAAATAAATCGCCTATCAACATATTCGAACCAACAGTGCTATTGTCTTTCATTAATATTAAGATAGAAGCTCCACCAATTCCAAAAATCAGTCCTGCAGCTTTAGCTGCATTGAACCCTTCTTTCAATAGCCATGCTGCTATGATAGTAATGAAAATGGGAGTTCCCAAAGAAAGCAATGAACTATGAATAGCCGTTGTTAAGGACAAACCTTTGATAAAAAAAATCTGATTGATGGTTACACCCGTTAGACCACACAACAAAAAACGAGAAATGTCTTTTTGATCAATCCTTTTTTTTCCTGGTTTGAAAATAAATAAAGTCCAAAATAAAAATATACTTACTGTTACACGAACAAAATTGAGCGCAAAAGGATGAATGAAACCTGGTGTAATGTATTTTACTAAAGCATAACTACTTCCAAAAATAAAATTAGCTACAATTGCTGCGGCATATGCTTTGTTGTTGATTTGCATGCTTTGCAAATGTATAGGTAGATTATTTAAGAAATTAGCAACTTGAGTAATTCGTTCATATTTATTTCATCAAACAACTTGGTATTTGTAAAATTATACTCAAATGATGTAGCTTTTTTAATCATCAATGGCAAATCAAGGTTTTGTTGATTACTAGCCAATGCCAAGCCATCTTTTGATAATTTATACGCCAAATATTCTTGTTCGGTTTGGCCAGGTGTTGGAATCAAAATCATTTTCTTTTTTAAAGCCAACAACTCCATTAGCGTAGAATAGCCACTTCTACAAACAATGTATTCGCTTTGTTGAATAGCCAAAGACAATTCTTCCCCATTCAAATGATTATACACTTGAATATGATCTGCAATAAAAGGAATCGATTTTTCTAAAGGTTTCCCACGCACTAATAAAAAACTGCCTTTCATTTTTTTGATTGAATCAATGATCAATTGTTCAAAAACAGTTCTTTGAGGCTCAGGACCCGAAAGTAAAATGCAACAATCAAATTTTTGTTCGGTTTCAAGCAGTTTAAATCTACTCAACAGATTGATGTAATGCACGGGTGTTTTTGGCAGTTGAGCTGGATGAGACAATGCACCACCAATATTTATCTCAGCTTCCATATCTGGCACCCAACATGCAGAAAATCGATTGATATAGCTATAATTAATTCTTCTCATCAATTGCTCCAGCCATTTAAAAGGAGCTTTTATGGTTAATTGATGCGTAATAAATACAGATGGAATTCGACTACTATACAATCCATATCGGTTATCAGCAATTACAATATCAATTGCGTGCTCCTTAATAATCTGTTTAAGCCATTGTTGTTCGAAGGAAATGGCACGCAATATCTTAGGCAACTGAGCCAATATTTTAAAAGTAAGTAGCTTAGGATTTTGGCTATATTCAACCCCATAACCAGGTAAGTTCAAAAGGGTTATTTGAGGAAATGCTTCTTTTAACAAAGCAGCTTGATTTCCCTCTGCACCAATAATTACCTTATGCCCTTCTATTAACAATGCCCTAATAATTGTAATACACCTGGTTGCATGACCAAGCCCCCAATCGAGTGGTGCAACTAAAATTGTATATTTTTTATCGTTTTCCAATAAAGTGTTCATGCAAAATCAGTAGTATTTCCTTAATTTGTAGTACAAATGAAACTCAAATTAAACCAAATTATTCTTTTGTTGTTACTTACCTGTGTAGTAGCGAGTTCTTGTAATGTTTTTAAAAAATCGAACAAAACTGCATTTTGTGCTTGTCCAAAACATTAGCAACAGTAATTATGCCTAGAGACTTATTGGTTTTGCAAACTAAACACTTGTTTTCTCAAGAAGAAATTAATCGCCAAATAGAGCTATTGAACATTGTTTTAGTTCCTGTAGAAAATTGGTTGAGTTTTTGTGTTGCTAATGAAATCATCGATATCAATCGCAGAAAAATCATCTCAAAAGAACATTTGGTTCAAAAAATATTGAAAGACAATCCCAATCAATCATTTGTTTTTATCTGTAATAAGAATTAACTCAGTTTTTCAAGAGCTGCTTCTAATTGAGCCAGCATAGTAGGTATTTCTTCTTTAATACAAGTTCCAACGCTTAATCTATACCAGTTATTATCGCCCCCTGCACCAAAAGCAGAAAATGGCACCACGGCAATTTTGGCTTCTCCCAAAATATAAGAAGTAACATCAGATTGCGTTCCAAGCATATTTCCAGATGCAGTTTTTTTACCAACTAAATCAAATTGAATTGTAAGATAAATGGCTGCTTGAGGAGCAACAGCATTTACAGCATAACCTTTGTCTTTTAATGAAACAAACCCATTGTAAATGGTTTGTAATCGGAACGCTATCTCCGATTTAAAATGTGCTAAGTATTGATCAATAGCAGCCGACATAGGTAAATATTTGGCTACTGCTTTTTGTTCTGCCATAGGAGCCCAAGCACCTAAATGACTTAAAATGGCTTTCATTTTAGCAATTACATGCTCAGGACCCAATGCCCAACCTACCCTTACGCCTGTTGCTGAAAAAACTTTAGAAATACCGTCAATATAAATGGTATAAGGTTTCATTGCAGGGTTTAAAGAAATGGGATCATAATGAACAGTATCTCCAAATGTAAGCGTCCAATACATTTGATCGAACATTAAATACAATTGCTTCTCATCGGCACCACGTTGCTTGTTTTCTGCAACAATTAAATCGCAGATGGCAGCCAATGAATCTTTGGAAAGTGTTGTGCCCGTTGGATTTTGTGGAGTACACAAACAAATCAAAGTGGCTCCTTTTATATTGGCTTTGATGTCTTCAACAGTAGGCATGAAATTGTTTTCTACACTACAATTAACCATACAATGCTGGCCATCTGTTAAATGAACATAGTGATTGTTGTTCCAAGAAGGTACTCCATAAATTACCTTATCTCCTTTATCTACTATTACTTTAAATAAAGCGTATATCAATGGTCTTCCGCCAGACGCTACTTGAATTTCGCTAGCAGAAAAATGCAACCCCTCTCTTTCTTGTATAAATTGGCCAATGGCTTGTCTTAACTCCAATATACCCTCAGCAGCTGGATAATTGGTATAATGATGTTGATAGGCTTCTATGATTAATTGCTCTAACTCAGCAGGAATAGGAAATATATTGGGGTTAAAATCTCCAATGGTAAAATTATAAATGGTTTCGCCATTTCGGATTCGCTCATTAATTGCATTGCCTAATTTTACAATTTCACTTCCAATTAAAGTTTCCGCCAAATTACTGAGCTTACTCATTGCTAATCCATTTTTGGCGAAGTTACAGTTTAGACTTATTGCTGCCGCGATTATTCCTTTCTTTTCAATAGCATTTACAATATTTTTACTTCACAAATAGAACTTAACGCCTTAACTATAATTACTCGATATATATTACAATAAATTGTTTAGCTTTATTCAAAACTACTATCATGGGAAAAGCAAAATCTACCAGAAAAAAAACAAAGAAACCAGCAACAGCATCTGGAATGGTATCTAAGCCTGCCGGACCTGCAAGCAGTTTCGGAAAAGTGGCAGGTGATATGGGAAACAAGAATTTTTCTTCTTCCAAAAAAGGTGGCGGATTTTCTGTAACACCTAGAAAAGCCTCTTAGTACAGGTTTTATTTTCTCGATTTTTTGATATCAAATATTCGAGAAAGGTTAAAACCAAATCTTACTTCGCCAGATCTCCATGTATTCGTTGTTTCTGTAATGAATGATCTTTCGTTCATACCGGTTGAATTGGAAAAATGCAATTGAAAAACATGCCCGCCTGTTTCTATATCAACGCCTATTGAAAGAGGGTTAGCTCCTGTAGTTTTAGGTAAACCATTGGCTACATAAGAATAGTCAACAACAAATGCCATGCGCTTGGTAAATTTATACCTTGCCCCAAATCCTAAAGCGAAAACATCATTATCGTCATTTGCTGCTA
>JBILRH010000149.1:0-4161 GCA_044372715.1 Sediminibacterium sp. | reverse complement strand
TAATTGAAAAAAGTTGGGAACAAGATCATCCAGCCATTTATGGAAGATTTGATTTATGTGTAAAAAATGGACAAATTAAACTATTGGAATTTAATGCAGATACTCCCACAAGTTTATACGAAGCAGGTATTGTACAATGGTTTTGGTTACAAGATTATAATGCATCAAAGGATCAGTTTAATAGCATCCATGAAAAACTGATTGCATACTGGAAATATTTAAACCGATTTCTGCACAATAACTCATTGCATTTTACATGTTTAAAAGAAAGCTTAGAAGATTTAACCAATACAGAATACATGAGGGATTGCGCCATTCAAGCAGGGCTAAAAACTCAACTTGTTTTTATCGATGATATTGGCTGGGATGAAACAGCAGAACAATTTGTGGATTTAGAAGAAATGCCTATTCAAAATATATTTAAGCTTTATCCTTGGGAATGGTTGGCAAACGAGTCTTTTGGTGCCAATATTTTAAAAGCTAAAAATGAACCCTATTGGATAGAGCCTGCATGGAAAATGATTTTATCCAACAAATCAATATTGCCTATTTTATGGCAGTTATACCCTAATCACCCTTTACTATTAGCCGCTTTTTTTGAACCTAGCTCGCTAACGAATTATGTAAAAAAACCAAAGCTCAGTAGAGAGGGCGCCAATATAGAAATAATACAATCCGGAATTGGTACAAATAAAACAGAAGGAGAGTATGGAGAAGAAGGTTTTATTTACCAAGAATTATTTTCTTTGCCCGAATTTGATGGAAAATATCCGGTGATTGGCAGTTGGATAATCGGGGAGGAATCGGCTGGAATGGGTATTCGGGAGGCCGATGGTTTAATTACCAACAATAAAAGCAGATTTGTGCCACACTTAATTAGCTAAAAAAACGCCATTTATCTTCAAAAAAATCTTTTTGAAGAGCAAACCCAATTTGCTCCATTATTTGCTTACAGTTGGCAGGAACATTAGGGTCATTACCCATTTCGGATTTAAGTGATACTTGATCATAGCATTGAATTATTTCATTTCTAATTTCAAGAAACGAGCAGTATGACTAGTTTTATGCTTAATCATTTCTTCGGGGGTTCCTTCAAACAAAATTTCACCGCCACCATCACCTCCTTCTGGGCCAATATCAATAACATAATCGGCTACTTTTACTACATCTAAATTATGCTCAATTACCAAAACAGAATTTCCCCTATTTACCAATTTACTCAAAACATCTAACAAATGCTGTATATCCTGAAAATGAAGCCCCGTAGTAGGTTCATCTAAAATATAAAAAGTTTTTCCAGTATCTTTTTTGCCTAATTCAGTGGCTAATTTTACACGCTGTGCTTCACCACCACTTAATGTAACAGCAGATTGCCCTAATGTTACATAACCCAATCCAACTTCCTGCAACACTTTTATTTTTCTGTATAAAAATGGTACTGGTTGAAAAAAATCACATGCTTCATCAACAGTCATATTTAATACATCACTAATTGATTTACCCTTGTATCTAATTTCCAATGTTTCGCGATTGTACCTTTTGCCATTACACTTCTCACAATTCACATATACATCCGGCAAGAAATTCATTTCAATAACTTTCATTCCACCGCCTTCGCAAACATCGCATCTGCCTCCTTTTACATTGAACGAAAATCTTCCTGCATTATATCCACGAATTTTGGCTTCTGGCACTGAGGAGAACAAGGTTCTAATTTCAGTAAAGAAACCACAGTAGGTGGCGGGATTAGAACGTGGAGTTCTACCAATTGGGGATTGATCTATTTCAATTACTTTATCAATATGTTCCAATCCTTTAATTGATTTAAAAGGCATTGGCGTTACCCTACTATTATAACAATGTTTGGCAAGTATTGGATAGAGTGTTTCGTTAATTAAGGTTGATTTTCCACTACCGCTTACACCACTTACCACAATTAATTTACCCAATGGGAAAATCACATTTACATTCCGCAAATTATTGCCTGATGCACCATTCAATTGCAATGATTTTCCATTACCCGGCCTTCTTTCTAAAGGAATAGCAATGGATTTTTTGCCACTTAGGTATTGAGCCGTTTCTGAGTTAGATCTTAATACTTCGGCCGGTGTTCCTGCAGATACGATATGCCCACCATATTTACCTGCTTTTGGACCAATATCCACCAAATGGTCTGCAGCCATCATGATATCCTTATCATGTTCTACCACCAAAATGCTATTGCCAATATTTCTGAGGTTCTTTAATGCATGAATCAATTGTTGATTATCACGCTGGTGCAATCCAATAGAAGGTTCATCTAAAATATAAGTGATGCCTTGTAATTGAGATCCAATTTGTGTTGCCAAACGAATTCGTTGAGACTCTCCTCCACTCAAAGATCGAGATGGTCTGTTAAGTGACAAATAAGTCAACCCAACATCTAATAAAAATTGAACTCTTTCTCTAATTTCTTTTAAGATATCTTTTGCTATTAGATTTTGCTTTTTATCCAATCTTTTTTCGAGTTCATCAAACCAATTATGGAGCTTATCTAAATTTAAATTACTGAGTTCCGCAATATTTTTTTCATCAATCTTAAACCAACAACTTTCTTTTTTTAATCGTTGTCCGTTACATGCAGCACATGTTTTCAATTGCATGAATTGTTCTACCCATTCTCTCAACCCTTCACTATTTACGCCAACAAACCATCTTTTAAGCATTGGAATAATTCCTTCGAATTCTCCTTCATAAGGATTGGAAGCAATATCATCTTCAACATTTTCTAATTCTAAAGAACTACCCTCGATATTTCCATATAATAATATATTCAAAGAAGCAGCAGGCAGATCTTTAATGGCTTTATCTAAATTGATTTTATGCTTTTTTGCTAAGACCTCAACATTTCTAAACATATAAGCATCACGCTGAATACCTAAAGGCGCTATACCACCTTCTTTTACACTCAAATTGGAATCAGGAATAACTGCACCCATATCGATAGTATACACATTTCCCAAGCCTTTACAAGTTGGGCATGCACCATATGGAGAATTAAATGAAAAAGCATTGGGAGAAGGTTCTTCATAACTGATGCCGGTATCCTCACACATTAATTGCTTAGAATATTGAATGGTTTTTCCAGAATCGTTGAGCAATAAAAAAAGTAAGTCTTTACCCATCTTCAGGGTTTGTTGAACACTCTGACTCAAGCGAACTTTCATATCAGATGTAACTTGCAATCGATCAATTACCACTTCAATATCATGAATCTTGTAACGATCAACTTGCAATTTAGGCGTGAGATCCATTATTTCCCCATCCACCCTTACTTTTAAAAAACCTTTTTTACGTATGTCTTCGAATAATTCTCGATAATGCCCTTTTCTTCCTCTAACCAATGGTGCTAGTAAACTAATCTTTTGTTTAGCATATTTGGTGAAAATATTTTCAATGATTTCTTCTTCGCTGAACTTAATCATTTGCTTTCCTGTGTTGTAACTATATGCTTTACCAATTCTAGCAAATAACAATCGTAAAAAATCATACACTTCGGTAACAGTTCCTACTGTAGACCTAGGATTTTTATTGGTGGTTTTTTGTTCAATAGAAATTACTGGAGAGAGGCCAGTTATTTTATCTACATCCGGCCTTTCCATATCTCCCATAAACTGTCGGGCATATGCACTAAAACTTTCCATATACCTTCTCTGGCCTTCATTGTAAATAGTATCAAATGCCAAAGATGATTTTCCACTTCCACTAACTCCAGTAAAAACAACCAATTGATTTTTTGGGATCCGAATATCGAGGTTCTTTAGATTATGTTCTCTGGCACCAAATACTTCAATAAATGCATCATCTTGAATCATTTCAGTTGGAATAGGAGATTTCTTCTTTGCCATAGTTCAGGGGTAAATATACAAACATGATTAGGCCTTTATAGTTCAATAATGGGTTTATTTAGTAAAATATTTTGATTTCCTATAAATTTAGTAGACTAATATTTGGTGAATTAAAAATCCCTTCTTATATTTGCATTAGTTCTTTAAATACTTATCAAGAAAGGCGGAGGGTTTTGGCCCTGTGAAGCCTTGGCAACCCATACATCTAACTCAGTTGTATGAAGGTGCCAATTCCATTTCTACTTAAATGTAGAAGAAGATAAGTCAGAGTAAG
>JBILRH010000148.1:0-4184 GCA_044372715.1 Sediminibacterium sp. | reverse complement strand
GCTGCATTGGCGGTGAGTTTTATTTTTTCTTCGGGATTTGTAAAATCTGTGGGAGGATGGTTGCAATTGCAATTTCATTTAACGGAGTTTTGGATTCCATTTGCTACTGGATTGGTATTTGCTTTGCCTTTGTTGTTGTTTATTTATTTGATGGAAAAAATTCCGCCTCCTAGTTCTGAAGATATTGCATTGCGCATGAACCGAACGCCCATGGATGCTGCGCAGCGGAACGCATTTATTAAAACCTATTTACCGGGGATAGTTGCTGCTGTTTTAATTTATTGCTTTGCTACTATCTTCAGGGATATACGCGATAATTTTAGTGCAGACATGTGGAAGGAAATGGGTTATTTAAATCAACCTGCACTGTTTTCAAAAACAGAAACGCCAATTACATTGGTGATACTCATTTTGATCGGCAGTATGGTGATGATTAAAAATAGTTTCAAAGCATTTATGTTGGCACATTTTTTTATTGCACTAGGATTTATTATTGCAGGTGTTTCCACTTATTTATTTACCAAAGAAATTGTAACACCTTATTGGTGGATGACATTGGTAGGCCTAGGATTGTACATGGTTTACATTCCATTCAACTCTGTTTATTTTGAAAGACTGATTGCCACATTTAGATTTACAGGCAATGTAGGTTTCTTGATTTATGTGGCCGACTCTTTTGGTTATTTAGGCAGCGTAAGTGTTTTGTTAAGCAAAGAAATTTTTAAAGTGCAATTAAACTGGGTACACTTTTTTTCGAATAGTGTTATGATCTTATCGGTAGCTGGGGTATTTATTAGTTTTTACGCGGCCAGGTATTTCGCCAAGAAACAGGCGGAAAGGCCAACTTTATTTTAGTATACCAATTGTCCGGATTGGGTTAAAAACAGCTAATAATCCAACAAAAAACAAGCATAAACACCTGCTCTTTTCGATTACTTTAGTGTAAACGAACTGAACATGTTTATGCGTATGAAAAAATTAGTCATTTTTGCTTTTACAGTATTTACCATTCCTTTTAATATTGCTGCGCAACAACCTTCATTTGAAAAAGGAAAGAATAAGAATGCAGTAAAGCATGATCTTTCTAAACCTTTATCAACTGAATTTCATAAAGCTTTAACTGAAGAAACAAATACAGGATTACCATCTATAGTAAATCGACTAAGTCCAAATTCTTCAAAAGAAGAACAAAAAAATACAATCGACTCTATAAAACCAATTATTAAACCAGCAGGAGCCGCTGTAGAACAAACAATATTTGGAGATAAAGCTGCTCCAGTTTTGGTAACTAGTTTCGACGGACTTGGTGAAAGTTTTGTTGGGCCACAAGGAACTGCTACACTTCGCAATCCCTCCGACAATTCACTTGCAGTTGGCCTAGATCATATAGTGCAGATAGTAAACTCGAGGATGGCTATTTTTTCCAAGAAAGGTAAAAAATTTTCAGCATCAGGACAGGCTTTGTACGGACCAGTTGAAACACGCAATGTGTTTCGCGGATTCGGTGGCCCTTGTGAAAACATGAACAATGGTGATGCTGTAGTTCGATATGATCAGCTTGCAAATAGATGGTTAATTGTAATGCCCACTTTTAGAAAAGGAATTTCCAGAAATATAGATACTACAACCAAACAAAGAATTATAAACCCTCAGCCAGGTGATGCAGTAAGTTTATTTGAGCCACCACTCACAAAAGAGCAACCCATTTTACCAAACGCTCCACGTTTAGCCGGACCCCGTCCACCAGCTGAAGGTACTTATTGTATGTGCTATGCAATAAGCACAAGCCCCGATCCAATGGGATCATATTACCGTTATGAATTTGAACGTGAATTATTTCCCGACTATCCTCGTCCAACAGTTTGGCCTGATGGATATTATACTACTACTAGTACAGGTGATGATGTAATTGAAAGGCATGCATATGTAGTAGACCGAAATAAGATGTTAAAAGGAGAAGACGCAAGAGAACAATCTTTTATTATTAAAAATGTAAACTTTATAATCAATGCAGATTTAGATGGCAAACAGTTACCGCCTCTAGGGGCACCAAGTATTATGATGGCAACAGGCGGTGCTCAATTGAATAAGATCACAGAAGATGATGGTATTTATATTTGGAATTATCATGTAGACTGGAATAATTCCTCGCTCACAAAAATTGAGGGGCCTGTTAAAATTGCTGTAGCGCCTTATCATTATTTAGGTGGTGGACAACTCACTAAAGCTGTACCACAAGAAGGTACCGATCAGCACCTTGATGCACAGGGCGATAAATTAATGGCTCGATTGGTTTATCGAAAAATCGGAAACCGTGAATCTATTGTTGGTGTTCATTCTGTTAGTACCGCAGCAGAAGGCGGTGGTGTAAGATGGTATGAATTTTTAGTAAACAAAGACCGCACTGTTCGTTTATATCAACAAGGCACTTATGCACCAGACAAAAATTTTCGATGGATGGCAAGTGCTGCAATTGATAAGAAAGGAAACATAGGTATTGGTTATTCTTTCGGTGGTAAAAATGATTTTCCCGGACAGCGTTTTGCTGGCAGACATTTTGGAGATCCTTTAGGAAAACTTACTTTGAATGAAATAATTCTTGCCAACGGCGAAGCCCCACAAACCAATACGCTTAGATGGGAAGATTATACCCAAACTGCAATGGATCCAAGTGATGATGAAACAATCTGGTATGTTGGAGATTATTTACGAAAAGGTGGAAAAAATTATTCAACCAAAATTGGTGCGTTTAAATTAACTAAGAAATAAAAAAATCAATATATATTTTAGCATAACATAAATATATATTGATTTTATGGCTTATTCATTTCCAATCAATCTAATAACCCTTATCTCTTAATTCATCTTTCTGCTTTCATCTTTCTTAATTCTTCTTTTCGTATTTTTTCTCAATCTCTTTCGCCTTTTCAAAATCCAATACTACGCCATTAATACAATAACGCAATCCTGTTGGAGCTGGGCCATCTTCAAACACATGTCCTAAATGTGATTTACATCTTCCGCATTGCACTTCGGTTCTTTTCATGCCCAAAGTATTGTCTGGTAAATAAATAATCGATCCTTTAGAAATGGGTTCATAAAAACTAGGCCATCCGCATCCACTATCAAATTTGGTATCACTTTTAAACAATGCATTACCACATACAGCGCAATAATAAGTGCCCGCCTCTTTAAAAGCTTCGAACTTACTGGTCCAAGGGCGCTCAGTTCCTTTTTCTCTAGCTATATAATATACATCTGGAGACAAGACTTTTTTCCATTCATCTTCTTTTACTGCCAACTTGGTTTGCTCGGTTTTGGAGTAATAAGGATTTTTTGAATTTTGAGTACTATCCATTTTTTGTGTTTTATGGTTGTTTGCTTGCCCATTACATGATTGTAAGAGACAAATTGAACATATTAAACAAATAAATAACTTCATGATTTTAATGCTTTTGTTCTTCTATTTACATTCAAAACTTATTTTAGTTTGTTATCTATATCATAAATCTACTTTTTTTGAATAAAATGAATAATTTCTATCAATTCATCAAACTGTTAACTATTTTATAATTACTAGGTCTTATATTTGTTCTTCATTTAAGGTTAGTACGTTCATGTTTAATATTATTTTATTTGGACCTCCGGGAAGTGGTAAAGGTACGCAAAGTGAGAAACTGATTGCTGCTTATGGCCTTAAGCATTTATCAACTGGAGATCTGCTCCGAACAGAAATAGCCAATAAAACACCATTGGGAATAGAAGCCAAAACCATTATGGACAAAGGCCAATTGGTTCCCGATGAAGTTGTGGTGGGTATGATTAGCTCTGCTTTAGAAAATAACCCACAAGCAAAAGGCTTTTTATTTGATGGATTCCCAAGAACAACCGCACAGAGTGAGGCATTAGACAAACTCCTGCAACTTAAAAATACAGAGATCGGCGTTGTATTAGCCATGGATGTAAGTGAGGAAGAATTGGTAAAAAGATTACTCAATAGAGGTTTAACCAGCGGAAGAAGCGATGATACCAACGAAACCGTAATCAGGGCTAGAATCAAAGAATACCAAGATAAAACAACTGTTGTTGCCAATTATTATAGTCAATTCAATAAAGTAGTGCATTTAAAGGGTGAAGGAACGGTGGAAGAAATTTTTTCATCTCTTTGCAGCGAAATAGACAAA
>JBILRH010000029.1:0-15803 GCA_044372715.1 Sediminibacterium sp. | reverse complement strand
TATGAGCTGTAAAAGTACTATTTAGGTATTTGATTCTTTAACATTACCTTATAAATCCATTAATAGAAAATATCGTCTATTTTATGGAGCTTTACATAGCAGCGTTAAAGTATTTGGTTGTATCTGCAATTAAAGCTTTAACAAAAGCTAAACAGGTTTCGGCACGTTAATTGATTTAGTACTAGCAGATTATAATTAAAAATTTCTCATAAGCAGTTAGTTTTGGTTGAGGTCCCGATTTCTATCGGGACCAACTTTTTTAAAGGGCCTCCGAATTAAAAACCAAATTAAAAAAAACAAACATCCAATTCCATCGGCTACAATATCTGCTATTTCAAATGCTCTTCCCTCAACAAAGGATTCTTGGTAAAATTCAATTCCAATTCCATACAAAATAAATAGAATGCATAATAGAGATAAATAGGCATTATTTATATTACCCCTATTGATAATGCTTAAAGCGATTGCTCCAGTATAGCACAATGTAAAAAAAATACCAGCGTGAATGTATTTGTCTAAATTGGGAATATTCAGCCAATAAATTGAGGGCAAACTAGCGCCTGGCAGTGAGAATAGATAAAAACTTCCAAACAGAGAAATAATAAACAGCAAAAGATAAATATAGGACAAGGTCTTGTTCATGATCTTATTGCTAGGCAATCAATGCTATAAAAACCAAAAAAGATACGGGGGAAATTCTTTTATAATACCAATGGATTTTATAACTAAACCCAGTATCTTTTTTAGCTTATTCTATTTCATGCCATCTGTAAATAATTATCCTACCAATGAAGCATAAGCATCTTTGCTTAGTAAAGCATCAACAGATGCTGTATCTGTAACCGTCATCTTGATCATCCAACCGTCTCCGTATGGGTCGGTATTTACCAATTCAGGTTGTTTTTCTAACAAAGCATTTACTTCTGTTACAGTTCCTGCAACTGGTAAAAACAGATCGCTTACTGTTTTTACTGCTTCAACTGTTCCAAAAATTTCTTCGCTGGCCAATTCTTTGCCAACTGTATTAATATCTACATATACAATATCACCCAATTCATGTTGTGCAAAATCGGTAATACCGATGGTGGCAACATTGCCTTCTAGGCGAATCCATTCATGGTCTTTGGTGTAACGTAGTTCTTCAGGAAAATTCATATAACTGATTTTTATTAGTACAAATATTCATTAAAAAACGCTGCCATAAAATTAAAAATCTAAAATATGGCTTCAATTAAAATCCTTGTTGCTCAAAATACAATAATACATGGTCTTTGATAAAGTTTTCTTGCTCGGGCATACTCATTTCGGGCAATTGTTTCAATTGTTTAAAATGAGGCCAATGATCAGGATCATGCCCCTCCACTAAATAATAACCGCTTTGCGCCAAAACAGTACAAACTGCTACATGCATAAGGTCTTGTTTTTCTTCTTTGGAGATTTTTTCTTGCATAAACCCCGTTTCCTGCATGCCAATCAGGAATAAAATAGCTTCTAAATCGGGCTTTTTATCGAATCTGGCCATCATTTTGGCTTCAAGGGCCCACCATCGCTGCTGTAAATCGTCGGTAATAAACATGCTGCAAAGGTAAAGGCTCTTGGAATGCCATCATCCAAAGCCAAGCGGTATATTTGCAGCAAAATTGGCAATTTATGTTACAGGTGAGTGTTTTGAGGGCTAATCCAGCAATGGTGAAAGAAAAATTAGCTAAAAAGAATTTTAGCAATTTAGCAATGGTAGATACCATTGTACAGTTAGATGATGAACGCAAAAGATTGCAGGCAGCTTTCGACGATACCCAGGCTAAAGTAAATGCAGCATCTAAAGAAATAGGGATGATGATGGGAAAAGGCGATAAAGCTGGGGCTGAATTGATCAAGCAAAATGTTGCCGAATGGAAGCAGACCCTCGAACCATTAAAAGAACAAATGGCTCTTGTAGAAAAAGACCTAGCAGAGGCTTTGGTACAATTACCCAATTTGCCTGCTGATGAAGTGCCTATTGGCAAAACACCGGAAGAAAATGAAGTTGTAAGAACAGGGGGAACCATTCCAACATTGTATGCAAATGCAGTTCCGCATTGGGATTTAACCTCCAAATACAATTTGATCAATTTTGAATTGGGCAATAAAATTACGGGCAGTGGTTTTCCGGTTTATATTGGTAAGGGTGCCAAATTGCAACGTTCTTTGATTCAATATTTTTTAGATTTTAATACAGCTGCTGGTTATACCGAATACCTTCCACCATTTATGGTAAATGCTGCATCGGCTTATGCTACAGGTCAATTGCCCGATAAAGAAGGGCAGATGTATCATGCCACTGAAGACGATTTTTATTTAATCCCAACGGCCGAAGTGCCTGTTACCAATGTGTATCGCGATACCATTTTAAAAGAAGATGAATTGCCTATTATGATGACCGCTTATTCTCCTTGTTTTAGAAGGGAAGCGGGCAGTTATGGAAAAGATGTTCGTGGATTAAACAGATTGCATCAATTTGAGAAAGTAGAAATTATTCAGATCGTACATCCAGATAAAAGTTATGGCATTTTACAGGAAATGATTGAGCATGTTGAGCGATTATTGCAGTCACTGGAATTGCCTTATCGCATTTTGCGTTTGTGCGGAGGAGATATGGGATTCACCAGTGCCATCACTTACGATTTTGAAGTGTACAGTGCAGCCCAACAACGTTGGTTAGAAGTGAGTAGTGTAAGTAATTTTGAAAATTACCAAACCAATAGAATGAAATGCCGCTTTAAAGGAGCCGATGGGAAAACCCAATTAGCGCATTCTTTAAACGGAAGTTCGTTGGCTCTACCTCGCATTGTTGCCTGCTTATTAGAGAATAACCAAACCGAAGCTGGTATTCAATTACCGAAAGTGTTGCATGGTTATTTTGGAAGTGAAAGCATTAATGCTTTATAAACCTTTCAAAAAACTCCATCGTTCTTAGCATTTGATCGATCCGTTGGCGATTATTACCAGTGCGGGTTAGTTCATGCGTTCCTCCAGGATGTCGAACATATTCCACCGTTCTTCCCAATACTTTTAAACTACGGTACAACATTTCACTTTGAATTACACCTGTTCTTAAATCGTTCTCTCCATGAAAAATAATTAAAGGGGTACGAATATTGGCTACATATTTTATAGGAGATTCTCTTTCGATAATAGCTTTTGATTTTTCATCCCAAGGGTATCCACCAAAATAATTCGGCACCAAGCGCCAAGCATTTCCCTCTCCAAAGAATGTTCCTAAATCGTAAACGCCTCTTTGCGCACATGCTGCTTTAAAACGTTGATCATGCCCTACAATCCAAGCTACTAAATAACCTGCGTATGAACCACCGGTTACGGTTAATTTGGATGTATCAATAAATCCATCTGTAGCTGCTAGGTCCAAAGAAGTTAATACATCCGAAGTTGGGCCTGTTCCCCAATCATTAATATTTGCTCTTAAAAATTCAGTACCATATCCCCCCGAACCCCTTGGATTACCATAAACTACTACATAACCCTTTGCACAATAGTACTGAAACTCATGCCACATAGAGCTTTCACCGGGCCCCCACATAGCTGAAGGGCCTCCATGAATATCGAGAATGGCTGGATATTTTTTTCCTGCTTCATAATTAGTAGGCTTCATTACCCAATATTCTACTGTTTGTCCTTTCTCATTTTTAAACGTTTTTTTCTCTGGCAAACTCAATTGTTTTTTACTCACCCAATTGTAATTAAAACTACTAATGCGTTGTGCATTTTTTCCTACTGCATCGCTTGTATAAATTTCAAAAGGATTGGCTACTTCTGTTTTTACAAATACCAATTTATTATTCCGTAAATCATAGCTGCTAATTCCAGCAGCAGATTCGGTAAGTTGTTCTACTGCTTTGGTTTTTACGTCTACTCTATAAATTGGAGCGCCACCATTACTTTGTGCATTGAAGTAAATGAATTTTTCATCATTGCTCCAATTCAAGCCACCTTTATTTCTGTCGAAAGGAAGTAGGGTTGCCTCAGATAGATTTCCACCCAAAGGCATTACTGCTAATGATGGAATATCCACAGTATTGGTAAGACCCATTTGAAAAGCCAGCCATTTTCCCGAAGGAGAAACAGAAGGGCTGCTATAGGTTTTTCCGCTAGCACCGAGTAACATTTTCATGTTAGTGCCATTGCTAAAAGCAGTAAATATTTGACTTTCTTGCACACGATCTGGATGTTCTTTGTCATTCATGCTTCCAGTAAAAACAATGGTAGATCCATCAGAAGAAAATACAGCATTCCCAAATCGATAGAAGCCTTTGGTAATGGCAATAGGTGTTGCATTTGGTTGAACGGCCGTAACAAAAACATGACTAAACGATAGTTCAGGCGAAGTGGTTGCCTCTTCTTGAAAATTTAATTTATTAAAAACCTTTGCTTTTCTATCTGTTGCGTTTAATTCTAAGTATGCACGCATTTCTTCTAATGTTCCGTCAGGATCTGGTTTTGCAGATGAAGTTTTTAAAAATTCATT
The DNA here is from genome assembly GCA_044372715.1 of Sediminibacterium sp. Classification (GTDB taxonomy): domain Bacteria; phylum Bacteroidota; class Bacteroidia; order Chitinophagales; family Chitinophagaceae; genus Sediminibacterium. Next base: position 11,281 of record JBILRH010000029.1, on the reverse strand, counting down.
TTGATCAAAACCTGGTTTTTCCATTGGCCATTTTGGTAAACCCTTGCCAGGATTGAGTATACTGTCTTTCAGCAAATCTTTAAATGAAACCGAAGCGCCAAACACCATTTGTTTTCCATCGGGGCTCCATTTAGGATTGCTTGCACCGTATTTAAATTTGGTTAATTGAATAGGTTCTCCTCCATCAAAAGACAATAAAAAAATCTGTGGCTTACCATCAACTGTTCTAACAAATGCCAACTGTTTACCATCTGGGCTCCATGAAGGTTGCCCTGCTGATTCCTTATTAGTCAAAGCTTTCGGGGCAGCAGATCCGTCAGTTGCAACCAAGTACAATTGATTATTGTATTTATACTCCCATTTAGATTCTCCATCTTGTTCAATACTGTTGAGCACAAAAACTGCTTTGCTTCCATCTGGGCTCATGCTCAAACCACTCATTTGCTTGATTTGAAGCATATCGGTGATTTTGATTAAATCAGTTTTGTTTTGACCAATCGCCCCAAAAGGGATGAGCAACAATAGAATCAATCTTTTCATATCTACAAGTTTAGTCATACAAAATACAAATAATTCTATGCTGTCACTGTATTTTTGTTGCCTAAATCAATTTTATGAGTGAAATGGTGAATGAGTTTAATAGTTATCGCGAAAGAATGAATGAGGTTATTTTAAGTAAAAATAATCTGGTGATGAAACGCTTGTGGAATTTAGACACCAATACTTACGATGAAGGGGCGCTCGATAAAAAAACCAAGGAACTATTGGGTTTGGTGGCCAGTATGGTATTGCGTTGCGACGATTGCATCAAATATCATTTAGGTAAAAGCCATGAATTGGGGGTAAATACCGAAGAAATGTATGAAGTATTTGCAGTAGCCAATATTGTAGGTGGAACGATTGTGATTCCACATACTAGAAGAGCTGCGGAATATTGGGAGGAGCTGAATGCAACACATTAAGCAATTATTGAAAAATTGGTTTTTTTTCCTTCCGAATATGTAACTTTATTGCTTTGTAGGATAATTTATTTATATGAGTACAGAAACAATCGCTAGCCCCGTTTTAACATCTAAGGATTTTGCAACTGACCAAGAGGTTCGTTGGTGTCCTGGATGTGGAGATTATTCCATTTTAGCGCAGGTACAAAAAGTAATGCCTACTATTGGTGTGCCAAGAGAAAATATTGTAATCATTAGCGGCATTGGATGCAGCAGTCGTTTCCCTTATTATATGAATACCTACGGAATGCATAGCATCCATGGACGTGCAACAGCTGTAGCCAGTGGATTAAAAGCATCTCGCCCCGAGTTAAGTGTTTGGATTGTAACAGGTGATGGAGATGGACTAAGTATTGGCGGAAATCACACCATTCACTTATTAAGAAGAAATTTTGATGTAAATATTTTATTGTTTAATAACCAGATTTATGGTTTAACCAAAGGACAATATTCTCCCACATCTGAAGAGAATAAAGTTACCAAGAGTACACCATTTGGCAGTATCGATCATCCTTTCAATCCATTGGCACTGGCCATGGGAGCAGACGCTACATTTATTGGACGTTCAATGGATCGTGATCCCAAGCACTTACAATACATGCTTACTCGAGCCAACGGACATAAAGGATCTTCTTTCTTGGAAATTTATCAGAACTGCAACATTTTTAATGATGGTGCTTTCGAAATATTCACAGAGAAATCTTCTAAGGCAGAAGAAACATTGTTCTTAGAACATGGTAAGCCAATGATATTTGGTGCTAGCCAAAACAAAGGCATTAAATTGGATGGATTTAAGCCCGTTGTAGTTGAATTAGGAGAAGGATCAAGTACCGATGATTTATGGATTCACGATGAGCGCGATTTTTATAAAGCCCAGGTTTTAACCAGAATGTTCGACAACCCAAATAAAGAAGGAGGGCATTTCCCAAGACCATTCGGTGTATTTTTTGAAACCGATCGCCCATGCTACGAAGATGTAATGGCTATGCAAATTGAAGAAACAATTGTTACCAAAGGCAAAGGAAACCTCGATAAGCTATTACGCGGTAGAGAGGTTTGGGAAATCAAATCATAGTTTTACTAGCTCTGCTCTTAAAGCAAATAATACCAAACCAACACGGCTAGTTACGTTTAGTTTCTCAAATAAATTATCCCTGTAACCATCTATTGTTCTTGGACTTAAACACATTGCTGCGGCAATTTCCTTTAATGTTTTTTCGGTGCAAACCCATTTTAAAAACTCCTTTTCCCTTTCCGGTAAGCTGATTAATTTTTGATAAGGGTCCTCGGGTTCACAAACCCCATTTCTAATGGTATGCACTAAATTGCCGTACAACAAATCGTTGAAATACATTTTGTTTTCGTAAACAGTATCTAAAGCATGTAATAATTCTCTAGGTTTAATATCTTTTAAAATATATCCTTTTGCTCCGTTTTGTAGCATTTTAATGATACATCGCTCATCGTTGTACATGCTCAACACCAATATATTGATTTCAGGATAATTGTTAAGTAACCAATTGGCTGTTTCATAGCCATTCATTTCTGGCATAGAAACATCTAATAATACCATATCAGGAAGGTTATTGGCATCTAGTTGGCGTATAAAATCTTTGCCATTATCTGCCTCGAATAAAACGCTGTATCCAGGGAAACTGCTAATTATGTTACACAAACCATTTCTTAGCAAGACATGGTCGTCTACTAAAATAATTTTCTTCATGTAGTTTAATTGTAATTGTAAGAGCAATTTTCTATTACGAATTTAAATTAAAAAAACCTTAAAAACAATGAATTGCTACCTTTTTTTATCCGTTAATTAACCTAATAAAAATCAGTGTATGCTACCTTGTTTGGTTTTTTGCTGCTCTCTATTTTTACCTTGTAATTATAGTGGATGGTGACTATTCATTGTAGTTATTATTATTTAACCAGGGGTTACAAACAAACAGAAGACGGCCTTAGCCGTCTTCGTTTTTTAGGCTTAACTTTATGCATGTTATTGCATGTGCATCCTGATAATCCCAATCCAAGGCATATAAAAACAATCATTGATTGTTTAAAAGATGGAGGAATTATTATTTATCCAACGGATACGATCTATGGTTTAGGATGTGATATTTTTCAACCAAAAGCCATCGAGAGAATTGCAAGAATTAAACAAGTAGATCCCAATAAAGCACAGTTGAGTTTTATTTGTAACGATTTAAGTGATCTGAGTAAATACTGTAAACCAATTGATACATCCTTGTATCGTTTATTAAAAAGTCATTTACCTGGCCCATATACTTTTATTCTTCCTGCTAGTAAAGAAGTGCCACGTTTATTGCAAAGTAAAAAAAGTACCATAGGCTTAAGAATCCCCAATAATCTAATAGCCAGAACAATTGTAGAACAAATGGGTCATCCATTATTATCAGCATCCTTACCAGGGGATATGGTAGAAGAATATACAGATCCTGAATTGATGCACGAAAAATTTGAGCACCTAGTTGATATTGTAGTAGATGGAGGAAATGGAGGTATAGTGCCATCCACCATTATTGATTGTACCCAATCAACCTATGAATTGGTGCGTCAGGGCGCAGGTATTTGGGAAATGGATTAAAAAGGAATATTCATTTGGGATGGAACAATATTAAAACTTTTTCGGTGGTGAATACATAGCCCATTGTTTTCTATGCCTATTCTATGTTCTAATGTGCCATAGCCTTTGTTTCTATTCCATCCATATTGCGGGAACTGATGGTGTAATTTTTCCATATACGCATCTCTATGCGTTTTAGCTAAAATGCTTGCTGCGGCAATAGATGCATATTTTCCATCACCTTTTACAATACATAAATGCGGTATATTTTTATAGGCTACAAATCGGTTTCCATCAATCAATAGATATTCCGGATCAACTTTTAACTGTGCTATCGCTTTATGCATGGCCTTAAAACTTGCTTTAAGTATATTGATGGAATCAATCTCCTCCACCTCAATACTTGCAACCGACCAAGCAATGGCATTCGATTCAATTACTTCTTTTAACACCAAGCGATGTTTTTCTCCAACTTGCTTACTATCATTTAATAATGGATGCTTAAAATCTCTTGGTAAAATAACAGCAGCTGCAAAAACGGGCCCGGCATAGCAACCTCTACCAGCTTCATCACAACCTGCTTCCAATAAAATATCCTGGTAAAAAGAGGGCAACATGGGGTAAAATTCAGTTATTGGATCAATAGTATCAAAATGATTTAATCAAAACTACCGTTTTGGTTGTTATACCTTTGTGTTTGAACAGAAATAATGAAATAAAATATGGATCAATTAAAAAGGTCGGATAAGCAAGTTGCCATTTGGTTATTGATAGGAGTAGGGATGACAGTTGTGCAAATTGCCCTAGGCGGAATTACCCGTTTAACAGGAAGTGGCTTGTCTATAACCGAATGGAATGTAATTACAGGAACCCTGCCTCCATTGAATGAAGCAGCCTGGTTGGTTGAATTTGATAAATACAAGCAAACCCCACAGTTTCAGTTGCTCAATTTTGAATTCTCCTTAAAAGATTTTCAATATATTTTTTTCTGGGAATGGTTTCACAGGCTTTGGGCTAGAACAATTGGTTTGGTATTTGCGTTTGGATTTATTTGGTTTTTATGGAAGAAAGCCTTTAGAAAAGAAATGGTAAAGCCATTGGCAGTACTATTTCTTTTAGGAGCATTGCAAGGAGGAGTAGGTTGGATAATGGTGGCTAGTGGCTTAACAGGTGATGCTGTATATGTTAAACCAACCCGCTTGGCATTACATTTTATTTTAGCATTGGGTTTACTTAGTTATACATTTTGGTTTGCGTTGAGTTGTTTGATAAAGCAAGACCAATTTGTTAAAAATTCTAAATCCGTTAAAACCAATTATCTATTATTGGGCTTATTGGTGCTGCAATTATTGTATGGAGCATTAATGGCAGGTCATAAAGCAGCAAGCGTAGCTTCTACATGGCCCACCATTAATGGAGCTTGGGTTCCTGATCAATTATTCAAGGATCAATCATTCTTCCTCAATTTTATCGACAACACCATTTTGATTCATTTCATCCATCGTGGAATGGCTTACCTATTAATTGTCTTAATTGCCGCTTGGACCTTAAGTTTGAATAAAATCAATGGATCAATCCTTTTTAATCGGGTAAAAAAATGGCCATTGATTATCGTTTTAATACAAGTTGCACTTGGTATAGGAACCGTATTGTTTAGTAAAGGAATAATACCCGGAAATTGGGGATTATTTGAATGGACTGCTCAATTGCACCAACTAACTGGAATGCTTTTATTGCTTTCATTGGTGTTAACCTTATTTGTAATTAGAAAAGAAACAGCATAAATTAAGTAACTTAGTGCAGCGAGATGAAGTATTTAATCATCTTAGTTGTATGAAGAAATACTTGATTGGCATTTGGTTTTCTTTACCCATTCAACTTTTTCTGATTCATTTCAGAAGATACCAGGTGTTTTTGGTATTCTGGTATTTATTATTTGCTACTGTTGCAGGAAATTTCATGAAAACTTTTGGGGCAGATTCACTATTTCTGGCCCCAGAATATTTTGGTGAAGTAACATATTTAAGTACTTCTATTGTTGGAGTTGCTTCTGGTGTGTTTATCATGAGTTGGAATATCACCACTTTTATTTTACACGGAAACAACATCCGATTTTTAGCAACCAATGCACAGCCATTTTTAAAATATTGTATCAATAATGCCATCATTCCCTTGGCTTTCTTGGTTTTTTATTTACTCAACGCAATTCATTATGCTAGTTCGCAAGAATTGTTGTCAACCAAAGAAATTATTTTCTTGACGCTAGGTTATATGGGTGGTTTGATTTTGTCTTTGTTGATTGCATTTGTTTATTTTTTCGGCGCCGATAAAACCATTTATTATACTTTATCTACTACAATTAAATATGAACATAAAGAGTACCAGCGAGTGGCGTTTACTAAAATACTTCCTAAAGAAAAGTATGAAATGCGGGTGGATTGGTTTTTAAGTGCTGGATTTCGTTTGCGTAAACCACGTGATGTAAGACATTATAGTCAAGAATTTTTGGATGCGGTTTTTAATCGGCATCATGTGGCAGCAGTATTGGCGATTACGTTGGCATTTGTTTTTTTAATTTTAGTAGGATATAGTTCAGATACTCAATTGTTTCAATTACCCGCAGCAGCTAGCATTACTTTATTCTTTGCTATTTTAATTGCATTTGCAGGCGCACTTTCTATTTTCTTACGTTCATGGAGTATTCCAGTAGTTGTGCTACTTTATATTATTGCGAATATCTTGTATCAAAAAGAAATTATCGATCCAAGAAACAAAGCATATGGTATAAATTATCTTAATAAAAAAGAACGACCCATTTATAGCAGAGAATCCATTAACGAAATGGCCAATGATTCGCTTATTCAAAAAGATAAACAAGCATATTTAACCATTTTGAATAATTGGAAATCAAGACAGTCTTCTCCCAAACCAGTTATGTATATTATCAATACCAGCGGTGGTGGGTTAAGAAGTGCAGCTTTTACCATGAACACACTTCAACAGTTAAACGCGCAATTAAATGGAAAATTAATGCAACAAACCATCTTAATAAGTGGCGCTTCCGGCGGAATGTTGGGGGCTGCTTATTTTAGGGAATTGCAATATCAACAATTAAAGGGTGCCAACATTAATTTGCAAGACAAACAATACATTACCAATATTACCAAAGATTTATTGAGTCCGATATTTTCTTCTTTTCTTACCAGAGACTTGTTAAGCCCTGCACAAAAATTTAACTACAATGGCTTTGCATATGTTAAAGACAGGGGATATGCTTTTGAACAAAAGTTAAATGAGAATACAGCATCTGTTTTAGACAAACCCATTTCTGCATATGAAGATGCAGAACAAAAAGGGTTATTGCCAGCAATATTTTTTAATTCGGTGATTACTAGAGATGGAAGAAAAATGATTCTTGCCACAAGACCTGTTCGTTTTTTAATGAAGCCAATATCCAATAATCAACAAATAGAATCTTTTGATCCAGATGCAATCGATTTTCATACATTGTTTAAAAAACAAAATAGCCAAGGAATTAGTTTAGTTTCTGCCCTAAGAATGAATGCTACATTCCCCTATGTATTGCCCAATGTATGGCTGCCCTCCAATCCTATTGTAGATGTTATGGATGCTGGCTTAAGGGATAATTTTGGCCAGGAGTCTTCCTTGCGTTTTATAGAAGTATTTAAAGATTGGCTCAAAGAGAATACCTCAAAAGTGATTGTTATTCAAATTAGAGACAGAAGTATGAGTGATTGGGATAAGCCATTGGAGAGTAATTCATTGATTGGATTTTTGACAAAGCCCTTTTTAATTCTTCAAAACAACTGGTATAAAATGCAGGACTATGCGCAGCATGATCAATTGGATTATTTGAGTAAAACTTATGGGCCTAATTTTTATCGAATTCCATTTCAATATGTTCCTGCTACAAAAGATGCTGCTGCAAGTTTAAGTTTTCACTTAACAGCTGCTGAGAAAAGAGATATTACCAATGCATTGTCTAATCCAATCAATCAAGCATCTTTTCAGCGGCTTCAACAAATACAAGCTCAATAAAACACTAAGGCTGTAATAAGAGAAAAGCGTCTTTGATTATTTGAATATCAAATGCTTCCGCTGTTTCTCTTGGTTCGCCATCAATATGCAAGGGGGCTAATTTTTCGTTTTTAATGGATAAAGAAGGTGTTTGAAAATACAAAATGGTTTTAGTGCTCATGTCGTCTACCAGTTTTTGTAATTTATTATTGCCCCTCATTTGCCTAAGAATGGCAAATGGTAATTTTGCTTTATTCATTTTTTGAACAACCACCACATCCAATAAGCCGTCTGATAAACTGGCTTGTGGAGCAATGGTAGCGTTGTTTCCAAATTGATTGCTATTGGCAATGCTTATAAAAAATGCATCAGTAAAAAAAGAAAAATGATCAATGGTTAATTCAAACTGATACGGAATGGCCTTGAAATAATTGATAATGCTTTGTTGTGTGTAGGTAAATAATCCTCTAGTATTTTTTTGGGCAAAATCATGAGCAACTTGTGCATCAAAACCTACCCCACTCAACATACATGAATAAGCGCCATTAACAGTAAAGGCATCAATCGCTTTTGCTTTGCCTCCAAAAATAATAGCTAGAGCAGATTTTAATTTTGAAGGAATATTTGCTGCTCGAGCCAATCCATTTCCTGATCCAGAAGGAATAATACCAAATCTCACTCCTGTGTCTCTTAATGCATTGGTAACTTGATTTACTGTTCCATCTCCTCCAATAATTACCACATCGGTAAATTCTTCATTTAAAACAGCGTCCCTTACCAAATCATAATTGCCTGTTGGGCTGGTAAAAAAGACTTTAAATGGAATTTGCTGAAGCGCTGTTTCGCGTTCAATTAATAAACGGGTCTTCTCTTTTTTAGAAGTACCGGATATTGGATTAATAAGGTAAATGATTTTTCTTTCCATAAGACCAACGAATAACTACCAATACATTAAAGCGCTGGCCCATGTAAAGCCACTTCCAAATGCCGCTAAACAAACCAAATCACCTTCTTTAATTTTCCCTTTTTCCCATGCTTCGCATAATGCAATTGGAACCGATGCTGCAGTTGTGTTTCCGTAGTATTGAATATTATTGTACACCTGATCGTCGGAAAGTTGTAATTTTTGTTGAACAAATTGGCTGATGCGTAAATTTGCTTGATGTGGAATTAACATATTAATGTCGGAAGATTTCAATTGATTTTTTTCCAATGCTTCCATAATTACTTCCGGAAATTTCACCACTGCTTTTTTGAATACAGCCTGACCATCCATATAAGGATATAGTTGTGCATTGTCGATCATTTTTTTACTCATAAACATTTGAGCAATTTCGGCATCATCAAAATCGGCATAATTTTTTGCACCCCAATGATTGGCATGTGTACCAGGATTGTACATGGCCAATATTTCTGCCGACTCTCCATCGCTATGCAGATGCGTACTTAATATTCCTTGTCCTTCTTTTTCTGTTGGTTGCAAAACAACAGCTCCTGCACCATCTCCAAAAATCACGGAGATATTTCTTCCACGAGTGGTGAAGTCTAAACCAAAAGAATGTTTTTCGCTTCCAATCACCAATATGTTTTTATACATACCTGTTTTAATAAACTGATCGGCAACACTTAGTGCATATACAAATCCGCTACATTGGTTGCGCACATCCAATGCGCCAATTTCTTTCATTTTCATGGCACGTTGTACCATTACGCCACAGCCAGGAAAATAATAATCAGGCGATAAAGTAGCAAATACAATAAAGTCTATGTCTTGGGCAGTAGTGCCTGCTCTTTCAATGGCAATTTTAGCAGCTTCAACTGCCATGGTGGTAGTGGTTTCTTCGGTCCTATGCGCATACCTGCGCTCTTTTATTCCAGTTCTTTCCTGGATCCATTCATCATTGGTATCCATGTATTTGGTAAGATCATTATTGGAAACCACATTGGCTGGCACATATTTACCAATACCAGCTATTTTACTTAGAGGCATACGCAAGCAATTTATTAATTGGTGAAGGTAAGGAACTTTTACGGTTAGCTATAAGTACTCATTTTCAATGATAAAAAGTATCGTTTTTGTCTTATAGCTATTTTTCATATCATAAACCAAACGTATTTTTTAGAAACAGTGCCGACTCCTTTTTAACTGATTCTATATCTTTTGATTGAATAGGAGAAGCCATTACATGATTGCCGGAGTTTGGAATAGGTACCATTTTCTTTTTTTCAGATGGAGTTTGAATGTTGGCAAACATTTCTTTCATAGCACTTACTTTAACTACTGGGTCTTGCTCTTTTTCATTTTTATAATAGTAAAGCACCAATGTTGGTTGTTTGATTTTTTCAAAAGTTGTTTTAGTCATTGCGGTTTCTAACAATTCTTCTAGTTGTACAGTAGCTTCTAAACGATAATGATGATTCCAATATTGATTGTATTGCGGAATTGGTTTATTGATAATCATATAATTGGATTTTTTTACCAATCTGGCAATTTGTAACCCCCAAGGATTATTCAACAACCAAGCATTTGGATCATTAATGGCAATATTGGGCGAATACAAAATCAATCCACCCACTTCCTGAAAATTGGCTGCAAGCATGAGGGCCAATGTACCTCCTGTTGAAGTACCCATTAAAATAACTGTATCGCCAATTGCTTTTCCTATAGCATATGCTTCTTTTGCAGATTCCCATAGATTTTCTGCAGTCATATTCATCAACTCGTCGGTTGTATCTATTCCATGTTGTGAAAGCCTTGATAGATATAGGTTACAGCCAAATTCTTTAGCAACTGCTCTGTGTACAGGGTTGCCTTCTTCTTGGCTTGCACTAAATCCATGTAAGTATACTATAGCGTATTTGGTTTTTTGTTTCAGTGAGTCATTGGCCCAAACAATCCGTGCTTCATTATTGGGTTTTACTTTATGCAATGCTTCTCCATCAGCAATAAATTTTTCCAATGCAATTGGTTCTGAAGGAACTTTAATTATAGTATTGTTATAATGTGGTTTGGCAGGAGATGGCCCTACTAAATAAATGATGGCCAAAACAGCAACCAAGCCAATAATAATTTTAAGAAAACGCATTGATTTTATTTTAAAGATATTAATTTCTTACCCAATAAGCCCAGGCAATCAAAACTGGATGAATAACCAATAATCTGATCCATCCGATAGTTGGTGTCATCTGAAATTTGCCCAAATTAAAATTGCCCAATTGAATCATATAAATATGTGCTGGAATAAAAGCAATTAAAAGTGCAATAATTCCGTATGAAGCCAGTAATCTGGTACTAGGAAAAATCAGCCCAATTGCCAATACAATTTCGGCCACTCCACTAATCATATTGATTGAATAGGTCCATTGAGTTAAATAAGGAGGAATCAATGGGCTATAAAAACGAGGATTGATAAAATGATTGATGCCGGCAAATAAATAAAAAGCAATAAGTAAATAGAGCAAAATCGGCTTCATAAATAGTTGATATTCATATAAAATTAAGGTTATTTGGGCGCATCAGTTTTAGTCAGTAACATAATATTGACACTTAATTACTTGCTGCCCCATTGTAATATCGTACCTTCGCCGCTCAAATAAATGGTATTATTTACATAAGTAATTGATACCTAAGCAAATACACAATAATGGAAATAAG
>JBILRH010000146.1:0-4284 GCA_044372715.1 Sediminibacterium sp. | reverse complement strand
TATGCGCAAAGCTTTATAAACTACGTAGTCAAAATTTAAATTTCATGATTTATTCAAGGCAATTGATTAACGAAAATAAATGGAGAGCTAGTAGGTATGGAATTGATGGGAAATTAATCGATTTTGGAAAAGAAACAGAAGTAGATACAAAGGCGCTTATTTATGAATTATTAGACTTTGTAGATGATGTGGTAGATGAATTAGGAAGCAGACATATTATTAATCATATTACAAATATTTTTGAGAGAGGAACAGGAGCTGATAGACAATTGAACGTATTTAAAGAAACTGGCAGTCTTATTAGCGTTGTAGATTACATACATGAGCAGTTTTTATCGGTTTAGCTAATTTTATCAGCACTAGATAAATTATAATTGGTTCTTTTTAACATGAAGGGCTCTATAAGACCAAATACTAGCCAATACCATAAACAATGCTCCTAATAAAAATGGCGCTCCCGGAAAATAAAATGGCGCTGAAGATTTTGTGAAATATGCAAATAAATTGGTCATCATTAATGGACCTACAATTGAAGTTAAACTGATTAAACTAGTTAAAGCCCCTTGTAATTCACCTTGTTCATTCTTAGGAACATTGCCTGAAATAATAGATTGTAATGCTGGCCCTGCAATCCCTCCCAAACAATAAGGAACCAAAAACACAAACATCATCCACGATTCAGAAGCTAACGCAAATAAAAGCAATCCTATAGCATAGAATGCTAATCCTAAGTAAACACTTTTTTCATTACCTAATTTTGGATTTACAATTCTAACCAAGCCACCTTGCACAGCCCCTACCAGTAAACCAACTAACCCCAAAGAGATACCAATTATCTTAGGCGTCCATTTAAATTTTTCGATAGTAAAAAAACTCCAATTACTTTGAACAGCATGGGCGGCTAGATAGATTAAAACAAAAGAAACCACTAAGCCAGAAACAGCGGGATACTTCTTTAATCGCAACAGAGACCCGATAGGGTTGGCTCTTCTCCATTCAAAAGGCCTTCTCAAACTTTTATCCAATGATTCAGGCAAGATGAAATATCCGTACAACCAATTGGTTAAAGCCAATCCTGCTGCAACAAAAAAGGGTAATTTAGGCCCTATCTCTCCTAACAAACCTCCAAGCATCGGACCAATTACAAATCCTAAACCAAAAGCGGCCCCAATCATTCCAAAATTTTGTGCACGATTTTCTGTTGTACTGATATCTGCAATGTATGCAGTAGCAGTAGTAAAGCTAGCGCCTGTAATTCCTGCTATCATTCTTCCAACAAATAGCCACGCAATGGAAGGCGCAAACGATAGCAATAAATAATCTATACCAAAACCAAACAATGAAAACAATAATACTGGTCTTCTGCCATATTGATCGCTTAAGTTTCCCAATACAGGAGCAAATAAAAACTGCATAATAGCATAGGCAAAAGTTAAGAATCCACCATATGTAGCTGCTTTACTTATACTAGAACTTCCTAATAAATCTTCAATCAATTTGGGAATTACAGGAATAATTAATCCAAAACCAATAACATCAATCAATAAGGTTACAAAAATAAATCCGATTGCTGCTTTTTTAGTAGAGGCCATTGAAACTGATTTGAATTGCAAATATGATTATTAAATGAACCTACTATAACAATTCTCTAGATACTCCAGGAATTTCCAACACTAGATCTGCACCGTAACAACCCGCTGGTGTTTGATATCCTATTTTATAATTACCAGACAATACTTTTTTTGCAATAATTAAACTACTGATTGCAGTAAGCGTATATCCTTCAGGGCCAATTAATCTTGCCGATTTTGTTTGCCCCGCTTCATTGGTAACTTCTCCCCAAACAAGGCTTTTGGCTTTCAAGCGTGCATCATCGTTAGGACCTGCTGGCTTTGCTTTTATTTTTTTCTTTGCCATGTTCTTCATAAAAGACATTCTTAGTATCCAATTATACAGCCATTGCCATTTTAACGCTTTAAATGTTTTTGGAGAAACCATTGTAAATGTTTCAATATTTGGAATTCCAGTTGTAGAGAAAGCAGTAGACACATCCCCCCAAGGAATGCACATTACAAAAATTTTTTTCAAACCAAAATCAATCCATCTTCCCTTATGCCCTAATGGCTTTTTAACAATTTTGCCATTTTCTCTTACAGCCCCACCTTGCCCCATTCCTTCAGCCATAGTAGTAGCAGTTCCATGAGATACTGCACCACCTAGCATGGCAAAGGCTAACGTTAAATGAGTTGCAGTTGGTAATTGATCCTTCAAAAACTTCGCGATACAATCTGTTGGCACAACATCAAATCCAACACCAGGCATAACCATTATTTCATGGGCTAATGCTTTATCATGCATTCTTTTTGCTTGTTCAAATACCGCAATTTCTCCGGTGATATCCAAGTAATGGGTTTTTGCTACTAAACAAGCTTCAATCATTTTTTTGGAAGTAAATTGAAACGGTCCTGCAGCATGTACAACCACTTTGAAATTTCTTAAACATTCTACCAATGCTAGATGATTATCTAAATCAATAATTTGATAGCGTAAGTTTAATGTTTTTGCTAACTCGCTAATGGCTTTTTCATTTCGACCAGCTAAAACAGGCATTAAACCATATTCTGCTGCCATTTGAGCAATGAGCTTTCCTGTATACCCATTGGCTCCATAAAGTAAAAATTGATTCGTTTCCATACGGAAAAGTACAAAAAAGAGGCGGTAAATACCGCCCCTTCAAAAACAACTGTAAACAATCTTACTTTTTTAACTCAATCAATCCCAATGAAACTCCTTTTTGAGCTGCGTAGCGTTATATTATTGATGATTTTTAGGGCATATCCATTTGATGCACTATCGTAAGATAAAAAATCAAATCTCCTCATTTCTAAAAACCACTACCCCATCAAAAACATCTACCAATACCGACTTGGTTTTATCTATATCGCCAGCCAATATTCTTTTACTTAAACTATTTACCAATTGCTTTTGAATTAATCTCTTGAGAGGCCTGGCTCCAAATTGTGGATCGTATCCCTGTTCAATTAAAAAATCAATCAAATACTCGCTAAAGTTTAAATTAATGCCATTTTCTGCAACAAGCTTTTTAAGATCGTTCAACTGAATTTGAACTATACCTTTCAACTGAGATTTTGCCAATGGACTAAACATGATAATTTCATCTACTCGGTTCAAAAATTCAGGGCGAATAGTTTGTCTTAACAAATTCATTACTTCCACCTTTGCTTTTTCTCCTGCAGCTTCTATACCCTTTTCTGTAACTCCTTCATAAGCCTCTTGAATCAAATGGCTACCCAAATTACTCGTCATAATTATAATGGTGTTTTTAAAATTCACGGTTCTACCTTTATTATCAGTAAGCCTTCCATCATCCAATACTTGCAATAAAATATTCCAAACATCTGGATGTGCTTTTTCTATCTCATCTAATAAAACAACACTGTAGGGCTTTCTTCTAACTGCTTCTGTTAACTGTCCACCTTCATCATAACCCACATATCCTGGAGGCGCACCCACTAATCGAGAAACAGTATGTTTTTCTTGATACTCACTCATGTCGATACGAGTCATCATAGATTCATCATCAAATAGATAATCTGCCAAGGCTTTTGCCAATTCTGTTTTACCTACACCAGTTGTTCCTAGAAAAATAAATGAGCCAATAGGTTTTTTAGGATCTTGCAAACCAGCCCTACTTCTTCTAATTGCATCAGATACTGCTGTAATTGCTTCTTCTTGACCTATAACTCTTTCATGCAATTCATCTTCTAAATGAAGTAATTTTTCTCTTTCACTTTGTATCATTTTAGCCAATGGTATTCCGGTTGCCTTGGCTACATTTGCTGCAATGTCTTCGGCGTCTACTTCTTCTTTCAATAATCGCTTGTTGCCACTATTTAAAAGCTGTTCAGTTAAAGAATCAATCAATGTTTCTTCCTCTTTAATTTTACCATACCTTATTTCTGCAACCTTACCATATTCGCCATTTCGCTCTGCCTGTTCGGCTTGCAACTTTAATTGTTCAATTTGAGCCTTTGCATTTTGCACTTTCTCTACCAATTCCTTTTCTTCTTGCCATTTAGCTTTTAGTGTGTCTCTTTCAACAGCAAGATTGCTTATATCGATATTCAGTTCTTTTAACTTTTCTTCGTCATTTTCTCTTTTAATGGCTTCACGCTCTATTTCTAATTGACGAATTTGCCTTTCTAAACGATCCAACTCTTCTGGCATAGAATTCATTTCAAGGCGTAATTTTGCTGCGCTCTC
>JBILRH010000028.1:0-15880 GCA_044372715.1 Sediminibacterium sp. | reverse complement strand
ATTCGTAATTGGAATGAATTTATTTTTTATCCAAATGTTCTCACTGCAATACCACTACTTAATCAATGTTTTGAACACATTGTAATTGTTACCAATCAAAAAGGTATTGGTAAAGGTTTGATGACAGCGTCTCATTTAAATGAAATTCATCAAAATATGCTATCTGCCATTGAAAGTGATGGAGGAAAAATTAATCGAATTTATTTTTGTGCAGATTTAGCTGATGATTCACCAAACCGTAAACCTCAACCAGGCATGGCTTTTCAGGCAAAACAAGATTTCCCGCAAATCGATCTAAAAAAAAGCATCATGGTAGGCAATAGAATGAGCGATATGAAATTTGGAAGAAACGCCGACATGCACACCGTTTTCTTAGCTACCACACACCCAGAAGTACCATTCCCAGATCCAATGATAGACTGTAGATTTACCGATTTATACAGTTTTGCCGAAGCTTGTTATAGTTTAAGAAAAAGATAAAATTTTACCAATTGCTGTAAATGCACCATTAAGCTTGTAAATTGCTATTGCATTATTTTAGCCAAAACAGATGTACAAAAAACAATTTTTTCTTTTTTTATTGATATTTACTTATTTGTATCCCAATGCACAAGTAACAAACAATAAAAAATATTTACAATCAGCAGAACAGATGTTAAGTAAATATGCATTTGATATTGTAAATGCAGAAGAAATGGTTGACAGATTGAGGGCTGATAGTTTTTTTACCAGAAACTTGGTTCAAGCCCTAAAAACACCCTATTCATTTAATTATTCATTTGATTCTTTAAAAACAATTTCTCGCTTATATGCACCAGATAGTAGTTTCAGAATTATTACTTGGCAGTTAATGAAAGATTTTACCTACTATCGATATAAAGGTGCTATTCAACTAAAAACAAATGATGGTTCTTTAAAACTAATTCCATTATACGACGGTACAGATTTTACAGAAAAGCCTACAGACTCTGTAAGAACCAATGAAAACTGGATCGGTGCTTTGTATTATAATATCGTACTTAAAAAATTCAATAACAAGAACTACTATACGCTTATAGGATATGATGAGAACGATGCAAGAAGTACAAAAAAATGGTTGGAAGTGTTAACTTTCGACAACAACAATCGCCCCCAATTTGGTGGGAGATTTTTTAATTACCCAAATGATGCCATAAAGCCCCCACAACCTGCATATCGATTTTGCTTAGAGTTTAAGAAAGAAGCCAATGCCAAACTGAATTATGATGCCGAAATAGACCGTATCGTATTTGCAAAGCTGGTAAGTGAAACTGGAGAAATTAGCAAGAAACACACATTGGTTCCTTACGGCACCATAGAAGGTTTTAAATGGGAACTCGGCAAATGGATCTATATCCCAAATATCGAATTCTAATCTAGTTTCAATACTGCTAAAAATGCTTCTTGTGGAATTTCTACATTTCCAATTTGACGCATTCTTTTCTTTCCTTCTTTTTGTTTTTCCAATAATTTACGCTTTCTGCTAATATCGCCACCATAACATTTTGCAGTAACATCTTTGCGCATAGCACTGATATTTTCACGTGCAATTACTTTTGCACCAATGGCTGCTTGAATGGATATTTGAAACTGTTGCTTTGGCAAAAGCTCTTTTAATTTTTCACACAATCTTCTTCCAAAATCTTGCGCTCTGCTTCTATGAATCAATGCACTTAAAGCATCCACTTTGTCGGAATTTAATAAGATGTCCATTTTTACAATATCGGCATCACGATTATCGATAGGTGTATAATCAAAAGAGGCATAACCCCTTGTTGAACTTTTTAGTTTATCATAAAAATCAAATACAATCTCTGTAAGTGGCATTTCGAAAATCAACTCAACCCTTGTTGGAGTTAAATAACTTTGATTTATCAAGATACCTCTCTTGCCCAAGCACAGTGTCATGATATTTCCGATATAATCCGGCAATGTAATGATCTGTGCTTTGATAAATGGTTCTTCAATGCGATCAATTTTAACAGGATCCGGCATTTCTACAGGATTGTTTACTTGAATTTTTTCACCTCTTGTGGTATATGCATTGAAGCTTACATTCGGCACTGTTGTTATTACTGTTTGATTGAACTCTCTTTCTAATCGCTCTTGAATGATTTCCATATGCAATAAGCCCAAGAATCCACAACGGAATCCAAAGCCCAATGCCTGTGAGGTTTCTAATTCAAAAGTTAGTGATGCGTCATTCAATTGAAGTTTGTCCATACAATCCCTCAACTCTTCAAATTGATCTGTTTCCACAGGAAAAATACCTGCAAATACCATTGGCTTCACTTCCTCAAATCCATGAATCATTTCTCCAGGATTATTGGCCAGTGTAATGGTATCTCCTACTTTAACTTCTTTGGCGTTTTTAATGCCCGTTATAATATAACCAACATCACCTGCCCTCACTTCGGTTTTTGGCGTCATCGTTAATTTAAGCACGCCTACTTCATCGGCTATATAATCTTGCCCAGATGCTACAAAACGAATCTTATCTCCTTTTTTTAAGACTCCATTAAGAATTCTATAATAAATAATGATTCCTCTAAAGCTATTGTAAACACTATCAAAAATCAATGCTTGCAATGGCGCTTCGGTATTGCCTTCAGGTGCTGGAATTCTTTCAACAATGGCCTGTAAAATCTCCTCAATACCAATACCAGATTTTCCGCTAGCCAATAAAATATCTTCTTGTTTACAACCAATTAAATCAATGATTTGATCGGTCACTTCAGGAATTTTTGCACCATCCATGTCAATTTTATTGATTACTGGAATAATTTCTAAATCATTCTCAATAGCCAAATACAAATTGCTGATTGTTTGTGCTTGAATACCCTGAGAAGCATCTACCAATAACAATGCGCCTTCGCAAGCTGCAAGTGCTCGGCTTACTTCATAACTAAAATCTACATGCCCAGGAGTATCAATTAAATTCAATACATAGGTTTCCCCTTTGTACGGATAACTGATTTGTATCGCATGACTCTTGATCGTAATTCCCTTTTCTCGCTCCAAATCCATATCATCCAAAACCTGGTTCATCATGTCTCTTTCACCAATGGTTTTGGTATGTTCTAATAATCTATCCGCTAACGTACTTTTGCCATGATCAATGTGGGCTATTATACAAAAATTCCTAATCTGCTTCATAAGGCGGCAAAGATAGGCTTGTATGCGTTATCTTCAACCAAGAATAGTATAGATGTTAATGAGAAAATTAAACAGAAAAGCCAAGGTAAATGAAGAAACCGGCCTTGGAACCAATACGGCCTTAGATAGAAGCAGATTTTTTAACAATAATGGGGCATTGGCATTAAAAAACTAAGCAATGATCACTACAATTGGAAGAGATTTAAATAAAGCAGTTGATTTGTTATCATGGGATAAATTGGTGGCTATTCCTACTGAAACTGTTTATGGACTTGCCGGAAATGCTTTAAGTGAAAAAGCTGTTGCTACAATTTATGCAGCCAAGAATAGACCTCATTTTAATCCACTTATTCTGCACATAAAAAATATTGATGAAATTCATCGATATGCGGAGGCTGATATGCATAGCCTCAATATCGCTAAAATCTTAATGCCAGGTCCCGTCACATTATTATTGCCCAAAAAAAACAATGTTCCAGACATTACCACTGCAGGAAGCAATAAAGTGGCCATTCGTATTCCCAATCATCCTTTAACATTAGAGCTCTTAGATCAAATTGATTTTCCACTAGCTGCCCCAAGCGCTAATCCGTCTGGCTATATAAGCCCCACAACCGCAAGTCATGTTTTTGAAGGTTTGAACGGAAAAATTGAATACATATTAGATGGAGGACCAACAAGCATTGGCTTAGAATCAACTATTTGTGAAGTAAAAGGCAACCATATTTTAATACATAGATTAGGTAGCATAAGTGCATCCCAGTTAACTGATTTAACTGGATTAGAAGTGAGAGAAGTACTACATGAATCATTGCCAATAA
Source organism: Sediminibacterium sp. (assembly GCA_044372715.1). Classification (GTDB taxonomy): domain Bacteria; phylum Bacteroidota; class Bacteroidia; order Chitinophagales; family Chitinophagaceae; genus Sediminibacterium. Next base: position 11,885 of record JBILRH010000028.1, on the reverse strand, counting down.
CTGCCGGACAAATGAAAAGTCATTATGCTCCCAGAACGCCATTATTTAAAGGAAACATGGAACAATTAATGCAGCAACACAGGGGCAAAAAAATAGCCATCATTAGCTTCGATAAAAATTACGAAGGCGAAAAAATAGATTGTTATACACTATCACCAGAAGGAGACTTAGCATTTGCTGCCAATCAACTATTTGCTACACTCAGAAAAATTGATCAATCCAATTATGATATTATTTTAGCAGCGCATTTTCCAGCAACTGGAATTGGCCATGCTATAAATGATCGAATTGAAAGGGCTCAATTTCTACATAAATAATTTATTTTAAAGCGTTGATGATGGCAACAAATTCATCAGCAATTAAAGAAGCCCCTCCTACCAATCCACCATCCACATCGGGCTGAGAAAATATTTCTCCCGCATTGGAAGCTTTTACACTTCCTCCATATAGTATAGAAATAGCATTTGCTGTTGATGCGCCATATACCGATTCAATATTTTTACGAATGAACGCATGCATTTCTTGTGCTTGATTGCTACTAGCCGTTTTACCTGTACCTATTGCCCAGATTGGCTCATATGCAATTACTATTTTGCGTATTTGATCTTCTGAAAGATGATATAAAGATTCTTTTAATTGTTTGCCCACATATTCATTTTGTGTATTGGCTTCGCGAATGGCCAATGGTTCTCCGCAACAAAAAATAGGATGAATATTGTTTTCTAAACAAATATTTACTTTCTCTGCCAAGAATGAATTGGATTCATTGAAATATTCTCTTCTCTCAGAATGGCCTAGCACTACATAATGAATTCCCAGAGAACTCAACATGTCTACAGAAATTTCTCCTGTATAGGCTCCACTTTTTTTACTATAACAATTTTGTGCTGCAACAAATACACATTCTTTATTTCTAAGCTTAGATTGTGCCATTGATAAATAAGGGGCTGGAATAGCAAAAATGGCTTCTTGGTTGTCTTTGAGTGAATGCGGTTGTGCAATGATATCATCCAAAAGTTGTTCGGCTTGCTGTAGTGTAAGATTCATTTTCCAATTAGCTGCCGCAATTTGTTTTCGCATTTGTTGTTGGTTATTTGATTGAATGAATATTTTATATTAAATGAAATAGATGATGAAGTACATCTATTTCTGCTTTTGTAAGGGCTTGTTTTTTCATGATTTTCCAATTATTGATCTCCGTAATGGCAAGATCTAAATTATATTTTTTACCTTCTACACCCCAACTGAAATTAGGTATTTTTCTTGGCAATAATCCTGCACCAAAAACCGTACAACTAACGCCGATTACAGAACCAGTATTTACGGAAGAATTAATAGATAAACGCGAATAATCGCCCATTATCACCCCACATTTTTGGCCAACTGAAATCATTTTATCCAATTCCATCGACCAAACTTTAACGTTGCCTGCAGCATTTTTTAAGTTGCTATTTGAGCTGCCTGCTCCAAAATTGCACCACTCACCTATTACAGCATCCCCCAAATAACCATCATGTGCCTTATTGGAATTTCCCATGATGACTGAATTTTTGATTTCACCACCTCCCAAGGAATTTGGCCCTAAACTGGTTGCTCCATACACCCTGCTATTCATTTTTAAGACCGAATTAAATCCTATCGAAAAAGGGCCTCTGATAGTTGATCCTTCCATGATCTCAGCTTGCTTACCAATATATATAGGACCTGTGGAAGAATTAAGGGTGCAAAATTCAAGCTTAGCTCCATCTTCAATAAAAATATCTGCTGATTGAAATAATTGAACGGTAGGTGATATTGGTTGAGACTTTCTGCCCTTGGTTACCAATTTAAAGTCTTCTCGAATAAATAGATCATTTTGTTGCATTATTTCCCAAGGAAATTCAATACGATTAACATTTTCAATGGAAATCATTGATTCAAAAAAAGACTTCCAAGATATTGGGGAAAAATCAATAAACTTTTGAGCTGATCTTCCTGCCACAATCCCTTTTTCATCGACTAATACCTGACCTTCCGCTAAATCAACTATTTGCTGAACTAGGGATTCTGTTGGAATAACTGCTGCATCTATCCAAATATGCGTCTCAGAAGGAGGTGTTTCATATAAAGGTTGGAGGTAGGATGCTGTATGAACGAATGTATCTTGCTTTAACCATATGGCCCACCTTTCTTTTATTGATAACAAACCAAAATGGAAAGATGACACAGCTTTGGTTAAAGAAAGTGGTGCAAAAAGATTGCGTTTTGCATTATCAAATAAAATGATGGCCATATACAAATGTATTGCATATTCACAATAATGAATTCTCCTTACCTTGTGGCCTCAAACTTTTAAATAAGTAATTATGCAAATTGGTACTTTTTCTTATCCACTTCCAGCAAACGATCCCGTAATCCCATATGCACCGGGAACCCCAGAAAAGGCGGCTTTAAAAAAAGCCTTGGCCGATCTTAAAAAAAAGGAATTAGATATTCCTATGTATATAGGCGGGAAAATTGTTAGAACCGACAAAAAAATGGCGATTCATCCCCCACATGAACTATCCCATACATTAGGACATTTTAGTGTAGGGGAAGAAAAACATGTTCAAGCTGCAATTGCCGCTGCTTTACAAGCCAAGGAAAAATGGGAAAATATGAGCTGGGAGAACCGTGCACATATTTTTTTAAAGGCTGCTGATTTATTGGCTACCAAATATCGCTATCAAATGGTTGCTTCAACCATGTTGTGCCAAAGTAAAAATGCGTATCAAGCAGAGATAGATAGCACTTGTGAGTTGATTGATTTTTTAAGATTCAATGTTCATTTTTTAAGTGAGATCTATAAACAACAACCCGTTTCTGCTCCAGGAATGCACAATAGAATGGAATGGAGAGCTTTAGAAGGATTTGTGTTAGCAGTTACTCCGTTTAATTTTACTGCTATTGGCGGCAACTTGCCTACTTCTGCAGCCATGTGCGGCAATGTAGTTGTTTGGAAACCTGCCAACACCCAAATTTATTCTGCGCAATTATTCATGCGGATTCTTAAGGAAGCCGGATTACCTGATGGCGTAATTAATTTAATTTATGTTGATGGACCAACCATCGGCAAAGTTTGTTTCGCACATAGAGACTTTGCTGGTGTTCATTTTACTGGTTCAACTGGTGTGTTTAATAATATGTGGAAAGTGATTGGAGAAAATATGGGAATCTACAAATCATACCCAAGGATTGTTGGTGAAACAGGAGGAAAAGATTTTGTTGTAGCACATAAATCTGCTGATATTGATACTGTTGTAACTGCTTTAGCTAGAGGAGCTTTTGAATACCAAGGACAAAAATGTTCAGCTGCTTCAAGGGCTTATATTCCAAGCAATATTGCCAATGCTGTTTTAAGTAAATTGGTAACTGCAGTAGAATCGATGAAAATGGGAACAGTAGAAGATTTTACCAATTTCATCAATGCAGTAATTGATGAAAAATCTTATACAAGTATTACCAAATACATTACTAACGCTAAGAAAAACAAGAAAGTTAAAATTATAGCAGGTGGAAACTTTAGTAAAACAAAGGGGTATTTCATAGAACCAACTGTAATTGTTTCAAAAGATCCAAAATCGGCTACTATGTGCGAAGAAATTTTTGGACCTGTATTAACCATCTATGTTTATCCTGCTGAACAATTCGAAAAAACATTGGCTTTGGTGGATAGTACTTCTGCATACGCATTAACTGGAGCGATAATTGCTCAAGACCGTGCAGCTGTTGAATTAGCTACCAACAAATTAAGAAATGCTGCAGGTAATTTTTATATTAATGATAAACCAACGGGAGCTGTTGTAGGGCAACAACCATTTGGAGGTGCTAGAGCTTCGGGCACGAATGATAAAGCAGGTAGCGCTTTGAATTTGTACAGATGGTTGAGTGCAAGAACGATTAAAGAAACCTATAATCCTCCTACGCATTATGGATACCCTTTTTTACTAGAAGCTTAAAGAAAGATGAATTATGAAAGATGAAAGATTGGTATAAAAAAATCCGGAAAATGAGTACATCAAATTCCGGATTTTTTATTGTATTATTTCCTAACGATTCATTTCTTTCTATGAATAATAGCCTTGCTATTAATCGTATATCCAATCTATTACTTAATTACTTAGGTAATACAACAGTATCAATTACATGTACGATACCATTACCAGCTTTTAAATCGGTAGCAACAACAGTTGATACGCCACCGTTCTCATCTGTAAGGATTACCTTTCCGTCTTTCATTGAAGCAGTTAAAGTACCACCACTAACTGTTTTTACAGCAGCTTTTCCTTTACCAGCTTTGATAGCAGCAACAACAGCAGCAGCATCTAAATTACCAGCAACTACATGGTAAGTTAAGATTTTGGTTAAAGTTGCTTTGCTTTCTGGCTTCAATAAATTTTCTACAGTTCCAGCAGGTAATTTCGCAAAAGCAGCATTAACTGGTGCAAATACAGTAAAAGGACCAGCAGACTGTAAAGTTTCTACTAAACCTGCAGCTTTAACAGCAACAACCAAGGTAGAATGGTCTTTAGAACCTACAGCGATGTCAACTACAGTTTTTTGAGCTGATACACTTGTGAAAGCAGTTGCAATTACAATTGCAATAGATGCGATGAATTTGAATTTCATTTTGTTTTATTTTTTTATAACTACAGTTAAACAAAATAAATTGTTCTGAATAGTTGTTAAAATTGTAAAAATAACAGAACTGTTTATTTTTTTTAGGCATTTATACGCTCAATAATCAACAAAGCATCTCAAGAATAAAAAATCATAAAATGATGAAGCCTACTTCAACATTTTACAAAATATTGGTGTTATTTTATATAGATAATAACTACTATGGCAAAACCTACACTCGAATTAATAGATGCTTTAAGGCAAACAGCCAATAATCTAAAGAATGGCGCCCATTATGCTTGGGGAAATCATGGAGCTTGTAATTGTGGTAATCTTTTGCAAACTGTTGCCAAATTATCAAAGGAAGAAATTTTAACTTATGCCCATGCTGGTATTGGTGAATGGACTGAATTGGCGGTTGATTTTTGCCCAATTAGCAATGCTCCGATTGATTTATTACTCAAAAAATTACAAGAAATAGGGCTAACACCTACAGATATTCACCATTTGGAATACCTAGATGACCGAACTGTGTTAAACCAATTGCCAGGTGGGTTTAGATGGCTAAAGCGAAATCAGCGAGAAGACGTGATAGCCTATTTCGAAACCTTTGCTTCGATTTTAGAAGAATCTTTCTTAGCTCAAATTCGCATACCTTATCCTCCAGAAACTATTTTGGAGCTTCAAGAAGTATAAATTTTACACTCAACCCATCTTTTTTACCTGCCCTAGGGCATATGGACTATCGACTATATACCCTATATTTGCGACTCAAATTTTTGAATAGTGCCAACAAAATTTTCTAAAGAAACTTATCTCTATTGGTATGAGTTAATGCAGCTCATTCGTCAGTTCGAATTAAAGGCCGAAGAAATGTATAAAATGGCAGGAAAAATCCGTGGATTTTTTCATGCCTACATCGGCCAAGAAGCAATTGCTGCAGGATGTATGACAGCCACATCTGCAGATGATCCATTTATAACAGCTTATCGAGATCATGGCTTAGCGCTTGCAAAAGGAGTTAGTGCCAATGCATGTATGGCAGAATTGTATGGAAAAGCTACAGGATGCGCAAAGGGCAAAGGTGGTAGTATGCACTTTTTTAGTGTAGAACATAAATTCTATGGCGGCCATGGTATTGTTGGAGCTCAAATAGGTACAGGAGCTGGTTTGGCTTTTGCAGAAAAATACAAAGGCACTCAAAATGTTGTGCTTTGTTATTTTGGAGATGGAGCTGCCAGACAAGGAATGTTACATGAAACATTCAATCTTGCCATGTTATGGAAATTACCGGTAATTTTTATTTGTGAGAATAATAATTACGCAATGGGAACTTCTATTTCTAGAACAAGTAATGTTATTGATATTTACAAATTGGCTGATGCGTATGATATGCCTGCAGATAAAATTGATGGCATGTCTCCAGAAGCTGTTCATGAAAGCGTTGCAAGAGCGGTAAAAAGAGCTAAGGAAGGCGATGGTCCTACCCTTTTAGAAATGAAGACCTATCGTTATAAGGGTCACTCTGTGTCTGATCCTCAAAAATATAGAACCAAAGAGGAAGTAGATGAATACAAAGACCAAGATCCTATTGATAAAGTAGCCAATACTATTTTAGAAAACGGATTTGCAACAAAAGAAGATTTACAATTCATCGATCAAAAAATAAATGCTTTGGTAGACGAGTCTGTTCGTTTTGCAGAAGAAAGCCCATGGCCTGCTGATGATGAATTATTAAAAGATATTTATATAGACGAGCAATACCCTTTTATTGTAGATTAACAAATAAGTTTAAACAAATACTATGAGCGAGAAACACGAAAGTGCAGTTGAAATGAATGAAACCCTTCTGAAGGCTGAAACAACTTGGAAAAAAATACAGAAACCAGTTTTAGGAACTGTAGTTGCTGTTTTAGTAATTGTTGGAGGATGGTTAGGCTACCAAGAATTCATCATGAAACCGAAAGAAGAAAAAGCAGCTGAAGCACTGTACAAAGCAGAACAATATTTTGGCATCGATTCATCTAATTTAGTTTTAAACGGAGATGGCCAAAGTAAAGGCGTGCTTAATATAATTAGCAACTACAGTGGTACCAAGGCCGCTAATTTGGCACATTATTATGCTGGAGTTAGCTATTTAAAATTGGGGCAATTTGATAAAGCAGTAAGCCATCTAAAAGATTTTTCAACAGATGCAAAACAAATTCAATTGTTGGCAACTGGTTGCTTAGGTGATGCTTATGCCGAATTGAATAAAAAAGATGATGCAATTGCTGCCTACAAAAAAGCTGCAAATACATTTGATAAAGACGAAAATAATTCTTCTGAGTTTCTATTCAGAGCCGCTTTGCTATCTGAAACAATAGGTAAAACTAAAGAAGCATTAGATATGTACAAGGAATTGAAAATGAAATTCCCTAAAACCGATAAAGGGTTTCAGGCCGATAAATATATTTATCGCTTAAGCATAGAAAAAAACGAACTTACCGCTCAATAATGGCCAGCAAAGGAAATACAACATTAAACAAAGGCATCCCTGCATTAAAGGATGCCTTTGTTGTTATTGTTAAAACTGAATGGAATAAACAAATTATCACTCAGTTAGAAAAAGGTGCTATTCGTATTTTAAAAGACAGTGGCATACAATACAAAGTAATAACTGTTCCTGGCGCTTTTGAAATACCTTTTGCAGTAAAAAATCATTATGCCTATTGCACCATTGTTCCTGATGCATATATAACTTTAGGAACCATCATTCAAGGAGATACACCACATTTTGATTACGTATGCAAGGCTGTTACGGATGGCGTTTTACAATTAAACCTAACTATTGATGTACCAGTTATATTTGGCATATTAACAGTATTAAACGAGCAACAAGCAAAAGAAAGAATTGGAGGAATTCATGGTCATAAAGGAGAAGAAGCTGCAATCACGGCTTTAAAAATGATCAAGCTTAATCGTTCATTTAAATAATTTCATACTTATGAAAGTACAGTTATTTGTTCCTTGCTTCATAGATCAATTGTATCCGGATGTTGCTTTTAATATGGTTAAAGTATTGGAAAAAGCTGGCTGTACCATTCGTTATAATAAAAATCAAACATGCTGCGGACAACCAGCATTCAATGCTGGTTTCTGGGGGGAAGCGAAAGAAGTATGTACAAAATTTTTAACCGATTTTGAGGGTGCGGAATACATTGTTGCGCCAAGTGCTAGTTGTGTTGGTTTTGTAAAAAATTATTATAAAAAATTATTCGAAAATTCTTCTTATAAAAGCATGGCAGAAAAAACAGCCAATCGTATTTATGAATTTTCTGATTTTTTAATCAACGTTTTACAAAAGGATGAATTTGGAGCAAGCTTTAATGGCAAAGCAACTTACCATGATAGTTGTGCTGCTTTAAGAGAATGTAAAATAAAAAATGAACCTCGGCAATTATTAAGCAAAGTGCAGGGGTTAGAAATGATTGAGATGGCTGATGCTGAAACCTGCTGCGGCTTTGGCGGTACTTTTGCTGTAAAATTTGAACCAATAAGCGTAGCAATGGCTGATCAAAAAATTACGCATGCAGCAGCAACTTCTGCTGAATACATTATCAGTACTGATATGAGTTGTCTTATGCATATAGACGGTTGTGCTAAAAATCAGAATAGTCATTTGAAAGTACTACACTTAGCAGATGTATTGGCTAGTGGTTGGTAAGCCATTATTCACCCAGCACCCATTCAAAATCCAATTGTCGCTTTTCTAAATTAGCTGCTACTACCCTGATAGATAATTTATCACCCATTTTAAAGGTCCTACCACTTCGTCTACCAACCAAACTATATTCAGATTCAACCAATCTAAAATCGTCAAAATCACTTAGGCTGATTATACTAACCATTCCCTCGCATTTATGGTCTACCGTTTCTACAAAGAATCCAAAACTTGCAACACCACTTACAACCCCTTCAAACACTTCCCCAATATGTCCTTTTAAAAATTCTACTTGCTTGTATTTATTACCAGCCCTTTCTGTTTCCATAGCTGCCCTTTCTCTTTCACTACAATGTTTGCTTTTAACTTCCATTTTCTTATCAACCATTGGGTTGCCATCAAGAACAGTTTCTAATACCCTGTGTACCAAAATATCTGGATATCGTCTAATTGGTGAAGTAAAATGGCAATAATGCTCAAATGCCAATCCGTAATGGCCAATATTTTCAGCAGTATAAACAGCTTTGGCCATTGTTCTAATACCTAATTGTTCTAGTACATGTTGTTCTGGCTTTCCTTTAGCATCGGACAACATGGAATTAAAGCTTTTGGCAATTGCTTGAGGAGTTGATACATCAAATGAATGGCCATATCTTTTTGCATATTGAATAAAAGGCGTTAACTTCTCCTCATCGGGTTGGTCATGCACTCGATAAGGAAATGGAATTGGTTTTTTATTCACGTTTTGTTTTGCCACATTTTCAGCAACTGTTTTATTGGCCAACAACATAAATTCCTCAATCAATTGATGGGCTTCTTTGCTTTCTTTAACTACAATTCCAATTGGGAAACCTTTTTCATCCAATTTAAATCGCACTTCAGAAGATGAAAAATTGATAGCACCTTTATTAAACCTTTTCTTTCTTAATTTTTGTGCAATATCATTGAGTAGCAATATTTCTTCTTTGTGTTTACCATGCTTTGTTTCTACAATTTCCTGTACATCTTCGTATGTGTACCGATGATCGGAATGTATAACCGTTCTACCAATCCAATATTGTTTTACTTCCCCTTTCCCATTCATTTGAAAGATAGCAGCAAAAGTAAATTTATCTTCGTGAGGCCTTAGTGAACACAATTCATTAGAAATTCTTTCGGGCAACATTGGATTTACGCGATCTGGTAAATAAACAGAGGTAGCTCTTTTATATGCTTCAGCATCTAATTCTGTATCAGGATGAACATAATAACTTACATCTGCAATATGCACTCCGATTTCATATTTATCATCACCCAATTTTCTAAAAGAAATGGCATCATCAAAGTCTTTTGCATCTACAGGGTCAATGGTAAAAGTTAATATTTCCCTGCAATCTTTTCTTCGTTTTATTTCTTCACTGTCTAATACTTCAGGCAGTCTTGCAGCTTCTTCCAATACTAAATCTGGGAAACTAAGCGGGAAACCTGCTTCAGCCAATAACTCTTTCATTGCTGCATCATTCTCATTTTCTGCCAATAAAACACCAACTACTTTACCTACAGGCTTCTTATCTTCTTTATCCCATTTCACCAATTGAACAACTACCCTTTCTTTGTGTTTTGCTCCATTTAAGTCGCCCATAGGAATATACAAATCAGGCATTGGCTTATCTGTGTCTGGAACAAAAAAAGCATGGTGAGCAGATAATTGAATATGACCTATAAACTCTGTTTGTTTACGTGAAACTACTTCTACAATTTTGCCTTCTTTTTTACCCGTTCTTGCATTTTCTTTTATTATTTTAACTCGAACGGTATCTCCATTTAAAGCAGTCATGAAATCATTAGGCCTTACCAATACATCTCCAGATTGATCTTCTACAACTACATAGCCCATCCCTGATCTGGTAACATCCAATTTCCCTTTTAAGGATTGCACCATAATGGTTTTGGCCTTTAGCTTTTGCTTTGATTTCTTTTTGGGCTCTGGGCGTGATGCTGATTTATTTTTTTTCATATAGTACTGGATTAAATTTAAAATGCTGGATATAATTAACCACCATTTCATTAAATTGAGGCCCTTGATCAAACAAAAAATGATGTCGAATAGGAATTACATATAAAGGAATGTCTTTTAATTGATCGTTAAATTTCATTAATCTTACTGCATCTTTTTCAGTAGTTAGGATAATTTTATTAATCGATTGTATAGATTCAAATTTATTGACAATTTCTTTTAAATCATCAATTGAAAAAATATGATGATCAGAAAAATCTTGTTGATAATAGGTTGAACTATTATTAAGCAAAAATTCTTTTAATGGTTTTGGATTAGCAATTCCACATACCAATAAAACCTCATCAAGCTGAGTAATTACATGTTTGTCTTTTGCATTTCCAATATGATATGGAGTATCATACTGTATCGAAGTAAAAAAAACGCTTTGCATGGGCAAAGGCTTTAATGCTCTCAAAATTTCTAATTTCTTTTGTTCTGATAAATCAACTGGGCACTTTGTAACAACAATTATTTGTGCTCTTTTTGCAGATGCTCTTTCATCACGCAAATCGCCTGTTGGAAGAAAGAAATCATGCGCATATATATTACTAAACTCAGTGAGCAAAATATTCAAACCGGCATTAACAGTACGATGTTGAAAAGCATCGTCTAAAATGATTGTTTGCAAATCGGGTAAGTCTTGTAACAAATGTGGAATAGCTACAATTCTTTCTTCCCCAACAGCTACTGCAATAGATGGATGCTTTTGATAAAATTGCATTGGCTCATCTCCGATTTCCAAAGCTGTTGACGAAATATTTGCAAGGGCATATCCTTTGGTTTTTCTTTTATAGCCCCTACTCAGTGTTGCAATTTTGAAATGAGGTTGCAACAATTCAATAAGGTATTCTACCATAGGAGATTTACCAGTTCCACCAACTGCCAAATTTCCAACACAAATTAGCGGAAAATTGAAATGCGCTGATGATAGCCATTGTTTATCAAAAAATTTATTCCGTATAAAAACAATAATGCCATAAATGATAGCAAAAGGCAATAATAGTACCCTAAATGATTTAAGAAAAATGGTATTAAAATTCATATATCTGTTCCGGTGTTATACCTATGGTTAAAGGTATATCAAATTCATGGGTGTCTTCTATGATTTGAATAGGTTCGAAAAAAGAAATTCCCAATAGGATGGCATTATTACTACAATTAGCCAAAAAACGATCATAATACCCCTTACCATATCCAACCCTATAGCCTTTCTGATCAAAAATTAATAATGGCACTAAAATCAATTGAAGTTTGGAGGGCATAATTACTGCACCTTCGTTTGGTTCGGTTATTCCCCACTCATTCGTATTAAAAATAGTATCATCATTTACTTCAACGGCATCTAGCAAATTGTTCGAATTAATTTTAGGGTAGCATACGTTTAAATTAGGAATCATATGCTGTAAAAACCTTGTAAACAAATGTGTATTGGGTTCATTCATTTGCTCCAAAGGCCAATAAGTCATACAATTTTGAACCGTCGAAAAATCAATACGTTGAAACTGA
>JBILRH010000027.1:0-16169 GCA_044372715.1 Sediminibacterium sp. | reverse complement strand
CAAAAAAATTCTTCAACTAAAAGACCAACTCAATCAGCAACTCAAGAAAGCCAGTTCTAAAAAAGAAAAAATAAAAAAGCGCAGGGAATATATGGATCAGCAATGGTTGATCATTGCCGTGTTGGCAATCATTTTATTGAGTGTGGTAGGTTATTTATTGATTCATTTTTATTCAAAATAATTACCTACATAATCTTTCAATCAAAGCATGCTGATTTGGGTAAAGACTTAACAAAGCATTTTTTTCTGCTAATTCAAAATCCGCAAAATCAAAACCCGGGGCAACAGTACATCCCACAAATGAATAGGCTCCAACAGATTCCGAAGCAAACCATGCACCCGCAGGAACAATGGCCTGATATACTTCGCCATTAATTGTATTAGATCCTAATTGAATCAATTCATAATTTCCATCCTCCTTGATAACATGTACCAATAAAGCATCCCCTTCATAAAAATGCCAGCACTCATCGCTTTTAATTCTGTGAAAAGCAGAAAAGTTTTCTTTTGTTAGTAAAAAATAAATAGCCGTTGAAAAAGGGCGATCACCAGAAAAACGACTGGGCAATGAAGCGTGAGAAATTTGCTCTGAAGCAATATAATTTTCTTTATAAAACCCACCTTCTGGATGGGGTAATAAACCATAGATTTCAACCAATTGCTGATACATATTGCTTCGATTTTATTACCCTAAATTAATTAGTTAATGTTAAATTGTTATTATTTATATGTGGAATTCAATGATTTATAATATTATGCAAAAACTAAGCATTATAAAACTTAACATTAAGGTATTATTGAAAGATTTAGCTTTATGCAAAACAAAAACATGCTCAACCATATTACCCTATCGGAAGAAGTATTGATTGATCAATTGCGCCAAGCAAAAACAGAAAAAGAAATCAACAAAATTATAGAATCGAGCATTTATCAATTAGAACAAACGGTTGCTGAGCCTGCGTATCTGGTGAGTTTCACTCAAAAAATGAGGCAGCAATTGTCATCGATTAATCCTTTCTATATAGAAGACCCTACCGAATGGAATAATATCCAAATATCTAAAGTAATGTTTTACCGGATTGGGTGCAGGTTTACAGCTTGTATTTAATGCACATTTTTAGTAAGCTCATCAATATCTATATCGCCTTCTTCGTTTCTGGGTTTAGTGTAATCATTCATTATCTCTTCTTCAAATTCCTTTTCGTCTTTTTGATTTCTATAAATCAAAAAACCAACTAAAATCGCTGCAGGGATAGCTATTAGTGTAATGGTTAACCAATTCATTTTATTGAAGTTTGATTACTATAAAGCTACACCAAAGAAATGCGGGGCTATATTAATTTTTAGGCAACATCGGAAAAAATGCACTTGTTCTTTTCTTATAGTCTTGAAATTGCTCATTGTGTTTGTATTTGGCTTCCAGCATGGGTATGCCAGATACATAGAGCAATAAATAACTGATGGTGACTGGGCTGATGATGGCCCATACTCCATACTGCTGCGGTAAGATGATGATGAAAATTCCCCACCAAACTAACAGTTCGCCAAAATAATTTGGATGCCTTGTATACTTCCATAAACCCGTTTGCATGATGTCGGATTTATTTTTTTTGTTTTTGATAAATACCATTAACTGATAATCGCCAATCGCTTCAAATGCAAAACCAATCAACCAAATAAAAACACCTGCTAATACATAGGGGTTGGTATTGGCAACTGGCGCAACCGATACTACTATTATGGGCAAGCTAATGATCAACATAAAAAATCCTTGGAGTAAATAGACTTGTAAATAAGACCTAAGCAAAAAAGAATTCCCCCACTCCTCTCTCCATTTTTTATACCTAAAATCTTCGGGCTTGCCCTTGCTTCTTAAACCAATATGAAGGGCCAAACGAATTCCCCAAATGGCAATAAGCATATAAAGTATTACTGATTGCAATGTTGGTGTTGTGGTAAGAAAAAGAAAAAAAGCAATCCCTACAAAACCCAGCCCCCATGCTATATCGGCAACATCGTTTCTTTTTTTGATCAAAGCAATAACAAACCAGCCACTCATATAGCAAAAAATGAATAGTGCCGTTTGAAGAAAGGTAGCCAACATTTTATTGAAAGTATTTTACAATGTAAAAACCAGCAGTGCTCACTAAAGCAGTTAAAACAGTTCCCCAAATAATGTCAATAAAAACAATATTTAATGGCCATCCTTTTAAGGTTGCCAGATTGGTAAGATCATAAGTGGCATAAGTAAAAAAACCAAATAGTGCACCAAGTGTTATTGCAGATGGTAATGAATTTTTTTCTACAGCAGGCATTATGGTGAATATAAAAATACCCAGAATAAAGAGCAGGTAAAAAATGATGGCAGCCGTCCAGTTTACTTGATCAGATAAAAATCCACCCAAGTATTTTCGATAAAGGTCTTTGGCAATAAAGCCAAGCCAGGTCATATCGATGATAAAGAAAACAATAAAAGTGAGTATATAACTGAGGAGTAATTTAGAGAAAGGCATAAAACAATATTTTAGTTGCCATAAATTTCATCAATTTTTTTGGCAAGTGCCCTATCTTTTTGGGTAACCGTATTATTGGCATCATGGGTAGTGAGGATGATCTCTACCTGATTGTACACATTGCTCCAGTTGGGATGGTGATTGAGCTTCTCGGCAGCAAAAGCTACTTTGGTCATAAATGCAAAAGCATCTACAAAATTGGTAAACTTAAAACTGCGTTTGAGTTGATTGGTTTCTTCTTGCCACATCGAATAGGCTATTTTTACTTCGTCAGTAAATATAATAATTCTTTGGCAACGGCTTCGGAAGATGCTGGATTTTGGCCAGTAATTAATAAGCCATCTTTTACCATATGCACCGCCCAGTCTTCCTTCTTAGCATATAAGCCACCTTTGAGTTTCAATTCATCTTCTAATAAAAAAGGAACAATATGGGTAAGCTTTACCGCTTCTTCTTCGGAATTGGCAAAACCAGTAAGATGTTTGCCCTTTATTAAGTACTCCCCATTCTCGTCTTTTACATTTAACAATACTGATGGAGCATGACAAACTGCAGCGATAGGTTTCTTGGCTTTCCAAAAATCCTTGATCAATCGGATGGAATCTTTATCGGAACTTAAGTCCCATAATGGCCCATGACCACCCGGATAAAAGATGCCATCAAAATTAGCAGCATCCATTTCGGCCAGCACATGTGTTCGCTCCAATTGGTTTTGTAAAGGAATATCTAATTTAAATCGGATCGTAGCAGTGGTTTGATTACCGGGCTCATCACTTTTAGGATCTATTGGCGGATACCCTCCTTTAGGAGAAGCGACTGTGATTTGTGCGCCTGCAGCTTTAAACATATAATAGGGTGCTGCAAATTCTTCTATCCAAAAACCTGTTTTAGCACCTGTATTACCTAACTCGCTATGCGATGTTAGTACAATTAGAATTTTCATTATTGGATTTTTATTTTGATAATGCAAAATTGAACTTTTGAATTGGGTATAGTATTATAGTTTCATATAAAAGAGTTACATGATTATTGGCATTCAACCAATCTATTTTCCTAATCCAAAAATGCCGATGGTTTTTTGGCCATCCCTCAAGACGGCAACGCAATTAGCTAAAATCAAATACTGATGTTGATTAGCAATACCAAAAGATGATGGGCCAAAACTGGAAGCCCAAATTGTGTAAAGCCTATATTATAGGCAGGCCAATTAGAGTTTAGAACATAGTTCATCAGGCCATGGAATTTGTTTTCCATCCTTTTTAAAGCTGGGCATTAAAGCATTTTTAGACTTTAGCTCCTTTGTCATTAAATTGGCCAGCTCCTTCACCTTTTCGGGATATTTAGCTGACAAATCTTTATCCTCACCTATATCATTACCCAAATCATAAAGCTCTAATCTTGTATACTTATGGAAATAAATAAGCTTCCAATTCCCTTTACGCAAGGCCGTTCCCCAAGATATTCCCTTCAAATTTACAGTAGTCCAGTTATTTGGATAATGCCATAAAAGCAGTTTTTCAGAATCCACTTTGTTTGAATCCTTCAAAAATGGAAGCATAGTTTTCCCATCAACTATTTGAATAGTCTTGTATTTTTTCTGTCCCGCAAATTCCATTATAGTCGGGAAAATATCATCAATACCCACATATTGATTACTGGTGCTTTCTGCAGCAATTCCAGGACCAGCAACTAACATCGGAATGCGAATTCCGCCTTCATAAAGTGAACCTTTACCTTGTCTTAGCGGAAGATTTTGGGTATGAGCATTTCCTCCTCTTTGTGGTGTTAGACTTAATCCTCCATTGTCTGATAAGAATAAAATATAGGTATTGTCGGCAATACCCTCTTTATCAAGATAATCCATTAAATCGCCCAAACTCTTATCCATACCCTCAACTAAGCCTGCATAGCGAGCTTCCGTATCAGAAACACCTTTATCAATATAATATTGGTAAAATCGATCATCCTTACTCAAAGGAATGTGGACTGCATAATGCGACATGTGCAAGAAAAATGGCTTCCCATTATTTTTATTGGCCTCCAAACTGGCAATGGCCTCTCTGGTTAAGGCTTCAGTGAGGTTTAATCCTTGTGCAATGTATTTATCTAATCCGCGCACTGCCCACAAAGTATCATTTGGATTGCTTCGGTAAGAATCTTTAGCTAAAAAGCTTCCTGGATGACCCGCAGCTGAGCCACCAATATTTACGTCAAAACCAATATTAATTGGATTGGAAGCAGGAGTACCATAAGGAGAAAAATGCGCCTTCCCACAATGAATATTAAAATAACCTGCTTGCTTCAAAAGAATTGGCAATGGCGTAGCAATAACTGAATTTGCAATTCCTGGTGCGGTACTCAAACCATTGTGATTCCAGTCTGGTGGAGTTAGTAGACTGTCTGGATAATCCGTGGGGGTATCTTTTTTAACATTGGTCCAATTGGTAACTCTATGCCTTGCTTCATTCATTCCAGTAGCTAAACTAACCCTTGTTGGAGTACAAACTGGATTAGCATAGGCATTACTAAACTTCATTCCTCTTTTAGCCAATCGCTCCATATTAGGAGTACGGTACAGATCGTTAGATGGTGTTCTTTTATACCAAAATGGCACAGAAGTATCTTGCCAACCCATATCATCTACCAAAAAAACAATGATATTTTTCTTATTTTCCTGCGAAAAAGTCGGGCTAAATCCGAATAAGGAAAGTCCAAAAACTAAAACAAAATCAGTTTTTTTCATAAATTAGATCCATTTAACTCATTAGTGAAAATAAGAAAAAAATAGAGGGAATACAATTTAACCGATTATAGAATACCCATGATAAAATTTTAAGCGATTTATCTAATTTGCAATTCAATTTTTATTAAAAATTAAAAAATGTTGAGATCAAATAGCTATCCTGTAAAAAAATGGATGTTCTTATGTGGAAACATTCTCCTACTGTTCATCCTTCCATTTATTTCAATTGCTCAAAAATCAAGTTCAAAGCCAAATATCATTTATATCTATGCAGATGATTTAGGTTATGGCGAATTGAGTAGCTATGGCCAAACAAAAATAAAAACACCCAATCTTGATCAATTTGCTAAAGAGGGCATGCGCTTTACTCAACATTATAGCGGCGCTCCTGTTTGTGCCCCATCTAGAAGTATTTTAATGACCGGTAAGCATTCAGGACACTCCTATATTAGGGGTAATTATGAATTAGGAGGCTTTGCCGATAGCTTGGAGGGCGGACAAATGCCTTTACATGAAGGTGCTTATACTGTTGCTAAAATGCTTAAAGAAAGAGGTTACAGCACTGGACTAATAGGAAAATGGGGTATGGGTGTTACCAATACCACTGGTAGTCCGCTGAAACAAGGTTTCGACTATTATTATGGTTACCTCGATCAAAAACAAGCACATAATTTCTACCCTACACATTTATGGGAAAATGATAAATGGGATTCATTAAACAATCATCCTTTCATGGTTCATGGCAGAATAGACCCTACAACTGCTACCGATTCGGATTTTAAAAAATTTATTGGTAAGGATTATGCCCCAGCAAAAATGACTCAAAAAGCATTGAGCTTTTTAAATAAAAACAAGAATAATCCATTTTACCTATACCTACCATTCCCTTTGCCCCATTTAGCTCTACAAGCTCCTGAAGAGTATGTAAAAAACTATGTTGGCATGTTTGATGAGAAGCCTTATTATGGAGAAAATGGCTACGCTCCTAGCAAATATCCACTTTCTACTTATGCAGCAATGATTACCTATTTAGATGATCAAGTTGGAGCCATAATGCGAAAAGTAAAAGAATTGGGATTAGATGATAATACTATAATCATGTTTTCGAGTGACAATGGGGCAACTTTTTCGGCAGGTGTTGATACGAAGTTTTTTAATAGCGTTTCTGGCTTACGCGGGTTAAAAATGGATCTTTATGAGGGTGGAATTCGAGTACCTTTCTTGGCTCGTTGGCCAAATAAGATTAAGGCAAATACAGTTAGCAATCATGTTTCAGGTCAGTTTGATATCATGGCTACATTTGCCGAAATCACTGGCAATAAAATCACCAATACCGATGGCATCTCAATTTTACCTGAACTTTTAGGTAAATCAAAAGAACAACAGAAACATGATTTTCTATATTTTGAATACCCAGAAAATGGTGGTCAATTAGCTGTTCGCATCGGAAATTGGAAGGGCGTTAAATTAAATGTAAGAAATCAACCAAATGCGAAATGGCAATTATTTGATTTAGAGAAAGATCGCAATGAAACTAAAGACATTGCTTCCTTACACCCGCAAATTATCGCTGAAATGAATGCCATCGTTAAAAGAGAGCATGTACACCCCCATATATTGGATTGGGAATTTATTGATTCGAAAGTTTCAAAAAAATAAATAATAATCTCATTATTATATGCTTGATCAATAAACACTTACGATCGGTCTAAATACTAATAACTATTTAAATAGTAGATTAAATGAACTTAAAGTAGTAGGAGCTCAACTAGATGAAGTTATTTTAAAAGATTATAAAGATGATTTTGAATAAAAAAGATAATGAAAAATTTTCAAATACCCTACCTCCCCCATTCCAACCAATTGTAGATATTTGGATGATACAAATTCTTTAACTTTAACCTAAGAGGCAAAGCTTTTATTTTGACACTTCAGTTTAGCGAGTTGAGTACCGCACCAGAACGAGTAAGGGATTTTTTGAAAATCTACAAGATGATCTTAAAGAAAAAAAATTGATAACTCCAGAGTCCTTAAAACTTGCACAAACTTATATTGAAGAAAAAGTTGTAGGCGATACTAGTTTAGACGACTGTATCCACATAGCAACTGCGCCCCTAAATAAAGTTGATATGTTGGTAAGTTGGAATTTCAAGCATATCTTGACAAGACTAAATTGAAACCAAAAAACGGTTAGTCTTTGGGGTTTATCTTATTCAATACCCCATAACTGAACCCCTTCATTATACAGAGCCCCTTTTTCTATTGCTTCGGGGATGATGTCTCACCCCACCTCCCCAATCCCAACAGCTTTTAAATAATTATAGGTTGAATCATAGAAGGATGTTTTGCGGGTATGGTCGTTATCATCGCCGAGGGGAACAAATCTCGGGTAATTACAATGGGATATTTGGGAGCAATTGAAGCTGAGACATCTCGAGTAATTTTATTACTTGTTCTCTTTTTACTGACCCGAAATCATCTAGAAAATAGTCTATTGATTCTCCTGATTTTAGATAGTCAAAAAGATTTTTTATAGGAACGCGGGTGCCACTGAATACAGGAGTACCGCCTAGAATTTCTGGGTCAATATTAATAGGTGATATTATATACTGTTTCATTCAATTAAATTTTACATGGTAAGCCTACCATAAAAATAACTATTTCCAAAGTTCTTCTTGTTGCCAGTTCTTAGGAAATCCCATCTCTTTTGTCTGTGAGATTGGGCATGTTTTCATCAACTCTTTCAAACTATTACTAAATGTAGTTCGAGGACCTATTCGCTTTAATACATACTCCACGCAAGATAAAGTAGCATAAAGTTTATTGGTCTGGAATTGTAATTGGTAACTTATTATATTTCATTTGGTCAATGAATTTAAGTTAACTCCATAAAAATCGAAAACCAGCCCGGGTGCGCTGTTCAAGTGGGAAGCGTGGCTGGTATTATTGATGTAAAAATATATCATATTTGAGTATTCACAAAAAAAATGAATTTTAACACTACAAAAGAATTCAAAAAATCATTTTGAGGGAAGATAAGAGCGAAGGAATTGATTAGGTATTTATACCTGGTGCAATTCTGAAAGCAACATAAAAATACGGAGTTGGACTACTTTTTAAATCTGAAGAGCTAGCTTTAAACTATTATTTAGAGAAGCTGTTTCCAATGAATCTAGCTTGCCAAGTAACCCTTTTACTAAAGACTTATCAAGTGTTGCAATTTTATTAATACGAATCAAAGAGGTTTTCCTTAGACCATTTGAATTTGTAGGTTTAATTAGCAAATCATTATTCTCCTGCCATTGAGTTTGACTTGTTATAAAACAAACTGTAATGTCTTCTAGCGAATCAATTAAAATAACTGCAGGCCTAAGCTTGGTGCCACTTAGATCAGTAAAAGGGAAAGTAATGAGCACAATATCACCTTTTGGCATTGTAAACTTCTTTTAAATCTGCAACGGTGTATAATTCTTCTTCAGATTCAAGAAAGGCAAAATTTTTACCATCAGTAACTATTTGTTGAATAGCATCTGTAAGTTGTTGGTCTTCGTATTTTTTAATTATAGAAGCAGCGAAATCAGAAATTTCTTCTGCTTTATTTTCAGGAAGCAGACTGATTGCTTTCAGCGTTTTTTCAATAATTGCTTGCCTAGTCATTGGATAGATTTACAACTCAAATATAACAATTTTAAATTAATGTTAGATTAGGTGTTTATACCTGATGGGGTGAGATTAAATAAGCGATGGAGAATTTGGTAAAGCCGGCGAAGGTGAGTGAGGGGGGATGAGGATTGAGGAGAAGCGCGGAAAGGAACTAACCTTATTTTAACATGCTCCTGAAATAATCCCTGGTTTCCTTATCTACAAAATATACATAACAACCTTTCATTCCCCTTGTCATTAGGGTTCTATAGGTGTTCTTGATAACTAAGTCTAGCATTGCTTTGGTTTCTTCAGGCTTTTCCGTAAGTAGCCTTTTATAGCCTTGCACCGATTTGTCTGAACTGGCACGTTTAGAAGCATCTGTAATTACTTGTCCATTTCTTACAATTAAATCATCCCCAATAATCACTCCAATATAATCAACTTCTAAGCCCTGACATGTATGAATGCAGCCAATTTCATTAACCGATTTAGGGCTAATAATCCAGGTACTTCCATCTTCTGTTAAGTTCCATTTCATTTTAAAATCAAATTCCGGGAACTCAATGTCATATTTGGTTGCGTCTTTTTTGCTTGGCCATTTCCAACAATACCCTGCAACTAATCTCGCCCTATTATTTATTTCATTTTTCTCAAAAATGATGTCTCTTAATTCAGATGGACTATCTACTACTTTAAAATCGTATTCAATATCACCTAAATCTTCATTGGCTGTTTCTCTTATCTGTAAAATATTATCCAGCCATGCTAAGTAACCATCGGAACCGTTACACCTAAACTGAGAATTTAATTCCATTTCTGTTACACTAGCCCCTAATTTATGAGCCCATAATTCAATCTCACTTTTCTGACCAATGTCTTTGAGTGTTACACGCTGGTCTTCATCAATAAAAAAAATGCAACATTTAGAAGCGTATATAATTTCTTTTATTTGATTTTCTCCCAGGTTACCAAAAAGTCCGCTATGTTTATTTAAGCGATGCGCTTCATCAATAATTAAGGCATCGTATTCATTTTCTGGAGTATCAATAAAAGCTCCAGATCCTTTGAATAAATTCCTGATTATAGTAGGTTTGATACTCCCTGTTAATCTTGATTCATACACTGCTCTGGGAGCTGCATTCTTTGAAACATAATGGGCCAATAACCCAGTTTTAGTAAGCTCAACTAATAAGTTGATAGCAACCACAGACTTGCCAGTACCGGGGCCTCCCTGAACAATCAGCACTTGTTTATCTGACTTGCTTGCCTTTTTTGCCATTGCTAAAGCATTTTCGTATACCACTTTCTGGTCATCAATCATTACAAACTCTTGATTACCCTTTATCATTTTCCCAATACTATCAGCAAGCATTTTGGATGGTCTTATTTTACCATTTTCTATACGATATAAAATATTTGACCTATCTCCATACTTAACATGGCTCTTAATGAACTCTCTTAGTTTAAGCGCATCCGATTTTAAAAAGACAGGAGCTTTTTGAATATATTCTGAATAAAAATCGTTTTTAATTACATTGTCGTCAATGTAATTATGTAGATAAGCGCAAGGATGTAATTGTATATTCTCCGTATAAACAACCTCATTAAAACCTTGTAATAAAGTTGCATAAGACCAGGCCTGATAGGAAGGATGTGTATGTTCACCTAACCTACCACCTACATAAGTTTCAACAATCGAATCTTTATTTGTTAATTTAGCTTCAGACCATTGCTTCAATTCTATTAATAAAACACTGTCTTTATTGTTTTGATCTTGTCCGGAAATAATAAAATCTATCCTTTTGCCTGTTTGAGGAATCTGGTATTCAATTGCAACACCACAATCAAGGGGAATTTCCTGGTCCTGCATAATTCGATCCATATAAACCAATGAAGCTGCCCAGGATTTGATTTCAGCTATACCGACGCCCCTATTTAATTTTTGCTTGACATTTTTTAATACAATCCCTTCTATGTCGTTTGTAAGTACGTCATTTAAGAATTGAACTTTATTGGCACTATAAACTATCAAAGCTCATTGTATTTTTTGGCTGTACCCTTTGCCTTTTCTACCGGATATTTCTCTCCGTTCTTCTTAATCTTTTCGAGAACTATGTCTTTTACATCCAATTTATATTTGTCTGCTAATAAAAAAGCAAATGCAAAAATGTCTGCTAATTCTTCTTTTACCTTCTCCAGATTTGCTTCTTCTGCATTTTTCCAAAGGAATAATTCCAACAACTCTCCTGCTTCTACATTGATGGCCAATGCCAGGTCTTTGGGGTTGTGGAATTGTTCCCAGTCGCGGGCATTGCGGAATTCTAAAAGGGCTTGGGTAATTTCTTGCATATGGCGGAATTGATAGTGGTTTGAAGTTAGGGATTAATATTAAGGAATTATTGAAAAAATGGGGGAAATTGAGTGAAGTTAGAATGCATATCTGAAACATTGCCGATGTAGCTTTAACAAGACCTAATACGATTTATAATGATGTGAGGCAAGGAGGTGAAATTCTTGCTTTTAGTAAGCAATTGGAGAAATTGGTGAAGGCGGCGATGGTGAGTGTGGGGGATGAGGGGTGTGAGTTTAATGTCAGAATAAAAATATGCAGATTAATCTTATTTTAACTAACCCGAAGCTTTGCAGCATCTTTCCATAAATAATGTGGCAGAGGTTCGTTTAACTCCCACTTTATATTCATTGGTTTTGCTCCATAGTGTTCTTTTAGGTTTGCATCACCTACAAATACATAACCCATAGTATTTCCAAACTCATCTTCATTCTTTTCTCTTACAAAAAGCATGATTCTTTTACCATCTTCTTGATGATTGATATATGATATTCCTTTAGGTGTATTTGGACCTGCTGCATTTTGACTTTGCCAATGAAACAGTGTTTCATTAATAGCATAGTCATCATACATGGTAGTTGGTGAAAAGTTTTCTTCAGATTTTATTAGATTAATAAACAACAATTCGGTATTAATATTAGTATTGTTTGCTACACCCTCACGACTAGATGACTTTGATTCGAATGAACTTAATCCAAATGCTACCAATATCTGATCTCTCGTATATCGTGCATGAACTTTAAGAGGCTGATTATATGGCAAATAAATATCTATTTCTTTAAAATCAATGCGATCTATTAATAATTCAAGTATTTCAATAATTTCATTTACAAGTATTTCATTCTGCCCTATGGCCTTAATACTAGATTCGAGTGAACTAAAGCCTCCTGCTGTTTGCCAAATGTCATAATGCAACATCAAAAGCATTTGCTTTTCGCTTTCATTAAAATTTTCGATTGAAATATTAAAATTTTGATTTGCAAGGGTTAAAATAAATTGAAAATAGGTTGTTGAACTTGTGGACAACCATTTCTTCGAAATGGCATTAAAAACTTGCCTTTCGTTAACTTCACTCAACTGATCAATTATACCAGCTTCAGAACATAATCTTTTCCATCCGGCTCGTTTATATATGACTTGCAGTGATATATTATTAAATTGAATGAAGTTTCTTAGATTCAGTTCTAATGTAGTTTGATGTTGGAAGTTTTGAATCTTTTGTATTAATTGATTTCGATTGAAAGAAGTAGCTGCAATAATATTTTCTAAAATTATTTGCTTTGCCTTTTTCTCTAGTATAATAGAGCAACCAAGTGGTAGATGAGGAAAATTATCTTCTATTTCTTTTTTTACAGTAGTTGCTGTTTTCCCGATTAATGCTCTAAACTTATTTTCAAAATTATATTCTGGCCTAGCATTTCCAACAAAGTCCAAAACAGTTAGGCAATCTTTTTCTTCTGCTAATCGTAACCCTCTTCCTAATTGCTGTAAAAAAATGGTTAAACTTTCTGTTGGGCGTAAAAATAAAACAGTATCTATTTCTGGTATATCTACCCCTTCATTAAAAATATCTACTACAAACAAATAATTAATTTCCTTTTTTAGAAGTTTACTTCTAACTGTAACTCTATTTTCATTATTCGCACTAGTTAAATGGTCAGCTTTCAGACCTGCGAGACTAAATTTCTCCGCCATGAACTCTGCATGACGAATCGACACACAAAATCCAATTGCTCGGACATCATTTAGGTCTTTGGTATATTTTTCTAATGCATCAATAATTTCTCTAACCCTTCTATCGTTTGCAGTATAAACAGCAGTTAATTCACTAGCAATATATCTACCCCTCTCCCAACCTAATGTTGTAAGATCAATGCTATCAGTAATACCAAAATACTGAAAAGGACAAAGTAGTTTTCGATTTAAAGCTTCTGGCAAACGAATTTCCGCAGCAATTCTATTGTGAAAGTCATCCTGAATATCCCCACCATCCATTCTTTCGGGAGTTGCAGTTAATCCCAATAAAATTCTTGGCTTGAAATAATTCAATATTCCTCTATAACTACTGGCTATTAGATGATGACACTCATCAATTACAATATAATCGAAATAGTCTGGTGATAGGGCTATATCGTTTAATCGATTATTTATGGTTTGTACAGAAGCAAAGACGTATTCATAAGATTGTGGCACAAATCCATCTACCCAGAGTTCACCAAAATTATTGTCTCGAAGAATTCCTCTGAATTTACCTATTGACTGTTCTAATATTTCTTTTCTATGAGCCAGGAAGAGTAATTTGGCAGACTTATTTGCCAATTTAAATTGCTTGTAATCAAAAGCAGAAATAACAGTTTTACCTGTTCCGGTAGCAGCAACAACTAAATTCCTAAAACGATTATGAACTGTGCGCTCCACTTCTAGCTTTTCCAATATTTCTGATTGGAAAGGATATGGCTTAATATCAAAAAAGGAAATATTAGTTTCTAACCCTCTCCCTATATGCGCTTGATTAAGATTTTGAATTAATTTATCTTTATGAATTGCATCATCAAAAAGTTCAAAATCATCACTCTGCCAATATGAATCAAAAGTCTTTTGAAACTTACTTATTATATGGCTTACTTCTTTAGTAGTGATTTTTAGATTCCATTCCAATCCATCAGTTAAAGCTGATCTTGAAAAATTTGATGAACCAATATATCCAGTATCAAATCCAGTGTCTCTTCGAAATAAGTACGCTTTCGCATGCAATCTTTCATTACCTGTATTATAGGAAATCTTAACTTCTGTATTATCTAATTTAGAAAGTAATTGAATGGCTTTGTAATCAGATGCACCCATATAAGTAGTGGTCAAAACCCTTAATTTCCCTCCCTGTTTGGTAAACTCCTTTAGCTCTCGTTCCAGGATAATAACTCCTTTAAATTTTATGAATGATACTAAGAGATCGATTTGATTAGAAGATAATATTTCTTTTTTTAGTTCACTTTCCAATGATAGCCCTCCGTTCCCGCCAGTAAATAGCTCACTATGAGTTAGTCTTGTGTAAGGAGTAATTTCCTTAAGATGCAAATTTATATCTGAAAAATGTGCATCTACCCTAGAGAAAACTGCATTTAATATTTCACCCTCTATTGCAATTAAATCGTTACTGAATTCTTCTTTCTTTAATTCTTCTTTTAGAAATAGAATAATCTTATTTGCTATATCTATTTGTAATTCAATTTGGTTATCTCCTTTTACATAATTCAAAGCATTCTTAATGGTTTGAGATAAATGCATGGCTAATATATTGGAAGCTTCTACTTTGTCTAAAATAACTTTATTTACATAGAATTCATCCTTATTAATATTCTCCAGTTTTTGGGCAACTAATAGGGTTACTAATTCTTCGTAGATACCTTCATTCATATAACTATCTAGTTTCTGGTATGTAATATAAACATTTGAAATTATTTAATAATAAGTCATTTAACTTTGCAATACGTTGCAATAGCATTCGTCAGTAAAATAATGGTAGAGTTCAATCGTGCATGCGATCATGACAAGGCTTGCAAACGGAAACTAGCCAGTCTATTGGCTCACTTCCGATATTATTTTTCGCATACTTTTTATGATGAACTTGTGTAGCACTGCCACCACAATAAACACACTTCCAATTATCCCTTTTCAAAACAACAAACCGTTTCCTTTTCCATGCTTCAGATTGTAGATACTCGTATCTGTAATAAGCCTGTCGATCACTTAATGAATTCAAATCCTTTAATAATTTATCACGCTCAGGATTATTTTCTCCATTACGAGTCCATCCTATAGATTTAATATATTCATTCTTGAAATAATTATATCGGTTTGGAGTTTTTTTATTAGCTACTAAATGCTTAGAAATGAGGATAACTACTAAACTACCTGTAAAAATTAAAATTGGAATTAATAAGGAATTGTTACTGTTATCAATTTTTTTATTTCTTGAAGTTTTAGCCTTTGCATTTTGAATTGTATCTACAATATTTATTTTTTTAAGTTTTTTCCTTTTCTTCTTTTTTAAAGCAGAAGGTTCTACGGTACTTTTTACTGAGTCAAGTTGCATACTATCTTGTCCAAATAAAAATGATGCAACTAGAATTGATAATATAATGAACTTAAGTTTCATTTAATTATGGAAAACGTCCATGTCATTGAGTAGTTTGGTTATTCAGTGGTACTGACTCTGGTTTGGGAACTAGTATAGCGATTAGCTTAATTCAAATTACTTAAGTTGATTAACAATACCAAAAGTAGATATGTCAAAAGTGAAGTATTAATAAATTCTTTTTTATTAATTTATGTAGAACAGCTATAATTGGAAATAATAATTTCCGGATTAGCTCCCCTCGCTTCGCTCGGGTTCACTGATGCCGGTTTCGAGGGGGAGCTTAAAGAGAAAAAGCCTGCAAGAATTTCTTATCATATTTTCCGGATTAGCTCCCCTCGCTTCGCTCGGGTTCGCTGATGCCGGTTTCAAGGGGGAGCTTAAAGCAAAAAACCTTGCGGTTCCCGCAATGTTTTTTATGGGGTTCACTTAGCTGAGCAAGCTCAGCACGTTCCCCCAATAAAAAACCTCCGATATACATCGGAGGTTTTTCTCTTTAGTGGAGCCGACCGGATTCGAACCGGTGTCCAAACATCGCCACCATTAGCTTTCTACATGCTTATTTCATTATTAATTGTAGGCGATGAGCAGGAAATGAACAAACCAACCTATCGCTTAGCTGGATAATCTTAAGCAACAGTCACAGCCTTCTGTTGCAGCATCTCCTTTTGTTTTGAGTCGGCGGCGGCACATGGAAAGAAGCGAACCTGTGCGGCGGCCCAAATGGTTACTTAATCACTGATTAAGCAGCCATGGCATACTGAGTATTGCCAGTTGAGTTTT
>JBILRH010000026.1:0-16225 GCA_044372715.1 Sediminibacterium sp. | reverse complement strand
ATTTTCGTTAATCAATTGCCTTGAATAAATCATGAAATTTAAATTTTGACTACGTAGTTTATAAAGCTTTGCGCATATTGCTTGAAACAAAGCTGCAATGGTCATGGTTTCCATGATGGTCATAGGTACATCGCAAATTCTAAACTCTATGGTATTGAAAAAAGGATGAACCCTCAAGTCCCACCAAATTTTCTTTGCATTGTCGATGCAATTGGTTTTAATCAATAAGTTTACATAATTCTCATATGCTTCATAACTTTCAAAAAAATCAGGAATTCCAGTTCTAGGAAATTTGTCAAACACTTTTGTTCTGAAAGACTTATAACCAGTATCACGTGATTCCCAAAAAGGCGAATTGGTGCTCAATGCATAAACATGTGGTAGAAAATAGCGGGCAGTATTGGCTATATGCATTGCCATTTTACGATCTTCCATTCCTACATGTACATGCAAGCCAAAAATCAAATTACTTCTTGCTGCTTCTTGTAATTCATTTACAATTTGATTGTATCGTACATGATCGGTGATAAGCTGGGTTTCCCAATGACTAAATGGATGAGTGCCAGAAGCTCCTACCCACAATCCAAGATCATTGGCTATAGCGGAAATATTGCCTCTAAGTGAAGCAACATCTTCATAAGCTTCATCAATGTCTTTACAAATAGCTGTACCAACTTCTACTACTGCTTGGTGCATTTCTGCTTTTACTTTGTCTTTTAAAATTTCTTGTCCAAGTAGTACTATTTTTTGTTCATGGCTTCTTAATTCCCTTGTTGTTGGATCAATTACCATGTACTCTTCTTCAACACCAAGTGTAAAATGTTTGTAGTTGTTTCCCATAAGATTATTTGCAAAAGCAATTATGGTTAGAATAATTTTTTTCCTGAAGCACTGCGTTTTATGTATTCACCCCAAGTTAAATTATCAGTTCCTTCAACTTGATTTTGTGCTTTTTCAATTGCAAAATTGGCTGCAGTTTCTACTACCCAATCAAAATTCTCTTGACCAACACTTTTGATATCTGCATCTGGAGCTGGGTTGCAAAAATCAATCGCATATGGAACTCCATCCCTTAAAGCAAGTTCAACGGTATTGAAGTCGTAACCTAAATATTGGTTGATTTTCAAAACAATATCTGTCATCATTTTGAGCTTCTCTTTAGAAGGTTTAAAGTCGGCTACATATCTTAAGTGGTGTGGATTACGTGGCTCATAAGACATGATGCGAACCTGTTTGCCACCTATGCAATAGCAACGATAATATTCTTCGAAAATAATTTCTTCTTGCAACATCATTACCAACTCACCTGTTTCTGCATGCTTCTCAAAAAAGTCGTTCATGTCGGTTAATTTGTAAACGTTTTTCCATCCGCCACCCGCAAAAGGTTTCATATAAGCAGGGAAACCAACATAGTTGAAGATGCCTTCCCAATCAAGTGGGTATGTTAAGTTACTAAAAGACAATTCAACTGTATCAGCAGGTAAATCCTTTGAGGGAAGAATAACCGTTTTAGGAACTGGTACATCTATTTTGGTTGATAAGCAATTGTTGAAAAACTTTTCATCAGCACTCCACCAAAATGGATTATTTACAACTGCTGTGCCACATAAAGCCGCATTCTTTAAGAAAGCTCTATAGAATGGCACGTCCTGACTGATACGATCAAGTATAACCGCATAACCACTGCTAACTCCTTGAATTACTTTATCAATTTTAACAGGTTCGGCTATTATTCCGGGTATGTTTTTACTATTGATTCTTTCAACAAACGCCAATGGGAAACTTCTTTCCTGTCCAAATAATATTCCAATTTTTTTCATATGGCATTTTTAGATTACTCCTAAATTAAGGTTTTATATGTTTAATGTCTAAAAATTGGTATAAATAATTATTTTTGGATAGATGCCTCATACAAAAATTGCACATCCCAAAATAGTTAAAGTAGAACAATGCATTATGGTATCGGAATACCTCGAAAGAGAAGTGCTCTTTGATGTATACCTTCCAGAAGGGGCATCAGATCTTGATCAATTAAGTCTTTTATTAATAAATGATGGACAAGATTTATTGAAAATGTCTTTTGATGAAATTCTAGGAAAGCTACTACATGGCAAATTGATTGAGCCTTTGGTTTGTATTGGCATTCATTGTGGGCCAGAACGGAAAATGGAGTATGGAACTGCTTTTTCGTCGGATTATTTAGGAAGAGGTGCTAAGGCTGGCTTATACACTAAATTTATTTTTGATGAATTGCTTCCTTTTATCAGAAAGCAACTTCATACGCCCTCTTTTAAAGATAAATCATTTGCTGGTTTTTCTTTAGGTGGGTTAAGTGCTTTAGATATTATCTGGAATCATGCCAGTGAATTTAAAAAACTGGGGATTTTCAGTGGATCTTTATGGTGGAGAAGAAAAGGATATGACCAGGGATATAATGAAGAGACAGATCGTTTGATGCATTTGCAAATTAGGAAAGGAACATTTCATCCTTGGTTGCAGTTTTTTATTGAATGCGGTAATCTAGATGAAACAGCAGATAGAAATAACAATGGCATTATTGATACAATAGATGACGCATTGGATTTGATTGTAGAACTCAAAGCAAAAGGGTATACCGATCAACATATTGAATACCTTGAATTAGCTGATGGTAAACATGATGTGGATACTTGGGCAAGAGCATTGCCTGCATTTTTGCAATGGGGATGGGGGAGAAGAGAGAAGAATTAAGAAAGCAGAAAGATAAGAGATAAGGTTGGGAATGTCTACTCTGTTCAATTAAGCAACCTTAAGGCCAATTGCGAGCTTTGAATTTTCGATAGAAAATTCAGCCATTCGGATGCAGTTGCGTTTTCTTGATTGATCTGCTAAATTAAATTATGAATAAAGGATGCAGTTGTGTTTTCTTGATTGACCAGCTATTTTATTTTTAATGAATTCCACAAAAAAGCCCCTTGAAAAATCAAGGGGCTTTTCAATGTATTAAAGTAAATACTAGAAAATATAACGGATGCCAAACTGAGCTTGCCATACATCACCTAAATTAGTACTTTTTCTATATGTGCTGTAATTGATGCTATTGTTTACTCGGTTCATTCTAAACAAAGGAACACCATTTGCATCTACGTTAGCAGCAACTAATGGGTTGAAAGTGTTTACAAAATTGTCTACACCCCAAGCATTGTTAATCATGTTACCAATATTAAAGATATCAGCACGTAATTGAATGGTATGTCTGTTTTTACCAATATTACGGAACAATTCTAACTGTGTAGAGAAGTCGAATCTAACAATATATGGTTGTAAAACACCATTTCTATCAACTACTTTACCACGCATAGAGCTTAAGTATTTATCTTGATTGATAAATGCATCAAAAGCATCTCTTTGTTGTTGAACAGTTACAGCAGGAGCAGATCCAGATGCTGCTTGAGCAATAAAGTTCATTTCAGATTGATTGCGTGGAACATACATTAAATCGTTTCCACTTAAACCATCACCGTTCATATCTCCACCATAAGTATATGAGAAACGTCCTTGGTTTTGTGATTGTCCGAATAATGAGAATTGCAATGCAGCACTTTTACCTAATTCAATACGATAGTTAACATTACCAATTACACGATTGCGAATTTCATTATTGCTGAATGCAATATCGGTACTGTTGTTACCACGAACACTTTGAATACCAGTCCAAGAACTAGAAGCGATTGAACCAGCTGACATATAATCACGTGCTCTTGTAAAAGTGTAAGCAGCCATAAAGCCTAGGCCTTTTGATTTAGTAGGTTTTTCAATTTTAACGGTTGCAGCAATTGAACCACCTAGAGGTCCGCTTTCCATTTGAATGGCATCAGTGATATTCGGGTTGATTCTTAATGCATTGGTTTGAGCAGCACCAGATAAACCTAAACCAGCAAAACGAGGTCTGCTATCAGGTCCTGCAAAAAATGTAGAAGCAGGTCTTAAATTGGCATTGTAATAATTGATATTATTCAAGCTTTGTGTAAAGATGAATTCTCCAGTTAAGATAAGGTCTTTAAATATTTTTTGATCAACTGCAAAGTTTGAACGCAATACTTTTGGAAAACGGAAGCTTTCTTCTGTAGTAGCAATATTATACGAAGAAGCAGGAACTCCTGGGTTTGGTACAAAATTCGGATAATTTGCTGGTGTGTTCGGGCTAAATGGATAAGCTGAAGTATTGTTGAAGTTTACACCACCATTCAGTACACCATTATTACCCATTTGGTTACTTACAAATACAAAAGGAGGACGGCCGGTAAATAAGCCTACACCACCGCGGATTTGAGTTGATTTGTCTCCTTTTACATCGTAATTAAATCCAACACGTGGGCTAACCATTAATTTTGCAGAAGGCAATTGAGAAGTACTTAATTTGGTAGGTTGACCATTGTTGTCTATAAAGTTCAAACCATCAACCTGTGTATTGGTGTAACCTTGACCTATAAAATAAGGCAATTCAAAACGAACACCATAAGTAAGATTGAAATTAGGTTGCAAGTTTAATTCATCCTGAATATACGCTGCAATATTGTTAGAACGAGTAGTTACCAACCATGGTGCACCACCCGGAAGGTTACTGAAATTAGCACGGTAATTTCTCATAAATACTGGGCTAAATGTTCTGTTAGGATTAGACAAATAACCGTCGGCAGCAGTATAAAAATCATTTAAGTTATTGAAAGTATAAACACCGTTGATCAATGGTGTAAATCCATTGGTGAATGTAAAACTCTCAAAAGAGATACCAGCGGTTAAAGTATGTTTGCCTAAGTAAGCAGTTAGGTTATCACTAAACTGCCAAGTATCTGTATTTAACAAGTTGTTTGGTGTGAATGGATCATTACCAAAAGATAAATAAGTAGAACTTTGAGTTGCTTGTGCAGATGGAACAGTTGAATTAGGGGCAGTAGGAGTTGCAATTAATGGGCTAATTCCATCCTGAATATCTACCATTGGAAAGTTGCCTCCTTTTACTGCTCTAAAATCTCTATTAGCTGTATAGCCAAAAGTAAGTTCATTACTGATTTTGTTGCTAAAACGGCTATTCAATTGACCAATAACACCATAGATATTATTGTTGATTTCGTAAGCTGAATTAGCGCCAATTAAAGTGTTATTGCTAGAACCTCTATTTCCACTAGTTGAGTTACTTGAGCTAGCACCTACATCTCTTTTTGACAACAACAAATTACCTCTGATGCTTAATTTATGCTTGTCATTTATATTCCAGTCTATACGGGCAACTGCTTTATCACTCTTGGTTAAAAAAGGATAACCTTGGAAAGGGCCTGGGTTATAATTGAATTTAGAAACCAAATAGTTGGTTAAAGCAGTAATATCAGATTGTCTTACTCTTGATACATTTCCGCTTGGAGCTACCGCTCCATTACTTGCATCAGCAATAAAACTTGTTCCGATATCATTTCTTCTTTCTCCTTCATAGTTAACAAAATAGAACAATTTATTTTTAATGATGGCTCCGCCTAAACTTGCACCAAATTGCTTAACATCAAAAGCTGAGGTAACCACATCTTGTTTACCGCCTGCTCCAGCTTTGGTTCCGGTCAATCCCTCATTTCTTTGGTTGTAAAATCCTGTTCCATGCATTGTATTGGTACCACTCTTGGTTACAGCATTGATACTTGCACCTGTAAAACCTGCATCTCTAACATTGTATGGAGATACATTGATTTGAATTTCTTGTAAGGCATCTAAAGAAATTGGTGCTGAATTGGTTTGACCCCCATTCAGAGAGCTTAATCCGAAAGAGTTGTTGAAAATAGAACCATCTAAAGTAAAGTTGATAGCTCTGTTATCTTGACCTGCAAATGATAAACCATTTGATTGTGGCACCAAGCGCGTTAAATCAGTTACATTTCTTGAAAGTGTAGGTAATGTGCTGATTAAGCGAGAATTAATATTGGTAGATGCACCTTTTCTGTCCTTAGAAATAAGTGCAGCTTTTTTATTGGCAGCACCAGTTACAGTTACTTCTTGTAACTGAGCATTGTTGTCTGATAAAGTAACATCAACAACAGCTGGTTCGCCCAACTGAACAGTTACATCATTAACTACTTCTGTTCTTAAGCCAACATAAGATATGGTAATCTTATATGGTCCGCCAATACGTAAGGCTGGAACTGTGTACTTACCAGTAGAGGTAGAAACAGATTTATAACGAGATCCTGATGGCTCGTGTAAAACTTCGATAGAAGCGCCTGTTAAAGGCATGTTTTTTGCGTCTTTCACTGAACCGGTAATTGTACCAGTAGTGTTTTGCGCCATTGAAATGGAAACAGCTAAAACTGCTACCAAAAACAATGAAATTTGCTTTAAAATTCTCATAATTTTAGTTTTGATGCGGCAAATATCCATCAAACAATGAATAGTTCCCAATTTCTTAATGATATAATTATTAAATAATATTCACAAAATCGGTGTTGAGAAACATTAAAAAGAAGGTGGCTGGTTGTTTGGTATTGAAAATCAGTTATTTGCGTTCAGGTATAGCGTCAATAGAATGCTATTAAAACTTTAAATCTGTTAATAAAAATTTATTTTACAGCCTATTTGAATTGTCCAATTGCTAGAAAAATGAGGATTTTGGCTGATTTGCGCTTGCCAAGGGCTATCTATTAGATTAATTGGATTAAACTGGTACATAGGAATTAATTGATTTGGATTTACAAACCCCACAAAATCAATTAATCTGTATCTATTGCTTGGCACAAAATAGGATTTCCCGAATCGGCGATTCAATAAATTGGTCAAATTAAAAACGTCGAGCATAGCTGTTATACCATATTTTCTTTTGTTGAGTTGAAAATTAGAATAAACACTAATTCTGCCATCTAATCGGTTTACAAATGGGGCACTAGTCCCGTTTCTTTCGGCATAAGCTCCTCGTCTAGATTTTAAGTAACTGTTATGCTCTATAAACAATTCAAGGGCTTCTTTCTGTTGTTCAGCTGTATAATATGTATTATTTGCAACCATTGGTAGAAAAAGTTGGTTGTTCAATTCTTCCTTTGTTGGTATATAAATCAATTCAAAGCCTGTTGTATTTTCATCGTCTCTCACCAAACTTTTTTTACCATATACATAACTAAATCTGGTACCTGAGTAGCCATTGTGTATCAATGAAAAATTAATTTTATTTTTTTTATTGATGGCCCATTCTTTTAAAAAACTAATATTGAATCGATGCCCTGGACTAAAATCTGAAATTGCTAAATCAGCATTGTTTCTTCCGTTAACATGTTCATTCAATCTCCATTGATTGAATAGTACATTGTAATTTCCATCATAGGTTGCAAATGATTTTCCAAATGCGTAATTCGCAGTAAAATCACCGATGGCTGTTGATTTCTTTATTTGAATCCCCAGTCTATATCCAAAACCTTTATTATTACTAATATTATTGGATAATAAGATTACTTGTGAAAATGGGTTAGAGCTGTCTGGTAGAATCGAAATTTTTGCGTTGTTTGTTGGGCTATACGTTAATCGATTGTCTGGCCCAATTAGTTGATCTGTTGGAGGTAATATATTTATATTTTTAAAAGAAATTTCATTGGTATTAATATAATACATGCCTTCTAATTGTATCAACCATTTCTGTTTTAGTTGTTTAGTTAAGTGAATAGTAGATCTCCAAACACTGGGCATATTTATAAAAGATGATGCTAGATTCAAAATACCTCTATTACCCATGACTCCAAAATGGTTTGGCGTCCATGGCGGATAAATATTTTTCTGCAATCGAATTTGGTTTAATTGTTGTGGGTTTGCTTCGAAATGGCCATATTGTAATCCATTGTTATTATAAATACCGCCTAACCAAGCCAAAGGCATTCTTCCATCAAAAAATCCTGTTCCTATATCCAACAATAAAAGCTGTTTGGGAAATTGTACCAAACAATTTAAACGTGGTGAAATGCCAATAGGAATAGATGGAGTTTCACCTGCTTGTGCACCGCTTAAATGATGAAATTGCTCTAGCGCAGGAATCACTTTGCTTTGAATAAAACTATCTGTACTTGGGGCTTGTAATATTTTTTGTACAGTAATTCTTAATCCGCCAATTAATTGAATGTTTTTATAGATTTTGATTTTATCATTAATGAAAATAGAAGTTTTAAATAATTCAATGCGCGTTGTATTGTTTTGATCTGGCTTGTAAAAGTTAATTTGATAATCACCTGGTTTTTTATTTTGTACAAAATCATTGATATTGAAATAAAAGTAACTTCCAAAACTGTTTTGTAAAAATCGATTCTTGATAGAATTAAATTCTATCTCAATACCAGTTGTTATAAAATGTTTTTTATGGGTAAAGAATAGCTTTTCCAGTAAAGTAATATTGGTTTGATCTACTTTACTTTCTGTTGCATCTTCATTACTTCCCAAAAAAATCAATCCATCGCCATCTAGTATTGATATATTTGGAAAAGCTTTACCCATTGGGCTGCTTTGATCTTTAGATTGCGTATAACTAATTAGTAGATCATTAACTTTGTTCCTGCTCCACTGATGTTTCCATTCTAAACTTTTTGATATATGTTGGTGTTGATTAAATTTACCATTATTGCTAAAAAAAAGGTTTCTATTGGTGCTCAATTCTGTGCTTGATTTATCAGAAAATTGAGCGCGAATACTTAGGGATAAACTATTTTTTTTGGATATTATATAGTCTATCCTTAATAAATTTTTAAAAGCATTAACTTGATTGATATTATCTAAAATACCCGGGTCGTAATTATAGTTTGTTTTTATTGAATTGATCAATTGAATCAATTGATTTGGATTTTTTGTATCTCCTATATAATTATTAAAATCATATTTAATCTCATTGATTTCTCTCAAAAAATCGATATTTAAAAGATAGAATAAGCGGTTTCTTTTTATAGGGCCACTTATGATAAATCCAGTATTATTGTATAGACTTTTATTGGCTTGCAGATATCTATATATTGAGGTAAAGGGTTGATTTTTTCCAGACTTGGTGATCATATTAATAGCAGCCCCTGTATATCCTCCAAAGGAAGCATCGTAAGGAGAAAGTTGAATTTGTATTTGTTCAATTGCTTCTATCGAAACCGGAACATTTCCTGTTTGTCCACCATACATTCCATTGGCTGATAATCCAAATACATCGTTTTGTAATGCCCCATCAATGTATAACGAATTGTATCGATTGTTCTGACCTGAAAATGAAATTGCTCCATTGGCAGATTCTTTAATGAAAGCTTGCGAAAATGAACCCAATAATTTTGTATAATCCCTACCAGTGCTGGCAATTTGTGCAATTTGATTTGCATTCAATTGCAAAGCATTGTTGTGCATATAATTGGTAATGGTAGATTTAACCAATACGGGTTCTAATATGTTTTCCGACGAACGAAGGCTTATGTCTATTGTTTGTGTTTTTCCAAGTATCACCTCTATGTTTTCTAATAATAGCGTATCAGTAAATTTGGTGTAAAACAATAGACTATAATTTTTATCGGGAATCAAATTCTCCAATTGATATAAGCCCATATCATTGGAAGTGGTTGAATAATATGTTCCTTTGTTTTTATTGCTTAATATAATTTGCACATTTTCAAGAATTTTGCCATGAAAATTGGTTTTTCCTTGAATGCCTCCACTGGTAATTTGAGCATTTAATATGGGGGATGCCAAAAGGCTTATGATCATTAAACGAAACATTGGGTTTATTCTATTTTTCAATGCTAGTTTCAAATTCCAGTAAACAATTGAGTAGAAATACGGTTATTCTTATTTATTTAACGGATTTCGAAATAAGGCTAAGTTTTGTTGCCTTAATTTTACACTTCAAAATAAATCTATGTTAGATAGTATAGAGTCGGCCATTGAAGCAATCAAACAAGGAAAACTGGTAATTGTTGTAGACGATGAGGACAGAGAAAATGAAGGTGACTTTATTATTGCTGCAAGATTTGCAACCCCAGAAGTAATTAATTTTATGAGTAAGGAGGGTAGGGGTTTAATCTGTGCCGCTCTTACCGAAGAGCGTTGCGCTGAATTAGATTTATCTCCGATGGTGTCATCCAATACATCATTGCACGAAACAGCATTCACTATTTCAGTTGATCTTATAGGAAATGGAGCTACTACAGGCATCTCTGCTCAGGATCGGTCTAAAACCATTTTAGCCTTAATCAATCCAAAAACCAAGGCAAGTGATTTAGGAAGACCAGGACATATCTTTCCATTAAAAGCGAAAAAAGGTGGTGTGTTAAGAAGAACAGGGCATACTGAAGCCACGGTTGATTTGGCTAGGCTGGCTGGATTTGAGCCTGCTGGTGTTTTGGTTGAAGTGATGAATGAAGATGGAACTATGGCTCGACTTCCTGAATTATTGGTTTTAGCCAAAAAATTTGATCTTAAAATCATTTCTATAAAAGATTTAATAGATTATAGATTAAGAACCGATACTTTAATTGATGAATTGGTAAGGGTAAATATGCCCACCAAATTTGGTGATTTTACCTTGGTTGCATTTAAAGAAAAATTGAGTGGAGCAGAACATTTAGCTTTGGTTAAAGGCAATTGGACTAAGGAGGAAGCAATTCTTACCAGGGTACATAGCAGTTGTTTTACAGGCGATATTTTAGGCAGTTTAAGATGCGATTGTGGAGATCAATTGCAATCAGCCATGCAAATGGTAGAGGCAGCAGGTAAGGGTGTTATTTTATACATGAATCAAGAGGGAAGAGGAATTGGATTGATCAATAAACTCAAAGCCTATCAATTACAAGAACAAGGAATGGATACTGTAGAAGCCAATTTGAGTTTGGGTTTTGGTATGGATGAAAGAGATTACGGAGTTGGGGCTCAGATTTTAAGATATCTTGGAATTCAACAAATCAAGTTGATGAGCAATAATCCTAGAAAGCGAGCAGGTTTGAAAGGATATGGGTTAACCATAACGGAAATTGTGCCTATAGAAATTGAATCCAATAAACACAATGAGAAATACCTTCAAACAAAAAGAGATAAAATGGGTCATGCCATTTTAGGAGCCAAATAATCAATTAATCCAGAAAGATTAATTGATTGGTTTCATTTAGCGCTTTCTTTAATTCGATGCGTATAAACTAAGCTGCTCTAAGTAGTTTTTTACTAATTATACTGTAAAACTATTATCTATGATTTGAATGGCCATGGTCTGACTCTTCTTTATCTTTGTCTCTTTCGTATGCTTTGATAATGGCTTTAACCAATTTATGCCTAACTACGTCTTCTTCATTAAGTTCAATATGTGCGATGCCGTCAATATTTTGTAAAATTCTCGTTGATTTTATCAAACCACTTCGCATATTTCTGGGCAAATCAATCTGAGTAGGATCGCCAGTTATAATAGCTTTTGCATTTGCGCCTATTCTTGTTAAGAACATTTTTAACTGGAGGTCATTGGTATTTTGTGCTTCATCTAAAATAATAAATGCATTGTCTAGGGTTCTACCTCTCATATATGCCAATGGAGCAATTTCAATGGTGCGGGTACTCATGTAATAGCCCAATTTATCAGCAGGAATCATATCATCCAAAGCATCATAAAGCGGCCTTAAATATGGGTCGATTTTCTCTTTCAAATCACCTGGTAAAAAACCCAAACTTTCGCCTGCCTCTACTGCAGGTCGGGTAAGAATGATCTTCTTAACCAATTTGTTTTTTAATGCACGTACTGCTAAAGCTACTGCTGTATAGGTTTTACCTGTTCCTGCAGGCCCGATAGCAAATACAATATCATTCCTATCTGCCGCTTGAACCATTTTCTTTTGATTCTGAGTTCTAGCTCTAACTGTTTTGCCGTTAGGACCAAAAACCAAAATATCGTTGGGATTGCGGTCTACAAAATTATCTACAGTTTCAGCATCATCCCCACCTAGAATTTGTTCAAAATAGCCTTCGCTAAGATGCCCATTTCTTTGTAGGTATTGTACAATTAAGTCTATCTTTTCTTTTGCTGTTTCAATTTGTTCTGGAGCTCCGCTTAGTTTTAATTGGGTGCCTCTGGAGAGGATTTTTAACAGTGGGAACTTTTTCTTTAATAAATCTAATTTTCCGTTGTTGACGCCAAAAAATTCGATAGGATTTACGGTTTCTAGGCTAATGATTTTGTCTGTCAAGCTATTGCTGTTTTAGTTTAAATAGAATGGATTAGTTGAGTAAGAACTTGTTTCTCAAATTTAATCCTTTCAGTCTCAGTAACCCAACCAATCTTATACACAGGTTGTGGATAGCTTCAAGGAATTAGGGAAGCAGAAAGTAGAAAGTAGAAAGTAGAAAGATGAAAGCAGAAAGATGAAAGCAGAAAGTAGAAAGCAGAAATCAGCGATGGGTACTGGTTGTTAAGATGTACAATTTCGACAATTTTTCATATAATATAAAATCCGCATATTTCATCTTTCATAATTCATCTTTTTATTAAAGTAAGGCTTTGAGTTTAGCAATGGTTTCTGTGGGATTATTAGAACCGAACACAGTATTTCCTGCAACCAAAACATCGGCTCCAGCATGAATGATTGATGCAGCATTTTCTACTGTTACTCCACCATCTATCTCAATCAAAGCTGTTGATTTGTTGGTAACAATCATTTCTTTAAGTTGCTTGATTTTCTTAAGTGTTTGCGGAATAAAATGTTGCCCTCCAAAACCTGGGTTTACGCTCATTAAACAAACAAGATCAATCTCTCCAATAATATCAGCTAATAATTCAACTGATGTATGTGGATTTACAGCAACCCCAGCTTTCATTCCCAGTTGCTTTATTTGCTGAATATTTCTGTGCAAGTGATTGCATGCTTCAATATGAACAGTTAAAATATCGGCACCTGCATCTTTAAATGCTTGTGTATATTTTTCTGGCTCTTCTATCATTAAATGAACATCGCATGTTTTTTTTGTTGCTTTTCTGATTTGTGCAATGATCGAAATTCCAAAACTAATATTTGGAACAAATCTGCCATCCATTACATCTAAGTGAAACCAATCCGCCTCACTATTATTAAGCATATCACAATCTTGTTGTAAATGTAAAAAGTTTGCAGCTAGCAGGGAAGGGGCAATGATGGCCATATTATTATTTTAATTGTAAACGTTTTAATGCTTGTTTAGCTTCATTTAATTCAGGGTCCAAAGAGTAGGCTTTTTCATATTGCAAAATAGCTTTCTCAGATTGTTTGTTTTTTTCGAGGCATTTAGCTTTCCAAAAATAACCATCCGCATACATTGGATCCAACTCTGTTACTGCATCAAAGATAGCCAATGCGGTTGAATTTGAATGATTGTCGTATAATAAAAACCCTTTTTCCATTAATGCTTCTGTATAGCGATAGTTGGTATTTATGCAAGAGTCTAAATACAAGATTGCTTTTGTGTTATTGGCTATTCTTGAAAAGTAAACTCCTTTTATAAAATAGATATCTGCTTTATAATCATTTCCAGGAAACATCTGTTGAATATTATCGCATACGATTAAACCTTCTTTATCTTTTTGT
The DNA here is from genome assembly GCA_044372715.1 of Sediminibacterium sp. Taxonomy (GTDB): domain Bacteria; phylum Bacteroidota; class Bacteroidia; order Chitinophagales; family Chitinophagaceae; genus Sediminibacterium. The sequence goes on along the minus strand of JBILRH010000026.1, from coordinate 2,669 downwards.
TCTGCCAATAAATTGGCTAAGGAAAGCATGGAAGCCACATTTGGATAAATATTGTTAGCAATACGAAAGCATTTTTTTGCATTTGCCGTATCTCTGGTTTTTAAGGTTAATTGTGCTTTCTGGTTCCAAAGCCCTTGATTTAAACTATCTTTTTGGATAAGGCTATTGATTTGTAATATAGCTTCCTCATAGTTTTTGGTGCTATCCAAATAATCAATCAATTGTTGATTCAACTCTACACTATCCGGGTATTCTTTTAAAGCATTTTGAATCCGTAAATAATAGTCAACTTCAACATTTGTACTTGCTTGGTCATTCTGATCATGCGATGAATAGGAGCAACCAAGAACAAAGACAATAATCAACAATGAAATGGTATGTTTCATTTAGCTAAAATAAGCACAATCATTTGTAATGACATTTTTCTGACAAATCAATACAAAATTGCATGTACTTTCGTCTATTATTATATTTTTTATATGAAAAAGGCTATTGTTTTTTTATTGATTTCGGGGTTTTTTCAAATTGCAAATGCACAACAAACTGTTCCAAATGATACAGTTCATTTTGAAGGAGAAAAACATTTTAAAAATATTCAACAATTAACTTTTGGAGGAGACAATGCCGAGGCTTATTGGAGCTATGATAGTAAGCATATTATTTTTCAGCGAACAAGCCCTAAAGATGGGGTTAACTGCGACCAGATTTTTATTGGCAAAGTACCTGAAAAAATAGGGGATCCTTTTACCTATAAAATGGTAAGTAGTGGAAATGGTAGAACAACCTGTGCTTATTTTATGCCAGATGGCAAGCACATCATTTATGCATCTACTCATGAGGGTGGTAAGGATTGTCCTCCGGTTCCGGATCGAACTAAGTACGGTAATAAATACATATGGCCATTGTACAATTCATATGATATTTATATGGCCGATTTGGATGGGAAAATTGTAAAGAAACTAACTACTGCAAAAGGATACGATGCAGAGGCTACCATTTCTTATGATGGCAAAAAAATGATTTACTGTAGTGATAAAGATGGTGATTTGGATTTGTATGTAATGGATTTGAAAACAGGAAAAGAAAAAAGAATTACAAGTGCATTGGGTTATGATGGTGGTGCTTGGTTTAGCCCAGATGGTAAAAAAATTGTTTGGAGAGCAAGCCGTCCTACAACAGATGCAGCCGTAAAAGAATACAAGGATTTATTGGCGGAGGGCCTGGTTGCACCAACCAATATGGAAGTTTGGGTAGCCAATGCTGATGGAACTGATGCAAAACAAATTACAAATTGGGGGCAGGCCAATTGGGCGCCCAATTTCACTCATGATAGTAAGAAAATCATTATTTGTAGTAACCACGAGTACAAAAGAGGCTTTCCTTTTAATATGTATATGGTAGACCTAGATGGTAAAAACATGGAAAAAATTAGCAGGGATAAAGGATTTGATGCATTCCCAATGATTAGCCCCGATGGTAAAAAAATCATCTTTGCTTCTAATAGAAATAATGGGGGAACTAGGGATACGAATTTGTTTGTAGCAGATTGGGTAGATTAGAATTAAGAAAGAAGAATTAGGGAAAAGAATTAAGAATTAAGAGATAGGAGATAAAAGATAAGAATTGAGAGATATTCAGTTAGATTTGTTTAAAATTTTTATTTATGCAAACAGGATTAATGCACTTACATAATTTATTGCGCTGGATTATTTTGATATTGCTGGTACTATCTATTTTACAAGCTTATGCTGGTTGGACAGGAAAGAAAGCATTTAAAGCTGGAGATAAAAAGACCTGGTTGTTTACCATGATAGCCGCTCATACAACTTTGGTGCTAGGGTTGTATCAAGTAATGTTTGGACGCTATGGTTTTTTTGTAACTACATTGCCTGAAGGACTGTCTATGATGAAAGATAAATTCTACCGTTTTTATTGGGTGGAGCATCCTACAACCATGATTTTGGCAATTCTATTTATAACGCTTGGATATGGTATGTCAAAAAAGCAAGTAACTGATAAAGTTAAATACAAAAAAGCATTCTTTTATTTCATGGTTGCTTTATTACTAATATTAGCTGGAGTGCCTTGGCAGTTCAGAGAAATAGTTGGAAGACCTTATTTCCCTGGTATGTAAGTTGCCCATTTAAATTTAAGGAACTCAAAATAAAAATGCCCCAATTAAGTGTCTAACTTTCTTGGGGCATTATACATTTGCGGGTCTATTTTACGATTTCCACTCTCTTTTCATAACTGCAATAAATTGCTTCATTTCATCCAATGTGCCTACACTAACTCTTGCCCATTTCTCACCAGAATAAGTATCTGATCTTAAGAAAATATTTTGCTTTAGCATGTATTCAGAAAAATTGCCTGAATAATTTCCTAAAGGGAAAAATAAAAAGTTGGTATACGATGGGATACATTGAATGTTTAACTTTTTCAGTTCGTCATACCCGTATTTTCTGGCTATTTCATTTTTTTGTTTGCTAATCTTATGATATTCTGAATCGTTTAAACTTGCTTGGGCAGCGGTCATTGATAACACACTCATGGCAAACTGTGTTCTAACAAAATAGTTATCACTCATGGTTTTAATATGCGCAGCACTTGCAATTATAAATCCAATTCTCAAGCCAGCCATTGCGTGAATTTTTGAGAAAGTGCCAATG
>JBILRH010000145.1:0-4389 GCA_044372715.1 Sediminibacterium sp. | reverse complement strand
AGGAGATATGAGCTATATCGATCACTTGGATGTAGCCAGAATTGATTATTGTTTCTTTGGCAATAGCAAACCCTTTCGGATTAGAATAGTTAATAAGTTTAACGACAACTATGATCATTATTATATCAAACAGGCAGATGCTAGCAGGGTATACGGATTAGAATTAGAACACTTACTCTCCCCTAACCGGATGACCTATTTCACCAATAAAGAAACCTTAATTGAAGAACATATTCCTGGTATTCCTGGAGATGTATTTATTGCTGATTATTTAAATAGCAAACAAACCAATCAAATCAGATTGGCCAAAGAATTTGTAAAATTCAATGAACGCTGTTTTGTACAATTATTGGGCGATATGCGTTCCTATAATTTTGTAGTTAATATTATTCCAGATATCGAAGATTTTCAATACCGCATCAGGGCAATTGATTTTGATCAGCAATCTTATGAAGGTAGAAAAAATTTATACCTACCACAATTTTTCAAAGAGAACCAGCAATTGGTAAAAATTGTAATGGAGTATTTGAACCACCAATCTATAGAACAATACCAAGCAGAAGAAAAAACAATGATGACATTTAGATTGGTATCATCTAGGTATAGAATTAAAGAGTTACTGGATATGATGAATGATGACCCTATTTCTCAACCAGAAAAAATCAATGAGCTAAAAAAATCATTGGCCGAACATTTTCAAAATGATCATTATTTAAAAGCAACAACAATGGGACAACTCTTAAAAACTCATTTGAAACAAGCTTTACTCAAACTACTCAAACAAGTAACAAAAACAAGAAATAAAATTGCAGATTAATCTATTCCGAAATCACCCAAACCAAACTCAGATAATGATTAAGTTGATAGAAAAGTATGAGTTCTTGGTCAAATTCATTTTTGGTGAATCTTGCCTTTAATATTCCCTTTTCGGAAATAATACTTGCATCAATGCGCATTACTTCACTAAAATCAACATCTCCCCTTCCCCACCACTTAAACATAGCTTCTTTACAACTCCATAACAAAGTGAGGGTTTCTATTCTTTTTGTATCAGACAATTGATCAATTTTCCAATCAATCAATTCTTCTGGATGTAAAAATTTATGCTTAATCTTATCTACTCGTGGAGTTATCAATTCAATATCTATACCTACCCGATTATTAGTACTAACAATGGCTGCTGCATAATTGCCACAATGTGAAATGGAAAAATGGAATTGTTCATCCCGTAAAAAAGGCTTTCTGTTATCTGCTATCTCAATCAAAGCAGTAGGAAAATTCGGAAATAAAAATTGGAGTAAATACCTGCCCGCCAAATGTTGCAATAGCTTATGTGGATGGCTTATTGGCTGGTGTATTGGCAGTTTTTCTAAAAAAAAAGAGGCAGGTTCTTCGATCTCCCAAACAGCTAATTTGGAAGTATGGTTAATATTTTGTTGATAATTGATTGGCAAAGCTGGATGGTTGCGTTTATATATTGCAGAATTACAATTTATTTGCAATTCATTCATAAAAGTAATTATAATGATTTTAAGTGATCTACGTATTTTAGAAGAAATAGAAAAAGGAACCATCAAAATCGCACCCTACAACAGGGCCGATTTGGGAAGCAATAGCTATGATGTTCATTTAGGAAAATGGTTGGCTGTATATGTAGATGCAGTTTTGGATGCTAAAAAACACAATAAAATTGAATATTTCGAAATTCCTGATGAAGGTTATGTTTTACAACCAAGCGGATTTTATCTAGGCGTAACCGAAGAATATACCGAAACCCATGCACATGTTCCCTTTTTAGAAGGCAAGTCTTCTACTGGAAGATTGGGAATAGATATACATGCTACTGCAGGTAAGGGTGATGTAGGTTTTTGTGGCAACTGGACATTGGAAATATCTTGCAAACAACCAGTAAGAGTATACAAGGGAATGCCAATAGGCCAATTAATTTATTTTCCTGTGGATGGAGAAATTGGAACAGCGTATAATCAAAAGAAAAATGCCAAATACAGTGGACAGCCCGATAAACCAATTGAAAGTATGATGTGGAAGAATCTATTCTAATTGTTCTATTAGTTTAATCGGAAAATAGCTGCATTGAGTAAAGTTGCAAAACTTACCCAAAATAAATAAGGCAGTAATAAGATGGATGCAATTTTAGAATGCTGCCAGAAAAAAAGGATGGTAAGCAAAATAAATATCCACATGATTAATATTTCTACCAAAGCCCATCCCAACAAGTGGTATTTAAAAAAGATGATCGACCAACAAAAATTCAATGCAAATTGAATCATAAAAATACCAATGGCCCAATTACGATCGGTTGAGGGAGTTTTTTTCCAAACCAAGAATAAGGCAATCCCCATTAAGGTGTATAGCAAAGTCCATACTGGGCCAAACAACCAGTTAGGAGGATTAAAGCTTGGTTTTATTAGATTTTGATACCAATTGGGAATTTCATTTACGGTAAAAATGGCACCTAAAGAGCCCAAGCCAATGGTGAAAAATAAAGCGAGTATTAATTTAATAGACCTGTTCATTGATTTTTTATATTATAATTTACCTTTTCTTCTTTTGTATGCAATTAACCAGCCAATAACTTCATCATAACTATTAATTCCAGCTAATTGTTTATTTAGTTTAAGGTATTGATCGTACAAATCAGCACTTACAGGTGCAATTTTGTTGATTCGATTCATAAAAAATTGGCGAATATCTTTTCGGTCTTTTTTTACCAATGAGTCAATATGGGTTTTATTGTATTGAATGATTGTTTCTAATGCCTTAAAATTAGCATCCTTTGCATACAAAATAAACTCTTGATTTAAGGCATAATTCAGCATTTCTAAATAAGCAGCATATTTAAAATAAACATTATTAGAGGAGGTAGCGGTTAAAAAACCAACAAAATTAGCTTCGCTCTCACTGGCATAACCCAATTGGTGAGCTATTTCATGGCAGGTTGTAAAAGGCAGAAGAATGGATGGCATATCTGTTCTTATTTGCGCTTCTCCTGTGAATGGATTGTAATATCCAGTGAAGCCAATATAATCAGCCATGGAATTATAACTACTTATTTTGATACTTGTAGCTTGATAATCTAGAAATGGGAAAATGGCTTTTGCCATTTGATAACTTTGAATAGCCTCCTTTTTGATGGCTTCTAATGAATAATTTGGAAGTTCATTACTATCTATTGCTTTTCTGTAATAATTGGCTTGCTCAATTAAATCATTGGTGATTAATGCAATCTCTTCCTTTGAATATTGCTTATTTTCAATGGTTAATTGATGAGCAATTCCTTGTCTATGATAATTCAAGCCCCATGAAATATTAAAAACTAGATACACAAAGCATATCATTCTAAAAATAAACCCCATCTTATTAAAACATGATACCCATCCAAATTGATTTCGATAAATAGCTATAATCAAATGAATCAATTTAATCAAGATCCAAGCACCCAGTAAGGTATAAAGTAGATCTCCAACACTAAAATCAATCCATCCAACAATGAATCTGGTTATTTTAGAATAAAGTGGATAAAAACCAAAAGAATACCATTTTTCCACAAAATCAGGGTATTTGCTAGCCAAAAACAACAAAATTGACCCAATAAAGAGCCAAAAACTTGTTTTTACCTTATTTTCTTGAATGATGATGGAAAACCGCATAGCTTTAAGTGCTACAAATATATAGTTCAAGCCAACCCAATTAGGTATTTTCTTGTTTACTTTGGCAAATTCAGGGCTTTTTTCTAACTTTGCAAACCCTTAAAATCTGGATATGAGTAATCGGCGCGAATTTGAGATCGCTTTTGTGGGTTTAAAGCCGGGAATTCATATATATGAATATAAGGTGGATGATAAGTTCTTTGTTGCATATGGTGAACAAGATTTCAAGCATTGCGAGGCCAATATCAAGCTAAGCTTGGATAAAAAAACGGGTTTCCTTTTATTGAAATTTGATATCGATGGAAAAGTTGAATCGAATTGCGATAGATGTGGAAATTCCCTTCCATTCCAGTTATGGGACGAGTTTAATATCATTGTAAAAATGGTGGATGAACCTAACCTAATGAATGAACAAGAAGAAGATCCAGACGTATATTATATTAGCAGAGGTGAAAGTCATTTACATTTAGCTGATTGGATATATGAATTCATCAACTTGAGTTTACCATTACAAAAAATGTGTAAACCGGAAGAACTTGGTGGACCAAAATGTAATAAAGAAGTGTTGGAGAAGTTGAGGAAAATGGAAGAAGAAGCACAAAATGACAAACCAACTCTTTGGAAAGGGTTGGAAAAATTTAAAGATTTAGAATAATTTTTTTGATACAATAAAAATTGAGCAATGCCGAATCCAAAACGCAGACATTCACAGCAGAGA
>JBILRH010000144.1:0-4390 GCA_044372715.1 Sediminibacterium sp. | reverse complement strand
ATATTTCAACAACTTACCCAAGAATTTAATCAAACCTTATTAATTGTTACCCACGATCAAACTTTTGCCGACAGAACCCATCGAATTATCGAAATGGAAGACGGCAGAATAATTAAACAATAAAATTTTTCTATCTAAAAGATACTTGAATGGGGTTAACAAGTTTATACTTGTATTGATTTAAATATTTAAACCAATCTTCTTCATTTAAAATTTTCCCCGCTTTATTCCAAGATGCTCCAGAGTAATAAACATAAGAGTTAGATGTTGGTTTTATACGAATTAAATAATGTTTATTGTTTACACTCATTCGATTATTCATATCTGACAATACAACACCTACACCAGTAGTACCATTTATTTTATCAGCAGGCTCCCAATAACCTAACACCCCATTTTGTTCATTCATCATTACAGCACCTGGTTCTTTTCTTCGAACTATACCTATTGCAAATGTTGAATCAAATCCTAATTCAGATTCGAAAAACAATTGATTTCTAAAAAGTTGGCTACTTAGATCAATAGAAATTCTTTTTTTAATGGATATTCTTTTCCCATTAACTAAATAAGACGGATATATTAAATCAAAACTAGATCTTAGCGGTCCATTATCCAATACAACATATGAAGTATAATTAGGACTATACCAAATGCTATCAAGTTGATATGGTGCAATGCCGCCTGCCCCCAAAGTATATCCAACAGAATAATAATCTAATCCTTCTCCATGATCTTTATGGTAATCAGCAGATTTATACCATTTATTAATAATCAAAGAATCAGTTCGCTTAGCCCAAAAATCAATACCATAAGCATTCTCATTTGTAGTTTCAAGAGCCTTACCATATGCGCGAAATGCAACTAAATTATTTTCCCAAGCAAAATCATCTTTTCTTTCAGGCACAAATCTCGCATAGGTCTTAGAACTATAAACTGTTCTTTTCTGAGGAACTACAGTTAAGCATATTTCAGATTTAGCAGGAATCGTTACAAACATTAAAATATTTTGAATAAACCCCGTTCCTAATGATTCTAATTGTATTGGAACTTCTTTTTTAGTAGTATAATTAATAATTTTAAAGAAAGAAGTATCATTAATCTTAAAATGCCTAAGGAATTCTAACCATGGAATACTGATTAATGCATCAGTTTGAGCATAAACAGTATTGTTCTTTAATATAATCAGTTCAGTTTTTAATGATTGAGAAGAACCCCAATTAGTATTAAGAAGTAGCAGTATTACAATTAGTATTTTTTTCATAGCAGTTTATTAAATAAAAGAGATTCTATTTTTTAATATATTTTCCAGCATTATTGATTAATTCATCAAAATAATTCATAACATAACTTTTTGTTCCATCTTGGCGAATCAACCAAAATCCATTCATATCAGCATTTGATTTCGCGATATTAGGATAATTGATAATTGCTCCTTTTGCAGGTTCGTTACAATATAATTCCCACTGAATAAAATAAGGTACTTTAAGGAGTAAACAAACCGCAAGATATGTATCCCATCTCTCACGAAACTCCTTTGGAAGATTTTTTGTTGCCATTTCAGGAATACCTATTTCGCCTAAAAAAACAATTTTTTCTTTAGTATATTCACTAGTATTCATTTTAGATTTTATATACTCAATTCCTTTATAAAGATCTATGCCAGTTTTATCAAAATCAGTAGCATCATATGCCGACCAAGATACCATATCCACATCTACAAAAGGAAGTACATTATTTGTTATAGAAGGCACATCATACATTGCATCAATTACCTTGTTTACTTCTATGGCATGATAAACTTTACACTTTGAATTATTGTTTAAGCCTCTAGCCCTATTTACTCCATTTTGGCGAGCTTTAAAAACCATTTGCAAGCTTTTGAATTTTTTTTCAATATCATGTGGTGGATCTACCCTACCCCATTGAGCATCCCATCCAACACCTCCTCTAACAATCCAATCTCCCTCCCAATTTTCTAAAATAAAGTTTACAGCTCTATTCTTGTATTTTTCCAATAAATAGCTGGTTAATTCGAAATACTCTAATTCCTCTCTTGCAAGTCCTAATGAATCTGCTTCGAGCATTTTTGTTTGATTGGCACTTGTGCTTAAAACAAATGTGGAGAATGGAATATCAAAAGCTTGTTTGAATACAGTCTGTTCCGCCATTTCTTTTAGTGATCCAACTTTGCAAAAGTTCGAATCTGAATTATACATATAACCAGTTTGATTCTTATAAAACCATAACTTACAAACACCAAGACCTAATTCATACATTTTCTTACACCCTTCCAACAAATAGGATTCTTTAGTAAAATTGTATTTCCCTCCAACATGCGTGGCACCAATAATATCTTTAATATTTTTTGGAACTTTTGCACCATTCAAAGGCTTGTTTTTTTGAATTAATTTCAATATCTCACCATCACTTAATGTTGTTTGAGAAAAAGTAATATTCGCAATCGAAATGAAAAGAAATAAAGAAAAGAATGATTTCATGTATTTACATTTTTTCGTGAATTTTAATTGACCCATTTGGAGTTTCAAAAGGAACATTAGCGTCAATTGTATAATTATCCATTTTGCCATCTTGCTGGATAGTTAATACATATTTTTCCGTAGATTTTTTTAATATTATTAATGCAGGTTGATAAATATTTATAATTTGATCAGACCAAGGCATTTTAACAGTTCCGGAATCATAAACAACAATTTGAATCATATTTAAAGTGGTATGATAAACTGATTGAAGATGCGAATCGTTTTGGAGAATTTTTATGGGTAGATTTGAAGCGATTTTTTTTGTTTCTAAGATAGAAAGACCAGGTAAAATTATATATGAAAGCTGTTGATTTGTAGGCTTCGCACCAACATTCATCAACAATGAAAATATCGATGATTCAATAGTATCTTTTTTGTAAGCCTGATTAATATTATTCCATGAACTTTTAACAATAGAAGTATTTAATTCAACATTTGATGAATTAGAAGGAAATACATAGGCTATAGAATCATGATAAACCCATTTTATCGACTTTGGAATAACACTGTTCTTAGTATATTTTTTGCCATCAATAATAACAGATGTTTTTAAGATGCATTGATTTATGGACTGAGTAACTTTTAGCCCAGAACTATCTGAAATGCCTGCAGCCAAACAAACAATTTCTTTATCAAAAAGAAACCATGCTCTCTTGGCCGAGAGTGCACCTTTAAGATAATCATTTCCAAAACAGCCATATAATCCATCAGTAACCCCGTATACAAAAGATGTATTGCCTCTTGCTCCTTTACCCCAATCAAATAATGGTGGATCAATTGAAGATTGAGCTGCCAATAAACCAGGCAATTGCTTCCAATTAAAGAATGGGAAAATGTCTTTGTATTCATCTCCTTTTCTAACCAAATAATAAGTGCCATTACCTTGATAAAAACCTTTTATATTTTCACCGTTACCTGATTCACTACTTAGTATCCTATTTGAAGCCGCTTTAAGTGAAAAAAAATATTCTTTTCTTTGATGAACCATAAAGTCGGAATATGGATAATACTTATTTCCGATTAAATTGTTTTCCCTAAATCCGTATTTTAATTGACTTGCAAAAACAGTAAACTCAATCTTACGATCACTATTAATTTCACTCATTAATTGGGCGGCAAAAATCAAACTATTATAATCTATATTTTTACGCGCAATCTCTCTGCCCATAGCAGTGAATTCTAAATATAAATTTCGAGTCATCCATTGTTGCCCTTTTAAAATATAGTCTGAAAGAATAGCTATTTTATTGTTGTTCCAAGCCCAGGAAGTATTGAAAGACAAAAACGCCAAATGGGATGCCGTTAAACTAAAAGTTCTTCCGTACCCAAATGAATAAAATTGAGGTCCATGTTGATGAAATGAATAATCAGGCTGAATACCTTCATCCGTTGTGATTTTTATTTCTTCCGCAGCAGTTAAAAACGCCCTGGTTAATCCATCACCATTTTTTTGTAGCACCGAAATGTAAATATGCGTATAGGCCAACCATAATAAATTTTGCCCTGTTGCTTTCCCATGATAATCATAAAAATCTTTTTTTATTCCTACATTCATTGAAAGCAAACAATTAGCTAAAGTTTCTTTTGAAATTTTATCATCCATTAAAATAAGTACTTTACCCATTGCCAACGGAACTCCGATAAAAGTCCACCAATCATTGGTAGCTTTAATTTTCATGGAATTCCAAACCTCTATCGCTGCAATTATCTTATGCTCTATCTTGGAATCTTGATAATAAATTGTTTTAGGTGTATTATAAGCAGAAGCTACTTCATACAATCTTTTCCAATGTTCAGCCGGCTCCCATGAGGAAGTGATTTTGCCACTGTAATCAATATCATCCCATTTA
>JBILRH010000143.1:0-4407 GCA_044372715.1 Sediminibacterium sp. | reverse complement strand
TTGGTGTAATTATTATCACCAACGTTTTGGAGTTGATGTAAGAAGTATTCGTTATCCAGGGTTGATTAGTTATAAATCGGCACCGGGTGGAGGTACAACTGATTATGCTGTTGAAATTTATTCCGAAGCTTTGGATAATAAAAAATACAATTGCTTTTTAAAAGAAGACACTTACTTGCCCATGATGTATATGCCCGATGCCATCAGAGCAACCATGGAATTAATGAATGCTCCTGCAAAAGATATTTCTGTTAGAACTTCTTATAATGTTGCAGGTATGAGTTTTTCTCCTAAAGAAATTACCAATAGTATTCAGCAACATATTCCAGATTTCACGATCAATTATAAACCAGATTCCCGACAAGCAATTGCAGACAGTTGGCCCCAAAGCATTGATGACAGTGTTGCCCATAGTGATTGGGGTTGGAAGCCAGAATTTGATTTAGATAAGATGTCGAAGGATATGTTGGATAACCTGAAATTAAAATCAGAGGCTTAAACCCAATATAGTATTAATGGGCAACTAAGTCTTTAATCGTTCGATTTTCTAGAACAGATAAAGTAGTATCTCTCACTTCTTTCATGATTTTATTCAATCCACATTTTTTTTCATTGCAATCGGCACATTTTTGATAAAAATGTAAACTTACACAAGGCAATAATGCGATTGGGCCTTCAATTAGTCTCATGATAGTTGCCAATTGAATGGTAGATGGATCTTGATTAAAGTAATAACCTCCTCCTTTTCCTTTCTTACTATTTAAAATGCCTGCTTTTTTTAACTCTAATAAAATTGATTCTAAGAATTTAATAGGGATTTTTTTCTTTTTAGCAATGTCAGCAATTAAAAACGGTCCTGCATTGATTTGTTCTGCCATAAAACTAAGGGCTTTCAGTGCGTATTGCGTTTTTTTGGATAGCATGACTTTTCGTTATTTTTTTGTTTCTTTACACAAATTAAAATTATGTACAATTCTCTAAAGAAAATCATATTTGTATTTGTTCTGCTGTTTATAGGGGAAACTGGTTTTGCCCAATTTAAGTTGCCTCATGTTCAGCTTATATTAAACGCCAATTATGCCAATCCTTCAAATTCGTCATTTTCAGATCTAAGTAAAGGTGGGCTTGGAATTGAAGCAGGTGCAGGTTTAGGCTTAGGTTCTACTATGTTCATGGGAACAGCCGGATACCAACGCTTTGGTGCATCTGTAAATAATCCTGCTGGCTCATTAAATATTACAACCCTAAAGGGTGGTATAAGACAATACATGTTACTCGGTAGATTATTTGTGTTAGGCAATATCGGAACTGCTATTCAAAGCTATGCTAGTTCTGGTATTAAAGGCGATAACTTGATTTATGAGTATGGTGGTGGTGTTAGGTTGTTTGGTCTAGAAGTTCAGTTAACTCAAAGCCATTGGCAACAACCGATTAATGTGGCTGCATCTAGAGCATTTAACATTAAAGTTGGCTTCTCATTTAAGCTATAATCCCAAAACTTCTTTCATTCCAAAAACACCTTTTTTGCCAATTGCAAATTCGGCTGCTTTTACTGCACCTCCTGCAAAGCCAATTCGGTTGTGTGCAGTGTGAATGATTTCGATATCATCGATGGGAGAACTGTATTTTACATGATGTGTTCCTGGTGCTGGATCAATTCTTTCTGAAGCAATTACAATGGCATTTTCTGCATTCTGTTGCTCTGATGAAATCCACGATTTTTTTCTTTTCAAATTATCTAATACTTGTTCTGCCAAACTTATAGCAGTGCCGCTTGGGGCATCTTTTTTTTGGGTATGATGAATTTCTTTAAGGGATACATCATAGTCGGGATAATCATTCATCAATTTTGCTAAATGCTTATTTACTTCAAAAAAAAGATTTACACCAATGCTATAATTGCTTGCATATACCAAACTGCCATTATTGGCTTTAGCAAAGGCTTGTACTTTGTCCCATTCTTCTAACCAACCTGTTGATCCGCAAACAACCGGTATACCAGAGGACAAGCATTTCATTACATTGGTTACTGCACTATGCGGTCCTGTAAATTCAATAGCAACATCTGCTTGAGCTAAATTTTGTTCATTTAAATCTGCTGCATTGTCTACATCAATTTTAAGCACAATGGAATGGCCTTTTTCAACTGCTATTGCTTCAATGGCTTTACCCATTTTACCATATCCTATTAATGCAATTTTCATGTTTGTCTTTTTTGGTGTAGCGTTACCTCGATAATGCTAATCTTTTTTTTGTTTGTTCTCTGAAATTCAATGATACAGTTAATGCCGGAGTTCTTGTATAGGGGTTGAATGTTGGGTTTATTTTCATACTCAAATCATTACTTACATTGAATTGCTTTAAGTGAGCAAAAACGGTTGCATCCGCAACTTGCAATCCCCAAGCCAATAAGAAAAACAAAATAGCATAATCTCTATCTCTTCTGAATTGGTTACGATAATTTTGTAAAGAACCCATACTCAGATTAACCAGTTCAGGATCAATTGCAGCCAAATCACTACTATCTCCATTCTCTGCTTTGTACATTGCTTCGTAGGCAAATTTCGTTTTCTTGTAATAATTGTTGTTGTAAATAAAAGCAACTGTTGGAATTGCCAAAACGCCATATACAATCGGAATTTTCCAGTATTCGCGATTATATGCCTGACCCCATCCCGGGATTATTGCAGAACGTTTAGTGGCAATTCTTGGGCTATGACCTGCGAGAATGGTAGAGTCTTTAATTCTTTTTTTAATTTTTGTAGAATCAATCGTACTAACAATCACTGGTAAATTTTCTACAACCGTTAATGAGGCTGTATTAGTTGTGTCTTTAGATTGTGCTTTACTATAAGAGCAACAACAAAGCATTAAGAAAGTTAAAAAGCATGTTTTTTTTAAATTAAACATTAGCTCACCGTTACATTCATTAAATCCAATAATTTATTCAATTCATCGAGGGAGTAATATTCTATATTAATACTTCCGTACCCTTTTTTATTGTGGGTCATTTTAACTTTTGTGCCAAAATGCGATGCTAAATTGTCTTCAATTTTTTTATAGGCAGGAGGTAGGTCGGATTTTGATGTACTTGTTTGGTTGTTAGATCCCCCCTTGTACAATTTACGAACCAATTCTTCTGTTTGCCTAACACTCAATTCTTTCTGCAGTATTTCTTTAAATACAAATAACTGTTTATCGATAGTGTCAATATTTACCAATGCACGAGCATGACCCATTGTTAAAGTATTGTTACGAACAGCCGATAAAATATCTGGAGGTAATTTGAGCAAACGAATATAGTTGGTAACAGTGCTTCTTTCTTTACCCATTCTCTCTGCAACTTGTTCTTGGGTATAATCCAATTCTTCCATCATTCTTTTAAAACTCAATGCCATTTCAACAGCATTTAAGTTTTCTCTTTGGATGTTTTCGAGTAGCGCTAATTCAAGTAGTTGTTGATCGTTGGCTACGCGGATATAAGCAGGAATATCTTTTAATCCTGCAATTTTAGCCGCCCTAAACCTTCTTTCACCTGCAATTAATTGGTATTTGCCATTAGGTAATTTGCTTACGGTAAGTGGCTGAATAATATCATGTAAACGAATAGAGGTTGCCAATTCTTGTAGTGCTTGTTCGTCGAAATCTCTTCTAGGTTGTTTCGGATTTACCTGAATATCTGCTAAATTGATTCTGCTACTTGTTGTTGCTTGATCCACAACTTCAGATTTTAGATTCCCAGTGGTATTCTTTAAATCCGTATCAATATTTTGTAATAAAGAGCGCAGCCCTTTTCCGATTAAATCTTTATTTTGTTTTGGAGTGGTCATTGTTTAATTTCTATTATTGCTTTATTCAATAATCCTTTCTTGATTGGAAATTTTTGTCATTCCATTATTTTGTAAAATTTCTTTTGCAAGGTTTAAATAGTTTACAGAGCCTTTGCTTTCTGCATCGTATAAAATAACTGGCTTTCCAACACTTGGCGCTTCACTTAATCTTGTATTTCTATGAATGATGGTAGAAAAAACCATATCGTCGAAATGTCTTCTTACTTCACTAACAACTTGATTGCATAACCTCAATCGTCCATCGTACATGGTCATTAAAATCCCTTCTATTTGCAGTGAAGGATTCAATCTGTTTTGAACAATTTTTATTGTATTTAATAATTTACCCAATCCTTCTAGCGCAAAAAATTCACATTGAACAGGAACAATTATACTGTCAGCTGCAACCAAAGAATTAACTGTTATTAAACCAAGCGATGGCGAGCAGTCAATTATAATAAAGTCGTACTTGTCTTTAACCGCATCTAAAATATTTTTCATAATATTTTCGCGGTTTGGATAGTTGATCATTTCTATTTCTGCTCCAACCAAATCGATATGAGATGGGATAATATCT
>JBILRH010000142.1:0-4426 GCA_044372715.1 Sediminibacterium sp. | reverse complement strand
AATGGAAGCAATCCATATAAAGCTCCTTCTATGCTTACAATGATTCCTCATTTAGAACACAATGAAGGAAGTTTTTATCCAAAAGGTGGAATGATCAGTATTACCAATGCTTTGTATCAATTGGCTTTGCGAAAGGGAGTAGTATTTCATTTTGATGCCAAAGTTGAGCGTATTATAACCAATGAAAATAAAGTGCAAGGAATTGTAGTAAACGGAAACAAGCGCTTTGCCAATTGTATAGTAAGCAATATGGATGTTTATTTTACCTATAAGCATTTATTAAAAAATGAAACCCTTTCTGCAAAAGTGCTTAAGCAAGAGCGAAGCAGCAGTGCTTATATTTTTTATTGGGGTGTAAAGGGATTGTATCCTCAGTTGTCTTTGCACAATATTTTTTTCACCCAAGATTATCGCAGGGAGTTTGATTATTTATTCAATAAAGAAAACGTTTATACAGATCCAACTATTTATATCAATATCACTGCTAAATGTGAACCAGGTTTACAAGCGCCTGAATCCAAAGAAAACTGGTTTGTAATGGTAAATGCACCTGCTAATAAAGGGCAAAATTGGGAGGAAGAAGGTTTGCGAATTCGTGCTGCCGTAATTGCCAAATTAAATAGGATGTTGGGGATGGATATTGAACCGATGATAGAAGTAGAGCAGGTGCTTAGTCCTGAAACGATAGAATCTAAAACAGCTTCGTATATGGGATCTTTGTATGGTACAAGTTCGAATAGTAAAATGGCTGCTTTTATGCGCCATCCTAATTTTAGCAACCAAACAAAAGGTTTGTATTTTGTAGGCGGATCAGTTCATCCAGGAGGTGGAATTCCACTTTGTTTGAATAGTGCAAAAATTATGGCGGATATTGTGCAAACCGATTATTAGCAATCATGTATCAAATTAATAAAATTAATACCAGTACTTTTTTGGCGCTGCTTTTTCATGTAAGCGGATTGATTGGAATATTATTTTCTCCCTATAAAGATTGGTTTATCAATAATACCCCGCTGAATTTATTGGTAATGTTTGCGCTTTTAATTTGGAATCAACCAAAAATCAATCGCAGCCTTTTGGTTTTTTTTTCTATTGCTTTTTCCACTGGAATGATTACAGAAATTATTGGGGTTAATACTGGTTTACTATTTGGCAATTATACTTATGGATCGGTAATGGGTATTAAGGTTGGAGGCGTTCCATTATTAATTGGATTAAATTGGTTTATCGTTGTCTTTTGCTGTGTGGTTATTATGGAGCAAATGCATCAATGGGTAAAAGATAAATATGAAACAATGGGGCATCCTCCAATGTCTGTAAAATTGGAGCATATGTCTATTATTATAGATGGTGCCATGATGGCTACTTTTTTTGATTGGGTCATGGAGCCTGTAGCTGTTAAACTTGGTTTTTGGCAATGGCATTCGGGAACCATACCTTTTTATAATTATTGCTGTTGGTTTTTTATAAGTGCTGCACTTATTGCCCTATCCAGAAAGATACCATTCCCCAAACGCAACGATTTCGCCGTACATTTGTTAATAATACAAGCATTATTTTTTTTAACACTACGTATATTTTTATAACATGATTTATGTATTATTTACTTTATTGGTTTTTTGTTTAATGGAAGGTATTACTTGGTTAACCCATCGATATGTAATGCATGGGTTTTTATGGTACTTGCATAAAGACCATCATCAGAAAGGAGAGGGTTTTTTTGAAAAAAACGACGCCTTCTTTGTAATTTTTGCAGTTCCTAGTTGGCTTTGCATTATGTTGGGAAGCATGAACCAAAATTATTGGGTGGTGAGTATAGGAGCAGGAATTGCTATGTATGGTTTCGCTTATTTTGTAGTACATGAAATAATTATCCATCAGCGATTTAAATTATTTAGTCGATCCAACAATCGATATATCCGCGCTATACGTTGGGCTCATAAAATGCATCACAAGCATATTGATAAAGAACATGGTGAAAGTTTTGGCATGTTGATCGTTGCAAAACAATACTGGGATAAAATTAAGCGCGACGAAAAATTAAAAGCAGTTTAGATCATTGGAAAAAAAATATGATTATATTATTGCAGGAGCAGGTTGTGCAGGTTTAAGCTTACTCATGCGAATGATCAATGATTCGTTTTTTGCTTCGAAAAAAATATTGGTAATTGAATCTGCTATAAAAAATACCAATGACAGAACCTGGTGTTTTTGGGAAACAGAGCCAGGTATTTTTGAGCCAATAGTTCACCATCAATGGAAAAAGCTCGATTTTTTTTCCAACTATTTTTCTGGTTCACTTGATATAAATCCATATACATACAAAATGATTCAGGGAATTGATTTTTATCAATTCGTAATGAATGCCGCTGCTGCGTATAAAAATGTGAGCTGGCTAAATGCTCAAATTAATTCAATCAACAATAGTTCAGATTTAGTAAATGCACAGGTACTCTTAGAGGATGGAACTGTTATTGTTGCTGAGAAAGTATTTAACAGCATTTTATTTGCTCCAATAAAAGTTGCCCAACATCAATTTTATTTTCAACAACATTTTAAAGGCTGGTTAATTGAAACAACTAAACCTTGTTTTGATGTTACTAAAGCAACTTTTATGGACTTTAGGGTTGGTCAGGAGCATGGCACAACATTTATGTATGTGCTTCCTGTTGCAGCAAATAAAGCTTTGATTGAGTACACTCTTTTTACAGAGCAATTATTAGAAAAATCGGCCTATGATCTTGCTTTGAAAAACTATATCAAGGATTTTTTGAAAATAGATGATTATACAATTGAACACGAAGAATTTGGCATTATACCTATGACGAATGCTGCATTACCTAGGCAAGATAGAAATATTATTTATATCGGAATTGCGGGAGGACAAGCTAAAGCAAGTAGTGGATATGCATTTAAGTTTATTCAAAAGAGAACAGCTGGTATTATTGATGCACTTAAAAATGGCGCTTCATTATCTGCTTCATCTTTTAATGCAAGAAAGGGTCATTTATACGATAGTGTTTTGTTGCGTGTGTTGCATGAGCGAAAATTAAATGGGGATCTTGTTTTTGCAAGTATTTTTAAAAATATTAAGGCAGTTGATGTGCTGAAATTCTTGGATAATGAAAGTAGTTTGTTTGCAGATATTCGCATTATGAATAGTGTTCCTACTGGTGTATTTTTACCTGCTGCTATAAAAGAGCTAACCCTGTTTAAGTAGAATTCTTATTTTTGTTTGAATGGTCTCGTAGTACAATGGATAGTATAAGAGTTTCCGAAGCTCCAGATCCAGGTTCGATTCTTGGCGAGACCACAAACCCTCGCAGCGAAAGCTGCGAGGGTTCTTTTTTTTCGAGCGTTACGAGTTTACTCGTATAAGCGAGAAAACAAAGAACCCGCAAGGCAACCGAAGGTTGACATGCGAAGGGTTTGAGTAAGTTCAATACGGGAAGAAGACAAATCGAATGCAATGAGATTTGTCAATCTTGGCGTGCAACGATTAAGGGTTTGAGTAAGTTCAATACGGGAAGAAGACAAATCGAATGCAATGAGATTTGTCAATCTTGGCTTTAAGTAAGAAGTTAGCCGAGCGGAGCGAAGGCTAACAATCTTAACAATCGATTTTAACTAAAAACTTACTGCTCATCTATCTAAAAGAATGTACCATTGCCATTGATTCTCTGGCCATTTGTTGATTATATTCAAAAGTCAATTTTTTGTGATTTATCGTATCAATAATAGTTCCTATCAAACATAATCCACCTGTAAAAAGGTATAAAATTCCCATACCTGTTTGACCTACCATAAATCTTTGTACGCCCCCAACAGCAACAAAGCCAACCACACATCCTAACAAAATATGATCGGCCTTTCTTCTTTTGCCATTGTATACCATTACAAAATTTTGCATTTGCTCCTGGCTTAAATCTTGCGTAAAATTTTGAAGAAAAACCAATTCTTCACCTTCAATGGCGTCAATAAGATTTATTAAATTAGGTTGCATGTTTGTTTTTTTTGATTGGTAGTAATTGTTTTATTCTCATAAATATAATCAAAACTGCCAAGATACCCAATGGATGATGGTTCCAAGAAGCAGCAAATTGAAAATGAAGGGCATCTTGAATAGAATGGCCTATTCCACAACCTGGGCAACGATTTAATCCAACCGCTTTAAATACACATAGTGATGGGCCTATTGTCTCTGGTAAAAAAAACAAAACAATAATGGCAGTGGTCCATACAATTAACTCAAAATGAGTGTATACAAGCCTTTGATATTTGCGAATAGTTGATAGCACATTGTTATTTTCCGAATGCTGAAATATTGGTACTGAATATTTTTACTGCAATTGCTAAAAGAATAACCCCGAAAAATTTACGAACAGCTAAAAGACCAGCATCACCCAATCCGCGTTTAATGATGGAT
>JBILRH010000141.1:0-4467 GCA_044372715.1 Sediminibacterium sp. | reverse complement strand
GGGGTAAAATAATGAGAAAATGGCGTTTAGATGAACTTCCGCAATTGTGGAATATTTTGAAAGGAAACATGAGCTTAGTAGGACCAAGACCTGAACGACAATTTTACATCAATGAATTAAAGAAAGCATCCCCCTATTATGCTTACTTATTAAAAGTAAAACCAGGATTAACCTCCTGGGGAATGGTACAATTTGGTTATGCTTCAACAATAGATGAAATGATCGAAAGAATGCAATTCGATTTGATTTATATCGAAAATGCCTCTATCCTATTAGACTTCAAAATAATGATGCATACTTTAAGAATCATCTTTTCGGGAAAGGGAAAATAAAATACAATTGAGCAACAGAAATATTCATATTATTCCTTCTTTGGCCATAGACGACTTCAAATGGAATGAAAGAATTATACAGGAGCCTAACGGCCTTATTTATTCAACAACATCCTATTTAGATGCACTAACTGACGCTTGGGAAGGTCTTGTTGTAAATGACTATGAAACAATTATTGCCATTCCTATAAGAAAAAAGGGATTCATGAGTTATTGCTATTCCCCTGCATTCATTCAACAATTAGGGATAATCGGAAAGCTCAATAAAAATGATACAGATGCAATAATTAGAACCATTAAGCAGAAATACAAATACGGTAGCCTGCAATTCAATTTTTTAAACAACCCCTCTTTATTTACAGGAAAGATCAGAGAAAAAACAAATTATATAATAGACTTGAACAAGCCTTTTATTGATATTTTAAAATGTTTTAGAAAAGATTTGAAAATAAGCCTAGAAAAATGCAAGTATACATTCTTCGATTATATAAAGCATATAAACATTGAAACTGCTATAGAAATGTATCAAAATCAATATGGCAGTAAACTTAAGAGCATAAGCAATAAAGATTACCAAAAATTGATCAGCTATTGCAATAACAATAAAAGCAATTGTTTTACAAGAAGCATTGTAAATGAAAGAAATGAAATACTAGCAATAGCGCTAATACTCAAAGATGAAAAGCGATTGTACAATATAGCCAATACCGTTAGTGAAAAAGGAAGGGAAATGAATGCGAACCATTTTTTGCTTAGTAAAATAATAGAAGAGTTTTCAGAACAACCACTATCATTTGATTTTGAAGGATCTGTTATACCTGGAGTAAAAGAATTCTATACCGCATTTGGCCCATATAAAGAAACTTATTATTTATATCACTACAACAACTTACCATTCCCTTTATCGCAGCTTTTCTAAGATATCCGATCGGTAATGATTTTTTCCGCAATAATTAAATCAATAGGCCTGGTAATCTTTATATTTTGATAGTCGCCTTCGATTAAATAAACCATCTTACCAGTTGATTCCACAACAGTTGCTTCATCGGTAAAGCCCTCTTGATAGGATTGATTAAATGCAGGTAAAATCAAATCACTTTTAAAAGTTTGTGGAGTTTGTATAATGCTAACTTTAGATCGGTCAATAACTTTATGATTATCTTCTATTGCTATTCTTATACTATCTGTAGAAGCTACAGCTGGTATTGCAGAACCTTTTTC
Source organism: Sediminibacterium sp. (assembly GCA_044372715.1). Taxonomy (GTDB): domain Bacteria; phylum Bacteroidota; class Bacteroidia; order Chitinophagales; family Chitinophagaceae; genus Sediminibacterium. The sequence goes on along the minus strand of JBILRH010000141.1, from coordinate 2,914 downwards.
TATTGCCTGTAAATAACAACGCTTAATTAATTCTGGGCTAACCAAACACCTTACGCCATCGTGAACAAAAACAATTGAAGATTCCTTGATTGTTGCTAAACCATTTTTTACTGAATCAAACCTTGTGGGTCCTCCAACAACAATCGAAGTTTTCTGTGAAATATTCAATTCGCTGGCCAACTCAGCTGCTGTATTTATAAAATGATCAGGAACAACTAAAACAAAACTAATGTCTTCAAAAGCTTTAATAAATGCATGAAGCGTATGCCACAATACGGATTTACCGTTAAGCAATAAAAATTGCTTAGGCAAAATCGAACCCATTCTAGTTCCCATCCCCCCAGCTGTTATGATGGCAATTTTTTTCATTGAATAGTTAACTATAAATGGCAACTGAATTTAATCCCAAATTATTTTTTACTCCTCGGTACATTCCTGCACTATTAAAAATTAAAGCTGCATTTCCATGGGCATCAACCCCAATCATACCCCCTTCTCCTTTCATTGCAACCAATTTTACTTTTACTACTTCCTGCATTGCTTTTTCCAATGTATACCCTTTGTATTCCATTAAGCAACTCACATCGTAAGCTGCAACAGATTGTATAAAAATTTCTCCATGCCCGGTACAACTGATCCCACAAGTTTTGTTATTAGCATATGTACCTGCGCCAATGATAGGGCTATCTCCAATCCTACCATATTTTTTATTAGTCATACCACCTGTAGAAGTTGCTGCTGCAATATTTCCATTTATATCGCATGCAACTGCACCAACAGTACCAAATTTTTTATCGCGCATCAATTCCTCTAACTGATGATTGGTATGGTCCAATGAATAATTGTCTGAATCTCTAATCGCTTTCCACTGATCATACCTAAACTGCGAAAAAAAATACTCATCGGGCTCTAATCTAATTCCTTGCTTGATTGCAAAATCATTAGCTCCCTTACCGCTTAAAAAAACATGATTACTATTGCGCATCACTTCAGTAGCCAATTCTATCGGATTTCTTACATTTCTTACACCTGTAACAGCTCCTGCAGATAGGTTAGCACCATCCATAATTGCTGCATCCATTTCTTGAACTCCTTTCTTGGTAAAAACAGCACCTCTTCCGGCATTAAATAAAACATTATCCTCTAAAACCACCAGCGCCGCCTTCACAGCATTTACAGCAGTTCCACCTTGATCAAGCACAGCATAACTAATATCCAATGCCTGCTGTAACCCTTCGGTATAGGCTTGCTCTAAAGCAGGGGTCATATCTTCTTTTAAGATGGTTCCAGCTCCCCCATGAATGGCGATAGTAAAATTACTCATTGATCAAATTTTAGCATACGAAAGTAATTTTTTTGCGCTAAGAAAAATTCGAATAAAAAAGCTGTTTTATTAGAAAGGTTTAAAATGAATAGCAAATTGGTTTGAAAGCATTCATTGTGCTTGGTTAAAACAACAAATACTATACCCTATCATTTAATAAAAAGTTACACTCATCCAATAATTTTTTCTTATCAATTGCCGCAGTTCCTACTTCTTCGCAAACCAATCCACCAGCAATATTAGCCATTTCGGCAGCCAGCATCATATTTTTAGTTGTTGCATATACCAATGACGCTACGGCAATCACTGTATCACCCGCGCCACTAACATCGGCTATATTTCGAATATGAGTAGGTATTATGGCTTTCTCATTGTTTAACTGATAATAAACGCCTTTTTCGGATAAAGTAATAAAAGAAATTTGATGATTTAATTCACTGTGCAGTGCCTCATGAATTACAGATAAATGGGCTATATCAACTTGATCAATTAACAAATTAAGTCCTTCTTTTACTTCTTTTAAATTAGGCTTAAATAAAGTAACATTTTTATATGAAAGAAAGTTTTTTCGCTTTGGATCAACAGCAGTGATTATATTTTTAGCAACACAAACTTTGGTAATTGTTTCAATCAGTTTTTTTGTAATAACTCCTTTATTGTAGTCTTCAAAAATAACTACTTGAGGATTGTTGTTATTAATATATGCGGTTATATTATTGATTAATTGGCTTTCTAAAACCTCATCTATATCTGTTGTAAGCTCTGCATCTAAGCGCATCATTTGTTGATTGCGGCTCATCACCCGCATTTTATTTGTGGTAACTCTTTTAGCAGAAGAAATAATATGAGCAACATCAATTTTATGTTCTTGCAACATAGCAAGCAACTGATTGCCGTCTGCATCATCTCCAATAACTGAAATGATAGCTGTTGAAGCACCCAAAGAAACTGTATTTAAGGCAACATTGGCAGCTCCTCCAACTCGAAATTCTTTCTTATTTAAAGCCACAATAGGCACAGGAGCTTCAGGAGAAATTCTATCCACATGACCCCACCAATAGGTATCGAGCATCACATCCCCAACAACCAATACTTTTGATTTACTTAAATCGATAAATAATTGATCAAAATTCATTCACTTATTTTTTTGAATTACTTACTGCTATAAAATAAATTGGTATACCAATGAGTGTAATAATCAATCCAGGCCATGTAAATTCTGGCTTATAAACAATCAATAAAATACAAAAACTAATACCCATTAAAATATAAATGGCAGGAAGAATTGGATAACCAAATGCTTTATAAGGCCTTTCCATTTCAGGTCTTTTCTTTCTTAAAATAAAAATACCTATTATAGTTAACACATAGAAGATAACTACAATGAAAGAAACCATATCGAGTAAATCTCCATATTTTCCACTCAAACACAATAAAGAAGCTACAACGCACTGTGCCCACAACGCCCATGCTGGAACTCCATTTTTATTTAACTCACCTGCTTTTTTAAAAAACAAACCATCTTGAGCCATTGTGTAATAAACCCTTGATCCGGCCAAAATCAATCCATTATTACAACCAAAAGTAGAA
>JBILRH010000140.1:0-4487 GCA_044372715.1 Sediminibacterium sp. | reverse complement strand
AAATTCCTACTGTTGAAGGAATGCGAAGCCAACTAATAGAAAGAACAAGGGGAGATAAATATATATGGGGTATTGTGGTACTACTCTCATTGGTTTCTATTTTAGTTGTATACAGTGCAACCGGATCACTTGCATATAAAATGTATAAAGGGAATGCCAATATTTATCTTTTTAAGCAGTTGGCTTTTACCATCATTGGTTTATTGGTGATTTATTTTTTACATAGAGTTAATTATTCTTTCTTTTCAAAAGTGGCAACAATACTTTTTTTAATTTCTGTTCCACTGTTATTATATACTTTATTTTTTGGAGCTAAAATTAATGATGGAAGTAGGTGGATCAAATTGCCAATTATCAATCTTACTATTCAAACTAGTGATTTTGCCAAATTGGCCCTGTTTATGTACATATCAAAGATGTTGAGTAAAAAGCAAGAAGTAATCAAAGATTTTAAAAAAGGGTTTATTCCAATTGTTACTCCTGTATTAATTATTTGCGCTTTGATTATGCCTGCAAACTTATCCAATGCATTGTTAACAGGTGCAACTTCTCTGTTGTTGATGTTTATTGGTAGAGTAAGTATGAAGCATATATTGCTTACTGTATTTATTGCAATGATCCCTGTTACTTTTATCATTGCAGTGGCTATGTTAACTTATGATGGTAAAGTAAAGGATGATATTACTAAGCCAATTGCTGCAGAAAAAATGAAATCCGTTGGAAGATTTGGTACTTGGGTTAAAAGAGTGCAAGACTTTATGTATGCCAATGATTCAGAAACGCCATATCAAGTGCAGCAAGCAAAAATTGCTATTTCTAATGGTAGTATCTTATTTGGTCTAGGACCCGGCAATAGTCAACAAAGAAATTTCTTGCCACAAGCCTATAACGATTTTATTTATTCCATCATTATAGAAGAGTATGGATTATTGGGTGGGGTATTTATGGTTTTCATTTACTTGGTTTTCTTATTTAGGTGTATTAAAATATTTCGACGATGCCCCTATGCTTTTGGAGCGTTTTTGGCCTTGGGATTGAGTTTTACATTGGTTATTCAAGCAGTTGCAAATATGGCTGTAAATGTAAATCTTGTTCCTGTAACAGGAGTAACACTTCCCTTGGTAAGTATGGGTGGTAGTTCTTTTCTGTTTACTTGTGCAGCAATAGGAATTGTATTAAGTGTTGCCAGAAACGTTGAGCAATTAGAAGGCAAAGCTGAAGCTACTAGTAACGCAGATAAATCAGTTTTGGTAACACAATAAAAATAGAAACACAAAAAAGTAACAATTTATAAAACTAATAACCAATAAAGATTAAATCGCAACAAACAATTTGAGTAAAAAATTTATCATAGCAGGAGGTGGAACTGGAGGACATATTTTTCCAGCTATTGCCATTGCAAATGCAATCAAAGAAATCATGCCAAATGCTGAGTTTTTGTTTGTAGGTGCAAAAGGTAAAATGGAAATGGAAAAAGTTCCAAAAGCCGGCTTTGAAATTGTGGGATTAGATATAGCAGGGTTTAACAGAGCTTCTTTAATTAAAAATATCAATCTGCCTTTCAAGTTAATGTTGAGTTTTATTCAAGTCTTTAATATTTTTAGAAAGTTTAAACCAGATGCGGTTATTGGAGTTGGGGGCTATTCCTCTTTTCCGGTATTGCGTTTTGCGCAATCTCATGGAATTAAAACCTTTATTCACGAGAGCAATTCTTTTGCAGGTAAGTCCAATATACTTTTAGGTAAAAAAGCTACAAGAATTTTTGTAGCTACAAAAGGGATGGAATCTTTTTTTCCAGAAGAAAAAATATTGATTAGCGGAAATCCAATTCGAAAGTCTATTGCCGAATGTGCTATTACAAAGGAAAATGCCAGTGCTTTTTTTGGATTGAATGCCTCCAAAAAAACAGTTTTAGTAGTTGGAGGAAGTTTAGGGGCAAAATCAATTAATGAAGCGCTATTCAATGGATTAAACTTGTTTGAGCAAAAAGACATTCAATTGATTTGGCAAACTGGAAAGGTAAATGCTGAAAAGTATCATGAAGCAGCAAAAGGAAAAAGCAATATTTGGATAAATGATTTTATTCAAGAAATGGAATATGGATATGCGGCTGCTGATCTAGTTATTAGCAGAGCAGGTGCAATGGCAGTTACAGAACTTTCTGTTGCTGGTAAGCCTGCAGTTTTAGTGCCCTTTCCATTAGCGGCAGAAGACCATCAAACAGCCAATGCTTTACAATTGGTAAATGAAGATGCCGCTATGATTGTTAGCGATGCTGAAGCCAATACATATTTAGTACAAACAGTTATTGATTTAGTAAAAAACGAAAACAAATTAAGTAGTTTAACGAATAATATTAAAAAGCTGGCAAAACTGGATGCAGATCAAATAATTGCTCAAGAAATTTTGAAAATAGTTGCATGAATCAAATAACAACCATCAATAAAATTTATTTCATTGGCATTGGCGGCATAGGTATGAGCGCCCTTGCAAGGTATTTTTTATCGAAAGGTGTTGAAGTAAGTGGATATGATAAAACAGCAACTGTACTTACTTCAACTTTAGAAAAAGAAGGTATTCCCATTCATTATATAGAAGATATTTCATTAGCGCCTAAAGAGGTAGATGTAGTTGTTTATACACCAGCTATCCCGGCTAGTAATATTGAACTGGTATATTATCAAACAAACGGTTTTCCGGTAGTTAAACGCAGCGACATAATTCAATGGATTACGCAACATTCATTTAATATTTGTGTTGCAGGTACTCATGGTAAAACTACTGTTACCTCAATGACTGCTCATATTTTGCGACATGCCGAATATGGTTGTAATGCTTTTTTAGGTGGGATTGCAGCCAACTACAACACCAATTTTTGGAGCCATGAAAGAAATGTAGTTGTAGTAGAGGCAGATGAATATGACAGGAGCTTTTTAAAGTTGTTTCCTGATATTGCTATCATTACTTCTATGGATGCAGATCATTTAGATATTTATGGAACAGCAGAAGAAGTAGAAAATGCATTTATTCAATTTTCGCAAAAATTAAAACCAGGGGGCTGTTTAATTAATAAATATGGGCTAAGCAAATCTGCAGAATTAAAGGCGGCCCATCATTTTTCGTATGATTACCAAAATCAATTGGCAGATATTAGCATTAATGATTTAAAAGTAGTAGATGGCAGTTATTATTTTAATGTTAAAGGGCCTAACTGGAATTTATATAATATGGTGCTGAATATGGGTGGGCTGCACAATATAGATAATATTCTTGCCGCAATTACTGTTGCAAAGTATTTAGGAATTGAAGACGATCGAATAAGGGCTGCAGTTGCTGATTTTAAAGGCGTTAGAAGAAGATTTGAGTATGCGTTGAAAACCAATAACCATGTTTTGATTGATGATTATGCGCATCATCCGGAGGAACTGAATGCATTGATTACAGGCGTTAGAAGTATTTTTCCTGATGAGCAATTAACCATTGTTTTTCAGCCACATTTGTTTAGTAGAACCAATGATCAGGCTGATGCATTTGCAAAAAGTTTAGATCAGGCAGATCAAGTATTGCTTTTGCCTATTTATCCAGCCAGGGAGTTGCCGATGGAAGGTGTTAACAGTGAACTGTTAATCGGTAAAATGAATCTTACCAATAAACAAGTTATTGATAAGGTTGAATTACTTGAGTGGGTTAAAAAGTATCAACCAAAATTATTAGTGATGGCAGGAGCAGGGGATATAGATACCTTGGTACAACCAATAAAAACAATTTTAGAAAATAATTGATGAAAAAACCAATCAACTGGAAAAAAATATTATGGAATTCATGCTGGATTATTTTCAGCATTGGGTTGATTGTATTATTTGGTGCTTCTATTCAGAGGAAAAACAATAAAAAATGCAGCGCCATTAAAATTGAAATAACGGGTGCAGAAAAGCATATGTTTATTGATGAGAAAGATGTTATGGAATTGCTGTTGGTGAATGGGCCTATTGAAGGTGCAATGATTCATTCTCTTTCACTGAGAAAAATGGAAACTTTGGTAGAACAAAATGCTTGGGTTAAAAATGCAGAAATGTTTTTTGACAACAACCAAGTACTCCAAATTAATATAGAAGAAAGGCAGCCTGTTGCTAGAATGTTTCAAATAGACGGCAATTCTTTTTATTTGGATACAGCAGCAGTGATGCTTCCATTGAGTAATAAATTAAGTGTTCGGGTTCCTGTTTTTACCGGATTTAAAAAAGAATTGATCAGGGATACACCAATGATTCAACAAATCATTGCATTGTCTACATACATTGGAGCAGATTCTTTTTTTAATGCACAAATTGCGCAAATAGATATTCGCTCAGATAAAAGATTTGAATTAATTCCATTGATTGGCGACCATCGGATTGTTTTTGGTGATGCTTCGGAGTTAGCTATTAAATTCAAAAAATTAAAAGCATTTTACAAAACTGCTTGGCTTCAAAATGGGATGAATACCT
>JBILRH010000139.1:0-4494 GCA_044372715.1 Sediminibacterium sp. | reverse complement strand
TGCTCGAGTTCATACGTTTGGCAAAGCGTTGGGTTGTCATGGAGCCATTGTTCTTGGTTCATCAACTTTAAAAAATTACTTAATCAATTTTGCAAGAAGTTTTATTTACTCAACTGCATTGCCACCTGTTGCAATAGATGCTTTACAGCAATCCTATCGATTATTTCCTACCATGATTAAAGAAAGAGATCATATTTTGTCTTTGGTAGATTATTTTACAAAAAGCCCCATTCGATTTAAGAAATTAGATTCTACAACGCCCATTCAAATTGTGATTGTTCCTGGTAATGAGGCTGTAAAGCAATTGGCCAATCAATTACAAGCTGCAGGATTAGATGTTCGGGCAATCTTGTATCCAACTGTTCCTAAAAATAGCGAACGACTTAGAATTATTCTACATGCATTCAATACTATCGAACAGATGAATCAACTAATCAAAATATTGCAATAACTATTGTTCAAAATAAGCCAAACTTCCACCCACCCATTGCTTGTCTTTATTGTATCGAACACCAATCATTTTACCTTTACTTAAACGAGCTAGATTATTGGTTGCAACTGGACGCAATTGACCATCTTTCCAAAAATAAAAAATCCTGATTTCAACTTTGGCAGGTTCATCTGGAGTAGGTATAACGGCTGCATAGTTTACTTTTTTTTGCAAAATCCAGTTTTCTTTATCTTTCACATGATCAATATCTGCTTGAGTTAGATCAATAACTACCCCTTGACCTGCAAATGAAAATAAAGGTTTTAAAACATAATTTTCTAGATCAGTTGGAATAGGATTTAATTCATTTAGGAAATATGTTTTGGGAACGAAGGGACTATTGATAAATGGCAAAGTAAATTTACTGATTCTATAGAACCAATTAGGATGTGTTATCCATTCAATTTCAAGCTCTTCTAATAATAATTTACCCTTTTCTTGGATATGTTGCTGTTGTTGTTGAAGATCGTCGAAAATGATTCTATTGTATATTCTTTTTATTTGAATTAAACGATCCTCTTTTTTATAAAATAATTTTTTTCCTTCTTGTATCAATTCAGTTAAACAAATAACTGGGATGCCTATATAGTCTGTGGTGCAATAAAAATCAATTCTTGTTTTTTGAAGATGTGGAAGAATTTCCAAAAGGATTACTTCTTCTGGCTGATGGTTTCCAACAATGATTTCTTTTAATAATTGGGTATAGCTGGTAGGATTAAATCCATTTAAATAACTACTAAAATTTGCTGGTATTTGAAAATGTTTTCTGGTTATTTCTTCATGCCAAATTTGGTATGCAAACAGTGTTGGAAACCCCTGCATTTCAATTAATTGTGGTTCTAGTTCTCCTTTGTCATTTTTGCAAATGCCAAAATCAAATGCGATAAAATGTGGATGTTTGTTGTTTCCTGGAACATGCACATCTGCGGGTATTGCTTTATTACTGATTTCTATGAAATCGTTCTGGGTAATTACATCAACTATAGATTCGCATGCCGAAAGCATTTTTTGGGTAAAAACTTTATCGATAAATACAGGCGTTTCTGCAATCCTAAATTCAATGGCTCCTGGATGTTTCGACATCAACTCTTCAAGGAAATGACGGTATTTTTCAATAGAAAAACTTTCATTGAATTGTTTACGAATAGAAGCGATCATAAATATATTTTTTATTGAATTGCATCAACTAATTCGCCTACTGCATGATTCAAAAAGTTGGGTATTACATGATTGTGGGTCCAAATTATTTTTTCTTTATCTTGTAAGTGCTCCAACATGCTTCTCCATTTTTCTTCGCCATGATTCTCAATCACGGTTTTCTTTTTATCTTCTCTTTGAAGGTACATCAACATGCCAATTGGATCTGCTTCTGGATGAAATTGCGTACCTATGAAATATTGATTAAACCTTAACGCCATAATTGCTCTTTCAAATGGTACATGAGGGCGATATTTTTCAATTGCAAGAATACTTCCTCTCATTTCTCTAATCTTGCTATGATTGGGTTCAATCACTTGATAATCTCTACTATCAACTCCATAAAATGGGTCCTTAAGCCCTTCGAAAGAAATTTCTTGTTTGCCCTCTTCTAGCATATGTATTGGGAATACGCCAAACGCTGTAGAATTTCTTTTACAAACATTTCCTATTTGATAATATTTAGCGGCCAATTGAAAACTGTGACAAATAAAAAGTACATGTTTCTTTGGAAAATTTTCTGCTTGATTATTCCATTTTTCAATGGTTTCGATCCAATTGAAATATTTGTTTTCCCAATCTGTTCCTTTACTTTCAAGAGGAGAGCCAGGGCCTCCACTTGAAATGTAAATATCAAAATCAATGGTAGGGATTTCTATTTTTAACCTCACATCAAAGGTTGAATAACTCAGTTTGTAGGAGTGAATATCTGCCCATTCTTCAATAATTTCTTTTATACAGCGCATGCCCTGATTTGCAGCTCCTTCATACAGGTCTAGTATTGCTACTTTAATTTCAGTGCCTTTGGGTAGATTCATGTAAATGCAATATTATCATTTTTGCAACACATGTATTTTTAAATTGCATGCGTTTATTTTGATTAGATAGTTGAGCAGTTTAAAAATAAGTTAAATTGGTTTTTGGTGTTAGGGTAAGTAGGGTTTCATACATGAGTTTAATGGTTTCCTCAATATCTTTTTTATGTATCATTTCTACGGTTGTGTGCATATATCTTAGTGGAATTGATATCAATACAGAAGGACAACCATCATTTGCGTATGCAAAACTATCTGTATCTGTTCCGGTACTTCTGCTAAGCGTTCTCATTTGTACTGGAATCTTGTTTTTGTGAGCAACATCTTCAACCAGCGATAAAAGTTTATTGTGAATGGCTGGTGCAAATGCCAATGATGGTCCTTTTCCACATTGAATATCACCTTCAATGATTTTACTAATCATTGGAGTGTTGGTATCGTGGGTTACATCCGTAATGATGGCAATATTGGGCTTAATTCTTCTAGCGATCATTTCTGCCCCTCTTAAGCCTATTTCTTCTTGAACTGCATTTACTACATACAATCCAAAAGGCAGTTTTTTCTTATTCTCTTTAATTAACCTAGCAACTTCGGCTATCATAAATCCACCAACTCTATTATCAAAGGCGCGACCTATTAAAAAATCGTAAGCAAGCTCTTCGAATCCTTCTTCATAAGTAACCACGGAGCCTATATGAATGCCTAATGCCTCCACTTCTTTTTTATTTCTTGCACCACAATCCAAACAAAGGTTTTCGATTTTCGGAGCTGGTTCTTTTTGTTCAGGATTACTCAATCTAGTGTGTATGGCAGGCCAACCAAAAACAGCTTTTACGGGTCCTTTTTTGCCATGAATCCAAACCCTTTTGGCAGGTGCAATTTGATGGTCAACCCCGCCATTACGCTTGAGGTAAATCAATCCTTGGTCATTAATATAATTTACAAACCAGCTAATTTCATCTGCGTGGGCCTCAATAACTACTTTGAATGGGGCATCTGGATTGATTACCCCTACAGCCGTTCCATATGGGTCTGTAAATGTGGTATCTACATATGGCTTGATGTATTCCATCCACAATTTTTGTCCTCCACTTTCAAAGCCAACAGGAGAGGGTGTGTTGATGTATTGCTTTAAAAAATTCATTGACACAGTGGTAGTAACTGGTTTTGATTTTATTGATTTTGCTTTTGCCATTTTTTTGTTATTTAATGAGAATCATGCTTCTAATGCCGAAAATTGCTTTTGCCAACATTAATTCATTGATGATTGCAAGATAATCGAGAATCGATTCACGTTGGTACATTGTAGTATCTACAATTATCAACAATCTGAGTGGAATACTGTTGAATACTATTTTGTAAATAGGGCAATTGTTAACCATTTTAATGGTAATGGTTGTTGATGGTTGTTTTAATAACAAGTACAACCCAGCAGATAACTTGAATAGATCACTAAAATAGGCTTAAATATGCGCTGAAGAATCAAATCAGCGAATCAATACAATATCTGGAGAATTAATTGTATCACTTCTGTTTTGAGCCCGGTCTTTCATCCAGAATTTAAAATAAGAGGTATCGTTTCTATTACTACAGCCTATGATGGAAGCTATTCCTGGTGCATTGGCATTGTAAATAAAACTAATTTCCATTTGGCCTTTTAAATTACTTGTTGGGCTAAAATTAGGAATTTTATTTTTGCTTGTGAATTGAACACCAGGGGTATTAGGACAGGTTCTTGATATTTTTTGAACCCAAAGGGTATCTTGAATATCTCCTTCTTTATCTGTAAAGTCGATGGTGAATGTGATGATATTGCCTTGGTTGAGTACAGTGGAACTTGCGCTACTAAACTTAATTTGTGGGGCTGTGGTATAATTGTCTTTACCGCAGCCATAAAAAAAGCAGCTAAATGCCAATAGGATCAATATTTTTGTTCTCATTCTTTATCTTTCAAGTTCAAATTTAGTTAAAACAATACAATAGTTGGCAGCG
>JBILRH010000025.1:0-16602 GCA_044372715.1 Sediminibacterium sp. | reverse complement strand
GTTTTAATGAAACCGGCGCTATCCCACCGGAAAGAATGTTCCCATTTTTTGGGAGGGCAAAGGTGCAGCAGTTCAACGGGAAAACCAAGATTTTTGAGAACTATTTTTCATAGCCCCTTTGTAACTAATTGATTTTCAATAATAATTTAGTGTAAAAAATAAATTGGCCAGATAAAAAAGGGTTGAAAATACACAAAATGCGGTTTTTTGTAGGAATTAATCAACCGCGGCTGAACAAAAGTTGGTAAACTACCAACCGTTTTTTACCTTTGATAATCAGGTAGTTGCCGTATTTTCTTTTGTTTAATAGAATACTTAATTGCAAATTATTCTAAGTAGACGCACTTTATGGTAATAATTAAGCAACAGTTATTAGATAAGTTTGTTTAGAAGCATCCTATAACAATAAAAAGTTTAGCTACTTGGAAAAGGATAACAGAAAATGCGAGTTGGGAGAAGAAACAAGATGTTTTACAATCATTCCCAAATGCAAAAATGATTAAAAATAATAGAGCAAGATTTGAAATTGTTCATAATAAATATAGAATGGTAGCTGAAATTTATTATGGCCAAAATAGAGTAGATATTAGGTTTATTGGAACACATTCAGAATACGATCAGATAAATGCGTCAACCATATAAAATTGTTTCATGACTAATTGGTACTTAATAGAATCAGAAAAAGAGTATGAGACTGCTATAAAGCGTTATGAAGAAATAAGATACGCGCGAGAAGGAGATGTAACCTATAGGGAACTTATGCTTTTAGTAAAAATCATTAGTGAGTACGAAACTAAAAATTCTACCTTACCCGAATTAGACCCCATCCAATTCATCAAAATAAGAATGGAAGACTTTGGCTACAAAGCAGCCGACTTAGCAAAAGTGTATGGCGATAAAGCAACTGTAAGCAAAGTATTAAACTACAAACAAGCTCTTTCATTAACCATGATCAGAAAGTTTAGTAAGTTGCTGCAAATTCCACCAGAAGCATTAATTAAAGAATACGAATTACAATAAATTGAGCTACTTAAAATTTTCTGCCGATCAAATTTTTACGGGAACTGAATTATTGTCGGATCAATTGGTATTGATAACCGATAAAGAAGGAACAATCATCGATTTAATTGCAGAAGAAAACGCAGGTGGCGATATTCAACGCCATCAAGGAATTCTTTTGCCTGGTTTTGTTAACACACATTGCCATTTAGAATTAAGCCATATGAAAGGATTGATTCGCGAACATACAGGCTTACCTGAATTTATTTTAAAAATCGTAAATGAAAGACATCATTCAGAAGATCTAATACTTCAAGCAATTGCCGATGCCGAAGATTCAATGATCAAGAATGGGATTGTAGCAGTTGGTGATATTTCGAACAATGCACTTACGTTAACACAAAAGCAATTAGGAAATTTAACTTACCACAATTTTATTGAAGTAAGTGGTTGGAAGCCTGCAATCGCATTAACAAGATATGAAAATGCAATGCATATATATGATAGTTTTAAAGATGCATTGAATATTGAGCAAAGAATAAAAATTAATGCTAAGTCTGCCAATATTTCGCTGACCCCTCACGCCCCCTATTCTGTATCAAATGAATTATGGGAATTGCTACAACCCAATTTCGAAGGTTCGGTTGTTACCATTCACAATCAAGAAACGCCGGCAGAGAATCAACTCTTTAAGGATGGCACAGGCAATTTTGTTGGCATGTACCATGCAATGAATATAGATCAAACACATTTTACACCAACAGGTAAAACAAGTTTACAATCGGTATTACCAAAAATGCAAAATGCCAGCAATATTTTATTGGTGCACAATACAGAATCAAACCCACAAGATATTTTATTAGCCAACCAACAAGCCATTCAAAACAAACAAAATATATTTTGGTGCTTATGCCCCAATGCTAATTTATATATCGAAAATAAAATGCCCGATATAGAGTTGTTGAGGAGATACAATGCCAACATAACCATTGGTACAGATAGCCTGGCCAGTAACTATCAATTGAGTATACTCGATGAACTCAAAACCATCAACCAAAGTTTTCCCGAAATTCCTTTGGAAGAATTATTGCAATGGGCAACATTCAATGGCGCCAAAGCATTGCAGATAGACAATCAATTCGGAAGCTTTGAAAAAGCAAAGAAGCCGGGGGTAATTATTCTAAAAGGAATAGATGATTCGCTCACTAAAAATTCAGTAGTTAAAAAATTGATTTGATAATTTACAGTAAAAACCGATTAAATAATTAAGCCAATACTTCCTGCAAAATCTTATAACTTCTCATCTGACCAAAATTCGAAATATGCAAAGACAAATACAATTGAAATGCTTCAATTAAATGTCTGCGCGTTTGCTGATTTAATAAAATAGTTTCGAGTTCATTGTAAAAACCCAAATTGGCAATCAACGAAGTGGTTTGTGCCAATGAGCCTTCTAAGAAATAAGGATGTGAAGGTATTTCAGGTACAAACATTCCTTCTTGTAAATCAACGATTGGTGTAGCGATTGAATATTCCCCCTGCAGCTGAAACCCCAACTCTGATGCCAAATGCAACGTAAAATACAAGGGTAAATTACCTGTTAATGTTGCCGATCCTTTATCCAATTGCTTAAGCGTATCTTCTATCAAATAAAACAATTCAGGATTGGCTTCGGGCTGCTTTAAACTATGTTGTAACAATTCCATTACATACATGGCCACGGTATTTTTCACCACATCAAACAACACCTGCTCATACATATAAGCCCAACTAAACTCTTTAATAAATTGTAGCTGTTTCAATTCATTGTGTTGTACTTCCAAAGCCAATATAGCCCCCGGCTGAAAATAACTGGCTTTGCCTGCAGAAGTTTTGGTGTTTTGTCTTACTCCTTTTACAATGTATTGTTGAATGCCAAATAACTCTGTGTATATACTCGTAATAATACTAGTATCTCCATACTTTACAGTACGCAACACGATGCCTTTAGTAGCATGAATCATTTAAAAAAGATTGACTCAAAAATACAGTTAATCTGCGCGAAAATTAAATCAATCTGCTTTTATCTAAATTGAGCTCGTTGAAGAATTATCGGCATCTTGATGAACATTAATAGATGCTGGAATGAGCTGAATAATACCCACAGCATTTAGTCCGCGCATGAAGAAAAATGTAAGATCAAACTCAAACCATTTCTTAGCAAAATTGGCATCATCTTTTGCATAATGATGATTGTTTTGAAACAATTCACCCATTAAAAAAATACCCCAAGGAGAACTGTTTTTAGAATGATCGCCATTATCAAAATTACTATAGCCATACTTATGACCACACCAATTTACTACTGCGCCTTGGATGGGGCCCATTAAAAAATGAATGGGTAACAATAAATACCACCATGCATTGGGTGCAAAAAAATAATAAAATGCAACATATCCAATCATAAAAACAATGCGTGTAATTGGATGATGTCCGAACTTATCTAATCTATCCCAAATAGGTAAATAGTCTTTGGTAAATTGTGGTTCAGGTAAATTTTTGCCTGTTAAAAATCCACGAAAAATTAGAATCGTACTTTGCATCATTTGGTATACATCTGTAAAAAAATGTGGCGAATGCGGATCTTTTTCTGTGTCACTATAAACATGATGCATTCTGTGCATTACACCGTATGCTCGAGGAACCAAAAATGAAGACCCTTGTACAAACCAAGTGGTTAAGTAAAAAAATCTTTCCCAGTTTTTACTGGTAGTATACATTTTATGAGATGCAAAACGATGCAAGAAAAATGAATGGAAAAACAAAGAGAGGAACCAATGGGCTCCAAAAAAAATCAGTACTGCAAGCATCGTTAAATAATTATGATTCCTAAGATAGCGCTAAAAGCCTATAATCATAAAACTATCAACGATTACCTGTAAATTATTCGAAATGCTTAAACAACCCCTGTAAACTGTTTTAAAAACCGCACATCGTTTTGAGAATACAAGCGCAGATCATTTACCTGGTATTTCAATTGGGTAATTCTTTCTACACCCATACCAAAGGCAAAGCCCGTGTACTTATTAGGGTCGATACCAAAATTTTCCAATACTTTGGGGTGTACCATTCCACTACCCAATATCTCTACCCATCCTGTATGTTTGCAAATATTGCATCCTTTTCCTTCGCAGATCAAACAACTAATGTCCATTTCGGCACTAGGTTCTGTGAAAGGGAAATAACTTGGCCTAAACCTCACTTTCACCTCTTTTCCAAACATTTCCTGTACAAAGAAATAAAGGGTTTGTTTTAAATCGGCAAAACTTACATTTTCATCTATATACAATCCTTCAACCTGATGAAAAAAGCAATGTGCTCTTGCGCTAATGGTTTCATTTCTATAAACCCTACCTGGACAAATTACCCTGATTGGTGGTTTTTGGTGTTCCATAACCCTTGCTTGAACACTACTTGTATGTGTACGCAACAGCCAGGTTGGGCCATTTCCATCTGCTGGTTTTTTAATATAGAAAGTATCTTGCATATCCCTAGCAGGATGATCTTCTGGCAGATTCATTGCACCGAAATTGTGCCAATCATCTTCTATTTCCGGACCTTCTGCTACCACAAAGCCCAATCTTTTGAAAATAGATACCATTTCATTTTTTACCAAACTAAGCGGATGCCTGGATCCAACAGATACTGGATCTCCGGGAAGCGATTGATCAATTAATACTTTCGAACTCGAATTGCCCGAAGCATCAGCGCTTGCTTGTAAAGCTTCAAACTTGGCTTCTGCAAAGAGTTTGAACTCATTTAATATTTGTCCAAATTGCTTTTTTTGCTCATTGGGAACATTTTTCATTTCGCCCATTACAGCTTTCACCAAACCTTTGGTGCCAAGCCATTTAATACGAAATTGCTCCACTTCATCTGCGGCTTTAGCTACAGAACCATCTATTTCTTGCTTATACTGCTCTATTTGCTTCAACAAGTCTTCCATGCTGCGAAGATAAAAACTAGATTCCGTTGAGTGAAAAATGATTTGAAGACCCTTACAATGCCTATATTTGTTACTGCAACAAGCATATTTACATGGATTATAATACAAGTAGGAACTTTTTAGGGATGAAGGAATATGGCCGCCATGTGCAGAAAATGGTGGAATATGTGCTTACTATAGAAGACAGAGAGAAACGCCAGCAACAAGCGCAGGCAGTAATTGAATTAATGGGCTTTTTAAACCCACATTTAAAAAATGTAGAAGATTTTAAGCATAAATTATGGGATCATCTTTTTTTCATCAGCAACTTTAAATTGGATGTAGACAGCCCATATCCAATTCCTACAAAAGAAACCTATAAACTTAAACCAGATCCATTGCCTTATCCTAAGCGATATCCAAAATATGCGCATTTAGGTAAAAATTTGGAAGTAGTAATAGACAAAGCTTTAAAAGAAGAAGACCCAGAGAAGAAAGTAGGTTTTGCCAATGCCATTGCTTACTACATGAAATTATCATACAGCACCTGGCATAAAGAATTGGTACACGACGATTCTATTCGTTCCGAATTAAATAGCATTACAGGAGGTCAATTAGAGTTTAGCAATACGCCATATATTAAACACAGAAACCAAAATTTTGTAAGCGACGATTATCCACCTGCTCGTAGTGGAGGAAGATGGCAACAGAATTTTGGTGGAAGAAACAATCGTTCTGGTGGGGGTCAACAACGCAATAATGACAACCGCAATATGGGAAGAAACAATAATCGCCCAGGAGGAAATAGCGGTGGCCAGCAACGCAATAACGACAATCGCAATACTGGTGGCGCTCCACGCAACGACAGAAATGCAGGCGGCGGATTTAAGAAAAGGTATTAATTATTTTTTTCAATATGTATTTAGCATCAGTAATCACTGATGCTTTTTTATTTAACTTAGTTCGAAATAAAAGATGAAAGCAAAAAGATGAAAGAAGAAAGATGAAAGATAAAAGATAAAAGATAAGAATAAACAGTAACGAGTAACCAATAACTAATAATGAGTAGTTTCGAAGTCATCGGCGGAAAAAAATTAAAGGGTACGATTGTTCCTCAAGGTGCAAAAAATGAAGCATTACAAATATTGTCTGCAGTTGTATTAACTGATCAAGTTATTACTGTATCCAACATTCCCGATATTTTGGATGTGAATTTATTGATTGAATTATTGAACGAGATTGGCGTAAAAATAAATCGCATCAATGCAGATACTTATTCTTTTCAAGCAGATCAAATTGATATTGATTATTTAGCATCTGAAGCATTCAGAAAAAAAAGTGGGAGATTAAGAGGCAGTGTAATGTTGGCTGGCCCAATGTTATCAAGATTTAAAAAAGCATTTATACCAAAGCCCGGTGGAGATAAAATTGGAAGAAGAAGATTAGATACACATATTATTGGATTTGAAAAATTAGGGGCAGCTTATGCATATGATGATGCATTGGGTTGTTTTACTTTATCATCCAATCAATTGAAAGGAACATTCATGTTATTGGATGAACCATCTGTAACTGGAACAGCTAATATTTTAATGGCAGCAGTATTAGCAGAAGGTATTACCACTATTTACAATGCAGCATGTGAACCCTATTTACAACAACTATGTAATATGCTCAATCGAATGGGGGCAAAAATTTCGGGCATTGGTAGCAATTTATTAACCATTGAAGGTGTAACGAAATTAGGTGGTACCGAACATCGATTGTTGCCCGATATGATTGAGATAGGAAGTTTTATTGGCCTAGCAGCAATGACCCAAAGTGAAATCACCATTAAAAATGCTGGTGTTGCTCATTTAGGAATTATTCCAGAAAAATTCAGGTTATTAGGAATTGAATTTGATATCAAGGATGATGATATCTATATACCAGCACAAGAATATTATACCATACAAACATTTATGGATGGAGGAATCTTAACCATTTCCGATCATCCATGGCCAGGTTTTACACCTGATTTATTAAGTATTGTTTTAGTAGTTGCCACCCAAGCAATTGGCAGTGTATTGATTCACCAAAAAATGTTCGAGAGCCGATTGTTCTTCACCGATAAATTGATAGACATGGGTGCGCAAATTATTTTATGCGATCCACATCGTGCAACAGTTATTGGTTTGGGTAGAAAAAATAATTTAAGGGGAATCACTATGAGCAGCCCAGACATACGTGCAGGGCAGGCATTGCTGATTGCTGCATTGAGTGCAGAAGGCAAAAGCACTATTCAGAATATCGAACAAATAGATAGGGGGTACCAATTTATTGATACCCGCCTGCGAGCATTGGGCGCAAACATTGAAAGAAAATGATTTTATTTCAACTTGCCCTCTAATCCAGCCCAACCTCCACCATTATATACTTCTGTAAAACCATTGGACAATAACCAAGATTTTGCAGAACCACTTCTCATCCCTGATGCACAACAAGTAATCACTGGTTTGTCTTTTTTTAATTTTGATGCAAGTTGAGGCAATCGGTCTAATGGTAAATTAATGGAACCTTTAATATTCCCCGAGCGATATTCGCCCTCAGATCGAACATCAACAATTTGTGCTCCATCTTTTAATAATGCAGCATAATCTACTGCGGGGCCTACGCCAAATAAATTTTTCAAAAAATCCATCATAATTATATTGATTATTGAAACACAAAATTGAATCATTAGAAACCACGCCTTGGTAACTTATGTTACAAAAAAAGTCCCGGCCACCAAAGGTAACCGGGACTTATATAAAATACCTGATTTTATTTTATCTCTTTCATCAATTCTTTCACTGCCACTTCTAATTGCTGATCTACCCCTTTTTTTACCAGCTCGTATTCATTCATCAATTTGATATCGGGTTCTGTTTGGCGATTCTCTAAATATTGACCACTCATATTTTTAACTCCAACAGATGGAGCACCCCAACGAATACCAGTATCCATTAAAGATTCCCAAGCAGCAAAAGTACAAGTACCAGGTACAGGCATACCTACCAATTTGTTTACTTTTAATTCTTGCACCATAAATGCATAACAATGTCCATCACTGTAATTGGCTTCATTGGCAATGGAGATACTTGGTTTTGTCCATTGAAAATTAGGCTCATATCCATTGCTTCTGATATCATTGGTATAGTTCATGAATTTCTTACCACTTAAGAATACAGAAAGATCTGCAACCAAATCTCCGCCTCCGTTATTACGAGTATCTACAACAACTCCTTTCTTATCAAAGAATTTACCCATAATATCTTCGTAAGTACTTCTAAATGCACCATCACTCATCCCTGGAATATGCACATAACCCAATGTTCCATTACTCAAACGATCTACCTCATCGGCATTACGCTTAATCCAACGCTTATATAACAAACCATTTTCTTCGCCAGCGGTAATTCCTTTTACAGTAATTTCTCTTTTATCAGCACCTTCTAAAATGGATAATAAAATGGTTTTTCCAGACTTGCGATTTAAATATTGTGCAAGGTCTTTGTCGGCAGTAATGGTTTCTCCATCAATGGATTCGATAATAGCACCAGCTTTTACATTTAAACCAGCTTTATCCAATGGACCATCTTTAATTATTTCTTCAATTTTTACACCTGCGCCTTTGTAATTAGCATCATAAAATACACCCAACGATGCCGTAACATCTCCATTAGGATTAAAACTACCATAGCTACTTCCGCTATGGCTCACATTTAATTCGCCTAATAATTCAGCAAGCATTTCACTGAACTCATAATTATTTCCTATAGAAGGAATGTATTTTTCATAATCGGGTTTATAACTATCCCAATCAATTCCATGATAGGTTTTATTATAAAATGTTTTTTTGGTTCTTCTCCAAACATGGTTAAACATAGCCTGACGTTCTGCAGCAGCATTCACCATCATTTCTCCATTAATTCCTATTCGATCTTGTTTACTAGTTGTAGGATCTAATTTAATGATACCTCCGTCACTACTAATAAAAATACTTTTCTGGTCCTTATCCCATGCCATACTAGCTCCTCCGGCATTCAATGGTACCAACATTTTAGTTTCTTTGGTTCTTAAATTGGTTGTCCAAAGATTCATGCCTTTTTCAAAGCGAGCCAAATAATACAAAGTTTCTCCGTCTTTGCTCAGTAAAGCATCACTCATACTAGATGAATGAATGGTTACTTTAGATTTACGTTGAGACAATCCTTCCCACTCAATCACCACACTGTCTTTCGCAACTACTTTTTTCTTAGACGTATCTGCTTTTGCTTTGGTTTCTTCCATGTCTTTCACCAATGCAAATTCATCTTTGGTTAATTTAGAACGATCAAAAGCATCCTGTGTAAAGAACATCATATAAGCATCGCTTTGTGCGCCTCCACTCATTGCGGCGGCCCTTAACCCATCCCTATTGCTTTGCCATAGCATGGCTTTGCCGCCCATTACCCATTTAGGTCTATAATCATTATAGCCACTTTCGGTAATATTCATAATTTTTTTACCATCAGCACTTGCTAATCCTACTTCTCCTACAGCACTTCCGGGAATTGCATAATCAAATAACAACCATTTGCTATCAGGGCTCCATTGATAATATTGGTCGTTTTCTACAAAAGCAAAAATTTGATTAACACCTAAAATAGTTCTGGATTGTTTTGAAGCAAGATTATAAATACGCATCGTATTTCTGTTTTCTACAAAAGCAATTTCTTTGCCATCAGGAGAATACAAAGGTTGTGTATTGTCATTGGTGTTTTCGAGAACAGGTGTTTCCTTGATTAAAGTTGAAGCATAAAAATAGGGTTCATCTGATCGAACAATTTTTGACTCATACACACTCCATTTATTGTTTCTTTCAGATGAATAAATAATCGATTTGCTATCTGGCGAAAAACCAACACTTGTTTCTTGGTCCGGAGTATTGGTAATTCTTTTAGTTACACCTCCATCAACACTGGTAACAAACACTTCTCCTCTAAATACAAAAGCTACTTCTTTTCCGTTTGGAGCAACACTAATTCCACTTCCAGTTGAAACTCTAATAACCTGCTCATCATTCTTTCGATTATCAGCTAAAATGCTTACTGCTAGTTTCTTTGCGCTAGAACCAGCTTTCATGGTATAAATTCCTCCATCGTAACCAAAACAAATAGTACCATCGTTGGCACTGCTTAAAAAACGAACCGGATGTTTTTTATAAGTGGTTAATTGTTCGCTTTTTCCACCAGACAAATTCATTTTATGGATATTAAAACTCCCACTTTCTTCACTTAAATAAATCATGGCTTTTTCTCCATCAACAAAAATGGGGGTACGATCTTCTCCATTGAATGAAGTGATTTTTGTATGCTTTGAAGCTTTTACATCATATACCCAAATATCTCTGGTGATTGCAGATGTATGGTGTTTGCGCCAAGTGTTTTCTCCTCCTTTTTTATCGTGATAAATCCATTTAGATCCATCCTTACTCACTTTCACATCTTCAGCAGGTGTAGTTAACAATTGAGTTGGCTTGCCTCCATTTACTCCAACACTATAAAGCTCGGGCATAGCCCCTGTTGGAAATTGACGATTGGTTGCTAAATCCAAACGAGCAGATCCAAAAATGATGCTCTTATCATCTTGAGAAAAATCATAAGGATATTCCTGAGCAGAATGATAGGTAGCCCTTTTTGCTTCTCCTCCGTTTACCGAAATAGTGAAAATATCAAAATTGCCAAAACGATCACTAGCAAAAGCAATGGTTTTACTATCATGGCTCCAAATAGGCATAAAGTCATGTGCTTCATGCATGGTGAGTGCAACTGCAGATCCACCAGTACTTGCTACTTTATACAGGTCTCCCTTAAAAGTAAATACAATGGTTTTACCATCTGGCGAAATTGCAGAATAACGCATCCAGGTAGGTTCGTTTTGAGCTGATAAAAGGGATGTAAACAACACCAAAATTATAAACGTGATGATTTGTTTCATTTGTAAATTTTAATTGATTTATGACTGAAAGATAAGTACAAAAATTATTCATTGAAAAGGATTATTTACCTTTCTATCATGAATGTTTCCAATTTAAACATTTATCCTTTAGGAGATCAGGCCCTCACCCTTCAATTGAGTGATCAAATTGATGCATCTGCCAATCAACAAGTGATGCAAATATTTCATCATTTACAAAATCATCCAATAAAAGCAGTTACGGATATTATTCCTGCATATTCCAGTATTACAATTGTGTATGATTTAGCCCAAATAAAGCCACAACATGGGTTTTCAAGCAGCTTTGAATGGATTAAAGCCACTATAATTCAACATATTGAATCAATCAATACTTCCGATTTGATTGGTAGGCATGTAAAAATTCCAGTATGTTATGATATTGCGTTAGGGCTAGATTTGTTTGAACTTTCACAACACAGCAAATTATCTATTGAGGAAATAATAGATAAACATAGTAGCCAAACGTATAAAGTTTATATGATTGGCTTTTTACCGGGCTTCCCTTATATGGCAACCGTTGATGTTAGTATACAGATGAATCGTAGAGCGGTACCCAGACAAATTGTACCAAAAGGATCTGTAGGAATTGCGGGTGAACAAACAGGCATTTATCCATTGGATTCGCCAGGTGGATGGCAAATCATTGGGCAAACTCCGTTGAATTTATTTGATATAAGCAAAGAAAATCCCTGCTTATTATCTCCAGGAGATAGGGTTGAATTTTATGCTATTTCATTAGAGGAATTTTGGGAGATTAAAAAAGCTATAAACGCATGAGTATTGTAATCATTAAGCCGGGATTATTCAGCACCATTCAAGATGAAGGCAGAAAAGGCTTTCAGCATTTGGGTATTAATCCGAATGGAGCAATGGATATTCGAGCCATGCAAATTGCCAATACATTGGTCTTAAATGATGTTTCCGAAGCGGTTTTGGAATTTTATTTTCCTGCACCAGTTTTACAATTTACACAACCTGCTTTTATTGCTTTAGGTGGAGCGGATTTTTCTGCTGAAACAAATGGAACAGATATTCCAATCAATCAACCTGTTTTTATTCCAGCAAATACCATCATTGAATTTACTTCAAAAAAATGGGGTCAGGTTGGATATTTGTCTGTGCAGGGAGGATTCGATTTAAGCGAATGGCTAAACAGTTATAGCACCAATGTAAAAGCAGCAGCCGGAGGGTTCGAAGGAAGTATTTTAAAAGCTGGCGATACAATTGACCTTCGTTTTAAAGCTTCGAATAAAACAACCAACAAAAAATATTCAACAATGCCGTGGAAGGCCTCATTAAAAGAGTTTTATCATTCAAATCCTTTACAATTCATTCCAGGACATGAATTTACAAAGCTGACCGAAACCTCGCAAACACTATTATTATCCGATGAATTTAGCATATTAAGACAATCAGACAGAATGGGCTACAGATTAAATGGACCAGCCCTTGAATTATCAGAAAAAAAAGAAATGATATCTGCTGCAGTAACAAGAGGCACGATACAATTATTGCCCAATGGTCAATGCATTGTATTAATGGCAGATCATCAAACAACGGGTGGTTATCCAAGAATTGGACATATTATCAGTGCAGATTTACCTACCCTTGCACAAAAAGGAATCAATGATTCCATTTATTTTAAAAAAACAACTATTGAACAAGCCGAAAAATTATTGATTGGGCAGGAGCAACATTTGCATCAATTAACAAATGCCTGTATATTACAACTCGATGCATACCATAGACATTAATTGCGATTTAGGCGAAGGATATCCACACGATGCCGAACTGATGTCTTGTATCAGCTCTGCCAATATAGCTTGTGGTTTCCATGCAGGAGATGACGATACAATTAAACGCACCATTGATCTTTGCTTGATAGAAGAAGTAGCTATTGGGGCACATCCTGGGTTTGATGATAAAGCTAATTTTGGGAGAACCAATATGCAATTATCAGATTGTGAGTTATACGATTTGGTGTCTGAGCAAATTGTATTAATGCAAGATCATTGCAGAAGAGAGGGTTGTTTATTGCATCATGTAAAACCACATGGCGCTTTGTACAATATGGCAGCAGCCGATGAAACCATGAGTTATATTATTGCTTCGGTAATTAAAGAATTAGACGCTTCATTATACCTATATGGTTTAAGCAATAGTCATTTAATTAAGGAGGCAAAAAAACTGGGCATCAAAACTGTTTCAGAAGTTTTTGCAGATAGAAAATACCTATCAAATGGAACATTAATGCCAAGATCAAATGCCAATGCATTAATTCAAAACACCAACGAAGCATTGGAGCAATGTTTACAAATGATCAAAACAAAAACAGTTTCCGCTTTAGATAATACTGTTAGGGTAATCGATGGATTAACCCAAGTTAATATACCCATTCATGCTGAAACTATTTGTATACATGGAGATGGAGCACATGCTGTAGAATTTGCAAAAGCAATTCATCATTGTTTTATTCAAAATAATATTCACCTTAAAATACCTGGTGAATGAAAAAAAATAAATCATCAGCTATTACTGGTGCTGCATTTCTAATGGCCACTTCTGCAATTGGGCCAGGGTTTCTTACACAAACAACGGTTTTTACACAGCAGTTAGCTGCGAGTTTTGGATTTGTAATATTGCTTTCTGTACTACTGGATATTGGTGCTCAATTAAATATTTGGAGGATTATTGCAGTAACAGAAATGAGGGCGCAACTTATTGCCAACACTTTGCTACCAGGATTAGGCTATTTTTTAGCTGGTTTAATAGTAATGGGCGGGCTTGCATTTAATATTGGCAATATTGGTGGTTGCGGATTAGGGCTTCAGGTTTTAACCGGAATTGATCCTTTGTATGGAAGTGTTTTTAGTTGCATTGTTGCACTATTGATTTTCTGGAATAAAGAAGCAGGTAAAGCCATAGATGGATTTACCAAATTATTGGGCATGCTGATGATTTTACTAACACTGTATATTGTGTTTAAAGCAAACCCTCCTATTTCATCTGCAATCCAGCATAGTTTTTTTCCGGATAAATTATCGGCATTGGCCATTGTAACTTTGGTTGGTGGAACTGTAGGTGGCTATATTAGTTTTGCAGGAGGTCATCGTTTATTGGATGCGGGTATCAAAGGAGTAGATGCATTAAAAGATGTAAACAAAAGTGCTGTTACCGGCATAATGGTAACTGCAACAATGCGATTCTTATTGTTCTTAGCCGCCTTGGGTATTGTTACAAAAGGATTAATACTAGACCCCGCTAATCCACCAGCATCTGTATTTAAATTTGCAGCTGGTGAACTAGGTTTTCGTTTTTTTGGTATTGTAATGTGGTCTGCTGCTATCACTTCTGTTATTGGCGCCGCATACACTTCTGTTTCTTTCTTAAAAACTTTTCATCCTGCAATTGAGCAATATGAAAGAATAATCATTAGTGCATTTATTATATTGTCTACCCTTGTATTTAACCTGATAGGTAACCCAGTAAAAATATTGGTAACTGTGGGGGCATTGAATGGATTGATATTACCCATTGCATTAACAGTGATGCTAATTGCTGCAAGACAATCTAAATTAGTGCATGCCTATAAACATCCAATTTGGTTGGAAATTATTGGATGGTTGGTTGTAGTAACTATGAGTTGGATGGGATATTTAACTATAGCAAAATGGATTGCTTAGCAATATACTCGGCATTGTTTTGTGCATCTACTTTTTTGCAAAAGATTTTTTGAATCATGCTCGCTGGCGCTTCTCTTCGCATCAATCCTTTTTGATACAATTTATCATAATAACGAAGCAAGACTCTAAAGCAAGCATAGATATCATCTTCCACCAATGCATTAATAGCAGTTTTTGTTTCTAAGCCTCCTAATTTTTTCTTTATCCGAATGATGGCATTCACCAATTTTTCTTTTTCAAATTGACCATAATGCGCTGTAATAAAAGACAATCTTTCATCAAAGGGAATATCTAAAAACATCACTTTTGTTTCTCGCATCTGCTTAAAAAAAGGTACAGGTATATTTACCGTACCTATCCGCTGGCTTTCATCCTCTACAAATAAAACGGATGCAAGATTGCTATTATTTTGTTGAATACTTTCTTCTTGCTTTACTTGATGAACCTGATTAAAAGCCATCAGCGCTTTTGCCAATTTATTTTCAAACTGTTCTTGACTTGGCTGTGGCAATTGGCCCAATGCACCAAATGCCGACCCTTTATGATGAGCCAATCCTTCTAAATCAATGGTTGAAAAACCTTTTTCTGAAAGTGCATGCAAAACCTCAGTTTTGCCAGAACCTGTATAACCTCCAATAACAGTAACTGGATATTTTTGGTCAAATTGCTGGAGCACCCATTTTCTATATACTTTATAACCACCCACCAGCGTATATACTTTAAACCCATACAAATCCAATAGCCAAGCAACGCCAGCGCTTCGCATACCTCCCCGCCAGCAATGTACTAAAACCGTTTTCTTTTCGGATGAATCATTTTTTGTTACCCCCTCTACTTCATCCACCATCTTTACCATCTTCTTCCCAAAATATTTTAATCCAATTTTGATGGCCTTTTCTTTGCTTTCTTGTTTATACGCTGTTCCTACAATTTTTCTTTCTTCGTCGGTAAATAAAGGTAAACTTATCGCTCCAGGAATATGGGCATGGAAATATTCTCCCGGACTTCTTACATCCAGCACAGGATTAGACTGAGCTAATTTTAAAAATTCTTCAATCGTTATTCGAGCAATTGCCATTAGTACAAATGTACAAGGCATTTTTTGTAACTTTTCTGCATGAAACATTTATTACTTGTAAGACATGCAAAAAGTAGCTGGGCCAATATTGGACAGGATGATTTTGATCGGCCTTTGAATGATCGGGGAAATAAAGATGCCCCAAATATGGCAGAACACATAAAAAACAAAGGAGTTAAAATTGATCAATTCATATCCAGCCCTGCGCTCAGAGCCATTACTACTGCAATGTATTTTGCAAAAGCTTATCATCAAGCCGCTTCCCATATCATTCAACTCGGTCATTTATACCATGCACCTGCAGCGGCGTATTATCAGGCGATTCAAAACATTGATGATTCCATTAAAACGGCGGCAATTTTTGCTCACAATCCAGGAATTACAGATTTTATCAATGAGCTAGATTTGACTTATGTTCCCAATATGCCTACATGTGGAGTATTTGGCATAAAAATCAACATCAATCATTGGATTGACTTTAATAAAGGCAAAAAAGAATGGTGGTTTTTTGAATATCCTAAGTTGTTATAGTCTTAGGCTTTTTAAAATTAACCAAATAAACCCCTGTAAAAATAAGCAGTGCTGCTATTGCTTTTGAAATAGTAAAATGTTCTCCAGCAAAAATGGTAGCAATTACTGCTGCAAATACGGGTTGCGTATAAATGAATGCACCTGTAGCAGATGATCCTATAGTAGATATAGCGTATACCGTTAATAAATATGCAAAGAAAGTAGTGGCAATAGCAATATAAGCTAAAGCTAAAAAATGACTTAAACCAAAAGCCATCCAATTGGTTGTTAAAATATGCGGTAGCCCAAAGGGAATAATACCTAAGGCTCCAAATGTAAAAACCCAT
>JBILRH010000156.1:0-3952 GCA_044372715.1 Sediminibacterium sp. | reverse complement strand
GTACCACTTCAATGGCAATTTTCTTGCCCGATTTTGTAAGACTCGATTTTCCATACTTTTCGTACTGAATCAGTTTTTTTGCCTTTAATTTCTTGAGCATATCATTTACCGTAGCGGGTTTTACGCCTAAATGGGCTGCAATTTCATTGGTGCCTGCCTCCATTTTAGAGCCCGATTCAATCGTAATTTGAAAAAGGACTTTTAAATAATTCTCTTCTGTATTTGATGCCATAGCATAAAAATAAGGGTATTTGTCAAATTAATTTTGTTAGGGTAATCTAACTTATATAATTTTACTCCCAAAACACCTGTTTTGGCGCGTTTATTTCTACTAGGGTTCATCTTCTTATTGGGTTTAATCAGCAATACTTGTTTGGCACAAACAGACAGTACAAAGTTGTTAAAACCAATGGAAGCAACTTTATCTGAAATTGTTGTTACAGGTACGATGAAAGAAGTAAAGAGGTTAGAGAGCCCTGTTCCTGTTGAATTGTACAATCCTTCTTTTTTTAGAAAGAATCCAACATCCTGCATTTTTGATGGACTTCAATTGGTTAATGGAGTAAGGCCTCAAATCAATTGCAATGTTTGTAATACGGGCGATATACGAATCAATGGTTTGCCAGGCCCTTATACAATGGTACTCATAGATGGAATGCCCATTGTAAGTAGTTTGTCTACCGTGTACGGACTTTCTGGTATTCCCAATTCATTGGTAGAAAGAATTGAAATAGTTAAAGGGCCAGCTTCCTCTTTATATGGTAGTGAGGCTGTGGGAGGATTGATAAATGTGATCACCAAAAAGTCATCCAATGCTTCAGCAATCTCAGCCGATTTAATGACCAGTACTTGGAATGAATTAAACGCCGATATTGGATTTACATTGAAAGCAGGTAAAAAAGCTGCCATCTTAACGGGCATTAACTATTTTAATTATGATACCCCTAAAGATATTAATGGAGATTCTTTTACCGATCTTACTTTACAAAAAAGAGTTTCTATTTTTCAAAAATGGAATTTTACAAGAGCCAACAATCGATTATTTAGCATAGCTGCCCGCTATTACAACGAAAATAGGTGGGGAGGAGATATGCGTTGGAATAAAGCATTCCGAGGCGGAGATAGTATTTATGGCGAAAGTATTTATACAAATCGCTGGGAACTACTAGGCAATTATCAGTTACCAGTAAAAGAAATGATGTTCTTGACTTTTTCTTTAAATCAACACGATCAGGATAGCCGCTATGGAACCAGTTCTTTTATTGCCAAACAACAAATTGCTTTTTCACAATTAACTTTTAATAAAACCTTTCGCAAGCATGATTGGTTATTGGGAGCAGCAATCAGGTATACGTTTTACAACGACAATACACCTGCTTCTGGATCAATAGATCCTACAAAATTGGGTGCTTTACCTCAACGAATTCTATTGCCAGGAATATTTGCACAAGATGAAATTAAATTCAACGAGCAGCATAAATTGTTATTGGGTATGCGATATGATTATAGTTCTGCCCACGGAAGTATTCTTACACCAAGGTTGGCGTATAAATACACAATCAATGATAAAAACTTTTTGAGAGTTAATATGGGAACAGGTTTTAGGGTGGTAAATTTATTCACAGAAGATCATGCTGCATTAACAGGAGCAAGAACCGTTATAATAAAGGAAGCATTGAAGCCAGAAAAATCCTTCAATATAAACATCAATTACAACCATAAAATCTATGGAAACAATGGAAATTCCATGAATATAGATGCAACCGCTTTTTACACATATTTCAATAATAGAATTGTAGGAGATTATGATACCAATCCCAATCAAATTATCTATGGCAATTTAGATGGATATGCTGTTAGTAAAGGAGCTTCCGTAAATCTGGATTGGACTACCAGTGCCAATTGGAAGTTTTTAATTGGTGCAACTTACCTCGATGTAGGGCTTTATGAAAATCAACAAAAAGAACAACAAATACTCACTGAAAAATTTTCTGGTACATGGTCTATTTCTTATGAAATTCCTGGTACTCAAATAGACATAGATTATACAGGCAATGTTTATGGTCCTATGCGATTGCCTGTACTAGGCTCATTAGATCCTCGAAATGAATTTTCTCCTTGGTGGAGTATTCAAAATATTCAATTGAGTATGCATGTTGGAAAAAACATTGAATTATATGGTGGCGTAAAAAATCTATTGAATTATTTGCCTACTAATAATAATCCATTCATTATTGCCAGAACCAATGATCCATTCGATAAACAAGTGCAGTACAATTCCAATGGACAAGTGTTGCCAACTCCCAATAATCCTTATGCACTAACATTCGACCCAAATTATGTGTATGCCCCCAACCAAGGTATTCGGGGATTTATAGGTGTTAGAATGAATATTCAATAGCGTATATTTGCAGCATGGAACAAGAACAAAATACCCCAGGTACTGAAATTTTAATTAAAGCTGCAGGACCAATTGTTATCGCTTCAAAGTGCATTGTTACCAAAGCTGATGGTACAGTTGATGTAAAAGAAAAAGCTTCATTTTGCGGTTGTGGCCATTCTGCCAACAAGCCTTATTGCGATGGCTCACATAAAAAATACATGGAAGCAACTCCTGCATCATGAAAAAAACAATTGTAATAGGCGCTTCAGATAATCCGGAGCGGTATAGTTATTTGGCTGTTCAAAAATTAACCAAATACAATCATCCAGTAATTGCCATTGGGAGGAAAGCTGGAATGATCGGTGGCGTATCCATTATTACTGATCATCCTACCGAAAAAGAAGTTGATACAATTACATTGTACCTCAATCCATCTTTACAAAAAGAATTCTACGATTATATCCTCTCTTTGCATCCCCAAAGAATTATTTTTAATCCGGGTACCGAAAATGATGAGTTAGCAGCATTGGCCCAAGCCAATGGTATTAAAGCTGTTGAAGCCTGTACATTGGTAATGTTGAATACAGGACAATATTGATCATCCTCCCCAACCTTCTCTATCCAAACTTCGGTATTGAATGGCTTCGGCAACATGTTCGGGTAGTATATCCTTGCTACAAGATAAGTCTGCAATAGTACGGCTCACTTTTAAAATGCGATCATATGCACGTGCACTTAAATTAAGTCTGCTCATTGCTTTTTGCAATAAGTTATTAGACACAGTAGAAAGTTGACAAACATTTCTCAATTGTTGTGCACTCATTTGCGCATTGGCATAAATGCCTTTTTCATTTTCAAATCTTTTTGATTGAATGCTTCTTGCAGCAATTACTCTTTCTCTAATAGCAGCAGAGCTTTCTGCTTTTTGTTGATTGTTCAATGCATTAAAAGCAACAGGAGTTACTTCTACATGTAAATCGATTCTATCCAATAAAGGGCCTGATACTTTGTTCAAATATTTTTGTACCAAACCACCAGCACAACTGCATTCTTTTTCTGGATGATTGTAAAAGCCACAAGGGCAGGGGTTCATTGAAGCGATCAACATAAAATTGGCTGGAAAATCAATTGCTAAGCGAGTTCTGGAGATACTCACTTTTCTTTCTTCCATCGGTTGACGCATCACTTCTAACACAGTTCTTTTAAATTCGGGTAACTCGTCTAAAAACAATACACCATTATGCGATAAAGAGATTTCTCCCGGTTGAGGATTGCTTCCCCCACCCACCATGGCAATATCTGAAATGGTATGATGAGGTGATCTAAATGGACGTTGATTTAACAAGGCACTATTAAATGGAAGTTTACCTGCAACACTATGAATCTTGGTAGTTTCTAGTGCTTCTTGCAATGTTAACGGCGGTAAAATAGAAGGCAATCGCTTGGCCAACATGGTTTTGCCGGAACCGGGTGGTCCAATTAAAATAGCATTATGTGCACCTGCTGCTGCAATTTCTAAAGCACGTTTAATATTTTCCTGCCCCTTCACCTCTGAAAAATCAAATTCAT
>JBILRH010000138.1:0-4516 GCA_044372715.1 Sediminibacterium sp. | reverse complement strand
TTTTTTCTCCTTTTTTCCCCTCCATTATTTTTTCTAAGGGAACTATATTGGGGGAGTATCCTACAGATGTTGACCAAAGCGCCTCATCAGTAGTGCGTGGTATTCCATACCACTCATCAAAACCTTGATCATTAGGAAGTCTTCCGTCATGACTACCGAGATGCCACTTTCCATAATATCCAGTTGCATAACCTGCATCTGACAATGCTTCGCCTATTGTGATTTCCCATTGAGTCAATCCATCTGGAACTCCACCAAAAGGAACAGCATAGGTACCCGAACGTATGGCAAAACGGCCAGTCATTAAACTAGAGCGACTTGGCGTGCATTGGGTTTCCATATTCATATTTGTTAAACGAATGCCTTCTGTGGCTAGTTTGTCAATGCGTGGTGTTGGTGCTCCGCGTGTAGCTCCACCACCATAGCAACCAATTTCACCGTAGCCGAGATTATCGGCAAGAATGAAAACAATATTTGGTTTCTTTTGCTGCGCATTTCCAAAATAGCATACTGCTACAAGCAAAAACAATGTAAGTTGGAATCTGATATTCATACTTGTTTATTTTATTATTAATTATTGGTTTTTCAGGCTAAATAAAGATAATGATCAAAGATAGAAGTTCAAATTATGCAAAGCCTTACAAGAGCAGAACTGCTTTTTTATTACACTTGAAAAGGTTTGGGCTTTGGTTACATCATTTTTTGCCTTCTGTTTGGGCGATAAAAAAAGTCTATTTTTTTTCAATATGCTTGTTATAGATCAATTGGCAAACTTTATCCATAGCCTTAAATAGCGCTACATCAAAATCGGTAGAATTTGTAATTTTAGTTAAAGTAACAACAGCGTCAAATAGCAATTCATTCTTATTGCGTTGAATTCGTTCTATAAAATTAACCTTATTGCTTCCTTTTTCAGATTCTGAAATAAGTGTTTCTTGGGTTTTGAGATCTATTGCAAACAAGATTGTTTTTTTCATAGTATTTAATTTATTTTACAAAACTTAGTGTAGATGACATCGTCCATTTGAATTGGTTGTTTTGTTTTTACATCTATTCCCTTTCTTTGTTGTTCCAGAACATTGGCTTGAAGTACTTTTCAACTTTTTGGTTGTTTTTTTTTCACAGCAATTAGTTCCAACTATCCTATTGTGCACTTTGCATATACAACTATTAGACTTGCTTCGATTGCACTGTTTGCAAAGTAACTGAATATTTGAAGCCTCACTACTTCCTCCGCATGAATATGGCGTTATATGATCATATTCTAAACTGGAAGCGCTTCCACAGCATTTACAAACGCCCCCATCCCTTGAGTATACAATTTTTTTTGTGGTTTCAGAGATATATCTACTTTGTGAAAAACAAGAAAAACTAATAAAGATTAGTACTAGGGATAAAAGTATTTTTCTCATTATTCTAATCAATTGATCATTTTTATTTGACTTATTGTTTATTCCTATTGCATTGCTAAAAGTTGAAGAGCCAATGACGTGAGCACAAATTGCACAAGGCCTATTGTTGTGTAAAGTGCATGAGTTAATTATTTATTTATGCAGCATTAACTTTTTTAATTTTCCCTTTGTTCAGATAATATAAGGAATCTATTTTGAGCCTTCTTTTGAGTAAAAAGCTTCTTAAAAGTCAAGTCTAATCCTTTTCGAATTAGTTCACCAAAATTTTGAATGTCGATTTCGGTCTTTCTCATCCCTCTGTTTTTTAATTATTTACCAAATTGGTTCATCATGAATCTTTATTTGGGTATTACCATGACCTTCAGCTACAAAATTAAATGGTTTGCTTGAATTATCTATAACAATCCAAAAATCGCAAAGCTCAATAAAATTATTAATTAGATTGTTTGTTCCTCAAAAATATCTCCTGCTAATTGTTTCTTCGTGAATATAGTATCCACGAAAAAAACATTGTTATTATTTAGAGTAGATAAAGCCTAAAGTATTTAATTCATTTCTATAATTAACTTTTCCCAGCTATTTTTCTTGATACTATTTTTTCTATCTCTACTGCAAAAAACACCAATGAAGAAGCTGCACCTACTAAAACAAATTCATTCAGCGTTAATGCTTCTGTTTTAAAAATGGGTTGCAGAAATGGGATATAGGTGATGGCCAATTGCAGTAACAGGGCTAACAGAACGGCACCTATAAGCGGCTTATTGGAAAATACTCCTATACTAAATAATGATTGATTTTCGGAACGAATAGCCATAACATGACCTAATTGGCTCAGGCATAAAACATTAAAAACAATTGTTTGCCAATGCAGTCCGCGGTTAATAGCCAATCCCTGCAGCGACAAGGCAATAGCTGCGATAAACACACCCACCCATATCATGTGCAATCCCCTACCATTGGCAAACACACTTTGTTGCGGTGGCCGGGGAGGCCGGCTCATAATATCTTTTTCTGCTTTCTCATAAGATAATGCAATGGCAGGTAACCCATCTGAAACTAAGTTTATCCACAAAATATGTATCGGTAAAAGGGCAACAGGTAAGCCAATAATAGGGCCGAGTAATAAGGTCCATAACTCACCAGAGTTGGTGGTCATCATGTATTTGATAAACTTTAGGATGTTATCATAAATTCTTCTTCCTTCCTTTATTGCTTTTACAATGGTTGAAAAATTATCATCCAGTAAAATCATGTGAGCCGCTTCTTTAGAAACATCTGTGCCCGTTATTCCCATTGCGATACCAATGTTGGCTCTTTTTAAAGATGGAGCATCGTTCACACCATCTCCGGTCATAGCCACATAATGACCTTTCTGTTGCAGTGTTTTTACAATATGTAATTTTTGTTCAGGAGATACACGGGCATATACTTTTATCTTTTCTACTTTTATTAAGAAGCTATCATCATCTAATGCGGCTAGTTCCTGTCCGGTGATTACTAAATCCTTTTCACTATTTAAAATTCCAATACGTTGTGCAATGGCCTTTGCTGTAAGCGGATGATCACCGGTTATCATTACCGGTACAATGCCTGCTGTTTTGCATTGCGCCACCGCTTCAGATACTTCTTCCCTTGGGGGGTCTATAATACTGGTCAACCCTAGAAACTGCAAACCGATTTCATGGATTGTACTCTCTGGGTTTTCGGGCAATGTATCCCAATAACGGAAACCAAAACCCAGTACCCGCTGACCTTTAACTGCCATAAGATCTACTTTTTTTTGCAGTACAGGCAGATCCACATCTAAACATCGTAACAGTAAAATATCAGGAGCTCCTTTGGTAAAAGAAATAATTTTATTTTCATGCTCATGAAAAGTCGTCATCAGTTTCCTATCAGAATCAAAAGCAATTTCAGCTAGTCGTTTCCATGCACTAGGTTGAATATTTTGTTCTCTTGCAAGTTCCATTAAAGCAATTTCTGTGCTGTCACCTTTTAAATTTTTTTCATTGTCTTCAACAGCGTCATTGTTTAAGGCAATTGCATGCAGCAATAAAATAACGGCTTCAGCATCCTTAATAGTTGATAACTGATTTCGTTCATAGAACTGCCCATTTACAAACAGCTCTTCTACATGCATTTTGTTTTTTGTTAAGGTGCCTGTTTTATCTGTACAGATATAAGTTACAGAGCCTAGTGTTTCTACTGCAGGCAATTTTCTGATAAGACTGTTGAACTTAATCATTCTCCTTGCAGCCAATGCAAGTGAAATAGTGATAACGGCAGGTAAAGCTTCTGGAATAGCAGCAACAGCTAGCGAAATACTGGTGAGTACCATCTCAGTAATATCCTCACCTCTTAACCAACCAGCAATAAAAAAAAGAATACACAAAAATAGCACTATTAGTGAAAGTTTTTTTCCAAATGATACCATGCGTTGTTGCAATGGTGTAAGCGTTTCATCTTCCTGCAACATTTTGGCAATTCGTCCTAACTCTGTTTGCATGCCTGTAGCAATTACTACGCCTCTACCCCTACCATAAGTTACAAACGTACCTTTAAAGGCCATATTTTTTTTATCTCCAATTGATAAATCTTCTGTTTTCAGTGAATCAATAATTTTATCTACTGCGTTCGATTCACCGGTTAATGCGGCTTCTTCAATTTTTAAATTTTTCGATTCAATAATCCGTAAATCTGAGGGTACTGCATTGCCAGCTTCTAACATCACAATATCGCCAGGCACTAATCCAGTAGCAGGCAGGTCTGTAATATGGCCATCACGCAGCACTCTGGCTTGTGTAATGGCCATTTTTTTTAAAGCCTGCATTGCTTTTTCTGCACGGTATTCCTGAAAGAAACCCAGGAAGGCGGCCAGCAAAATTAAAATCATCACATCTTTAAATTGCGCCAGCAGCATAAGGCCTATACTTTTCTTTTTACCTTCCTGTAATTCGTTGGGTCCATATTGCAATAGTTTTTCTTCTGATTCAATAGTAGATAACCCTTGTTGCTTCGTACCCAGTAATTCAAAAGTTTCAGGTATGTTTAATTTATGCCAGTGCATCAATACAGTTTTTTATTATTTATTTTGAAGCTTATTG
>JBILRH010000137.1:0-4610 GCA_044372715.1 Sediminibacterium sp. | reverse complement strand
TATGGATTGCAAATTACGGTTTTATTTTAAATGGCAAATATCCATTCAAAGTTCCAAAAGAATCAATTGGTTTAAATCGAACAAACATTTCTTCACTGTACCAATTTTCTTTTTTGGTTTTAACCACAACTTCTGCATGGTCTTTCATTTGGTATGCAAATGCTCTCATTGCTTCTTTGTTGGTCCAAATGCTAAATGTTGCTTGTTTGATCCAAGGAATTTCTCCTATTCCAACCGATGTAATAAAGCCATCTGAGCCAGCCATTTTTGTAGCAATTGCATCTACATGACTCCAAAACCGATGCAACTTTTTAATTCTAATGGTTGCCCTGGTTAATACACAAATGGGGCCTGAATAGTCGGTTTGTTTGGCTAATTTACCAAAAGGCTGCTTCCCGTCCCATAATCCATGGCCTTCGATTGGTTCTAATACCATAGTCCATTGCTCACACCTAAAACATTTCCACCATAATCTTAAAAAAGCGGGTGTTGTTTGAATGTCTTTTTTTGTATGTACCAGTAAAACGGCCCATTGCCTCCAATCTGGGGTTTTATCGAAACTTCCATTTTTTCCAGTTCCCATTAATTTCCAAAATGAAATGTTTGGATTAATCCAGAGCGGAAATCTAAATACTGCCATAGATAAAAAGCCAACCCAACCCAAAAATCGTGGATACCTTACTATAATGATGCTGGTCATATAATTCGAAAATAGGTACTTAATAATCAATAAATCAACTAATTTTCAATAATGAAAAGTTTGATTACAAATATTGCTCAATTGATTAACACCAGAACCAGTTCTAAAGTTCTACGTGGAAAAGAATTAGCAGATCTGCCATTAATAGATGATGCCTTTTTAGCAATCGAAAATGGACTAATTAAAGACTTTGGACGGATGGACCAAATAAGTCATTCCAAAGATGATTTATTTGCTGGTTTTGATATTGTAAACGCGCAAAGGGCAACTATTTTACCAACTTGGTGCGATAGTCATACTCATTTGGTTTTTGCGGCTAGTAGAGAAGATGAATTTGTTGATAAACTTAAAGGTTTAACTTATGCTGAAATTGCTGCAAAAGGTGGCGGTATTCTTAACTCTACTAAAAAAATTGCAATTGCTACTGAGGAAGAATTATTTGAACTGGCAAAGAATCGGTTAAATTCCCTTATTCAACTTGGTACAGGTGCAATTGAAATAAAAAGTGGGTATGGGTTAGATACCGAAAATGAATTGAAAATGCTTAGGGTTATAAAAAAATTAAAAGCGTATTCGCCCATCCCAATCAAAGCAAGTTTTTTAGGAGCACATACTTATCCAATAGCTTTCAAAGACAATCACGAAGGCTATATTCAACTTATTATAAATGAGATGTTGCCTGCTATTGCAAATGAGCATTTGGCCGATTATATTGATGTTTTTTGCGAAGATGGATTTTTTAGTGTTGAAGAAACGGAGCGGATTTGTAAAGCCGGCAAACAATATGGGCTCATTCCTAAAATTCATGCAAACCAATTGCATGCTTCAGGTGGGGTAGAGCTAGGGGTGAAACTAGGTGCTTTGTCTGTAGATCATTTAGAAACAATGAATGATTCGGCTATTCAATCATTAGCAGATTCTGCAACAATTGGAACATTATTGCCAACCGCCGCATTTTTTTTAAGAATGCCGTTTCAGCCAGCCAGACAATTAATTGATGCAAATGCAGCCTTGGCAATTGCCTCTGATTTTAACCCAGGATCTAGTCCGAGTGGAAACATGAATTTTGTAGTAAGTATCAGTTGTATTCAAATGAAAATGTTGCCAGCCGAAGCCATTAATGCTGCTTCTATTAATGGAGCTTATGCAATGGGAGTTGGGGAAGAACTTGGCAGTATTACTATTGGCAAAAAAGCCAATTTGATTTTCACTAAACCTATTCCATCAATTAATCATTTACCTTACGCATTTGGTACCAATCAAATTGATAAAGTAATGATTAATGGTTCTTTTTTTGAGTATATTTAACAACGGATTGCAAAATGACTGCTATGAACTATTTTAAATTTTACAATAAAGAAGATGTTCTATCTGTAACACGTATTCGCCGATTCGAAACAAAATTGGGAGAGCGTATTCAAGTGATAAAGCATTCCGATAATATAAAT
The DNA here is from genome assembly GCA_044372715.1 of Sediminibacterium sp. Taxonomy (GTDB): domain Bacteria; phylum Bacteroidota; class Bacteroidia; order Chitinophagales; family Chitinophagaceae; genus Sediminibacterium. The sequence goes on along the minus strand of JBILRH010000137.1, from coordinate 2,462 downwards.
GATGCTTTAAGTCAATCATCTGCAAAATACATATTGCTTGGTATACCAGAAGATATTGGGGTAAAAGCCAATGGAGGAATTGGTGGAACCGATTCTGCATGGGTATCTTTTTTACATGCGTTTTTAAATATTCAGAGTAACGATTTTTTAGAAGGAGGCGAAATCTTATTGCTCGGTCATTTTGATTTTTCAAGCATAGAAAAAATCATTGAACAAAATGCCCACGATGAAGGAGAGAGGATAGATGCATATCGTCATGCAGTCAATACCATTGATGATGCGGTTGAACAAATGATTCATTTAATTACTCAAAACAATAAAATTCCTATTGTAATCGGTGGAGGACACAATAATTCTTATCCATGCATTAAAGGGGCTGCCAAGGGATATTATAAAGCTGGGTTGATCCCAATTGCACAAATCAATGCCATCAATTTAGATGCACATGCCGATTTTCGTCCGATGGAAGGCAGGCATAGCGGTAATGGTTTTAGTTATGCAGAAGCAGATGGATATTTAGAAAAATATTGTGTTGTTGGAATTCATGAAAACTATTTACCACAGAATGTTTGGGTGGATATTGTAAATAATCCATTTGTAGATTGTATTACATTCGAAGACATTTTTGTACACGAAAAACGAACTTTTTTGCAAGCGGTAGCACATGCTACTGATTTTACTGATGATACTTTATGTGGAATAGAGATAGATATTGATTGTATTGAAAATGCGCTAAGCAGTGCACAATCTCCAGTAGGAATTTCTCCAATATATGCTAGACAGTTTGTTAATTATGCTGCAGCTGATACAAAAGCAGCTTATTTTCATATTTCTGAAGGTGCTGTACAATTAGCTGATGGCCGCATCGACAACGGTACAGGTAAGCTGATCAGTTATTTAGTTTCAGATTTTGTGAAAGGGAGAATGATTAATTAACATTTTCTTTTGAGTATTATTTTTTTAAGAAATCACTTCGATGTACCTTTGCGTCCGAAAGAGCAAATAGTTGATATCATCTCATAGGTAGAAAGGAACGCCATACTTCATAACGATTGAAAGATTACTCCTGCCGGCTCTACAAATTGTAAAATTTAAAATAGAAATAAATGAAAGGCGAAATTATGCCCGCTATCGTAAAAATTGATAGGGAGCACTTAAAAGATTTGATGTACGAAGTAAAAGAAACATTGGCAACTGATTTGTTGAATACAAATCGTCCTGTAGAAGAAAAAGGGTTTTCTGCAATCGACTTGTGGAAAATCCAAAGGAACTATAAATCAGCACATCTGAGGTTTAAAAGTATTCTTTAAATTGTTCAATAAAGCCCTTATGGGCTTTATTTTTTTGGTGCATTCTTTACATCCCACTGTAAATAATTTTTGAACCATGAACTATTCTAATATTGATATTTTGGGATAGCTGTTTTTCTATAAGTTTGAACGTTAAAAGTATCGATTTGGTATTGGTTTTGGTATTTTTACTAAATGAAAGAATCTATTTTTATTACTGGAATAGGAACCGATGTGGGAAAAACACTGGTTTCGGCAATTTTAACAGAAGCGTTAAAAGCCGATTATTGGAAGCCTATACAAGCGGGATTAGAAGGATTGACTGATGCAAATTCTGTAAAAACATTGATCTCTAATAAGGAATCGGTAGTTCATTCTTCTTTTTATCAATTAAAAACGCCGGCTTCTCCTCATATTGCAGCAAGGAATGATGGTATTCGAATTGAAATGACAGAATTGGTTCAGGCAGCTCAAGAAATATACAATTCGGCCAATGAAAAACCGCTTTTAATTGAAGGGGCAGGAGGATTATTGGTTCCCTTAGATGATCGTTTGATGTTGGTTGATTTTATCCAATTGTTGCAAGCAAAAGTAATTTTAGTGAGCAGAAATTATTTAGGCAGTATCAATCATTCATTGTTAACTGCGGCATTTTGTAGGTCGAATAATATCAATGTTCTGGGTTGGATATTTACAGATACCTATTTAGATTATGAAGATGAAATTGTTGAATGGAGTGGTTATCCAAAGATAGCCAGTATACCTTTATTGCCAAGTGTTGATGCAAGTATTGTTGCAAAAGAAGCAAATAGAATTCAAGCAGATTTAATTAAGTTTATTTAAGTTATAGCATGAATAAATTGTCTCTTCGATTAACATTTAAGGAAAAACGAAAAGCATTGTCTTCAAAAGAGCTTTTGAAGTTAAATGATTTACTATTGATTCAGTTTCAACGTATTGATTTTTCGACGGTTCAAAATTGTATGACTTATTGGCCTTTGGAGCAAATGAATGAACCCAATACACATTTGTTTACAAGGTTTTTACAGCATATGATTCCTGATTTAAACATATATTACCCTAAAATTAATTCGAACAATTTGCTAGATGCTGTTGAAGTGAATGATGATACTGTTTTTAATACGAATGAGTGGGGAATAACAGAACCAAACG
>JBILRH010000136.1:0-4622 GCA_044372715.1 Sediminibacterium sp. | reverse complement strand
TTGTTTTTCTTGCAATAATCCAGAATCGTAATATCAGCACTTATCCCATGAATAATTACAAAAGAATGTTTGCCAGGCTTTAGGTTCATATCACTGTATATAGCAGCTATAAATTGCTTAAATTTTGTAGTGCAATTTTTTTCTTCCTGTACTGCATAGTTTTCAAAGTAAGAATCACTCCATATAGTTGGTCGCAAAATATGGAGAACATGTATGAAGACCAATTCTACTTTTTGCTGGGCAGCCCATTGAATAGCAAAACGAATCCCACTTTTAGAATTACCTGAAAAATCAGTTGGAGCAAGTATTTTTTTCATAATAGAAGATTTTTAGTTTATAAATCTCCGTTATTGCTTAGTTATAAAAAATGAGAAATATCAGTTATGAATATGATTGGAATTAGGTTAATAGGCTTTACAGTCCAGTTGCAGGTCTTTTTCAAGGGCGGCCTTATCTCACCGCTTACGAACCCTGTTAACTTGCTGCAGCAATACAAAGGTTCTTGGAATAATGTGTTTGAATATGTACAGGATATCGCTATAGAATTGCCTACAAAGTTCCTGGGTTTTATGAAGTTTGGATATTCTGTGATCCTACCGCTGGCCTGGTCATCCCGCAAGTCGGGAAGCCAATTAGCTAAAGCCAAATTACCGAGGTTGATTAGTAATACCAAAAGATGAATGGCCTTTGATGGAAGCCCAAATTGCACAAAGCTTTATATTAGTGGCTGACGGTCAATCTACAGATATTTCAATTACATTAGGAAGGTTTCCTTCATTGATTCTTTTAAATAGTAGTGTTACGAAATTACTCAATGTCCTTAGAAGATTATCTGATCCACGTAAAACTGCAATTATTAGAAGAAGTTTTTCGAGTTTAAGTGGCAAAATTTCGTCAAGCAAAATTTTCATGGAGCATTTTCTCAGTAGTGAGCGTTTTTTTAGCCATTTCTAAAACGGCTAAAGCTGATTCTTTAGAAACAGAAGGAAAATCGTCAAGAAACTCCGCTAAATCTTCGCCACCCTCAATATAGTCGAAGAGAGTTTTAACATGAACTCGAGTTCCTGCAAATACAGGAGCGCCACTCATCACTTCAGGATCGATGCTTATTTCTTCGTATTTCATTGTTTATAATTTTGAAAAAAGATACTAAATATGTTTTAAGACTCTGCGAAGTAGAAATAATGCAGTTTGCCACTTAGGCTCGAGGCCTGATACAGGGCTAGAATTGTTGCCGTGTGGACCAGGCAACAGAAGCCGCTTGAAAACGAATGATAAGTTAACTACTAAAAGCCAAATAGAAACCGCCAAGCTGGAACAAAAGTCACATAGACTTACAAAAACTTCATTATTATTTGATTCTTTACGCATTTAATGTTAACAGTAGTTCAATTAAAATAATTCATTTGTAAATAGACTTTGATTTAAAATCGCTTTGTCTTCTAAGCCTCTGTCTACAAGCCAATTTATAAATCTTGATACTCTTTCTTGTTCCATTATTCCGCAATTAGATTCGTCACCAAAATGAGGTATTGAAAAGGATATTGCTTCTTCTAAATCCATATTTTTTAAATCATACTCGGTTACGTAACGGCTTAAAATCTCTGTTGATTCAGTAAGGTTATTTTTTACATACAAAAAACCGTTTTGTGTGGCTTTGACAAACTTAGAATACAGTCCCTTTTGCATTGTTATATTTTCCTTTTTTGTCACCACAATAGGTGAATAGCCATAAGGAATATTAAACTCAGCTAATTTAAACTTATTTAGTTCAATATCCTTACCCCTTGCCTCAATTCCCTCCCAGTTGTCAAAAATCCAAGTGGCGTCTGCTTTGCCACTTAAAAGTGTGTTCCAAATACCAAGCTTTTCTGGATATATTATATTCAAATCACCTTTTCCTGTATCATTTTTAATCATCTCTTTTACTATATGGTCTTCATAACGTGCCTTATATGAGGCATATGTCTTACCATCAAGTAAGTTTGGCGATGTAATATTTGAAGAATTGAGAGTAGCAATGCAACTTAAATCTCTTTGTAAAATTGCGAAAATAGCCACTGCTTGAACTTGATTCACTTTATTATTCAAACTTATAACAGTTTCAAAAGGTGCAATTGCGAAGTCTGCAAAATCAAGTTCTAATTTTTTTCCTGGTGTCATTGAATAATTGTCGTCTTTCGGATTTAAAATTTCAAGGTCTATGCCTTGTTGGTTGTAAAACCCTAATTCTTTGGCAATTAAGAATCCGATATGATTAACATTTGGAGTCCAATCAAGTGCTAATTTTAATTTTATCATTTTGGTGTCGGTGTTTTATTTAAAAATTACTGTTAACGGTTTCGGGCTTGGCGAAGTTTGGATAATGGGTGATCCTACTGCTGGCTTGGCCATCCCGCAAGGCGGGAACTCGATTAGCTAAAGCCAAATTACTGAAGTTGATTAGCAATACCAAAAGTTGAAGGGCCTTTGATGGAAGCCCAAATTGCGAAAGGCCTATTGTTAGCGGTAGTGCGTTTTTTAGTACGCTTGAATTAAAACCTCTGTAGGTATATTTAAGCTTTCATGTATTTGTCTGATCATTTCGAGGGATAACTTTCGTTTACGATTAAGAATTTCGCTAGCTCTGCTTTTTAGTCCAACCACATTCGCTAAATCGGTTTGGTTGTAACCTAGTTGTTCCATTCGAAATTTAATTGCTTCTACAGGGTCAGGGAAGCCAATAGGAAATTTCTCTTTTTCATAATTGTCAATTAATATGCTCATTATTTCTAACTCGTCACCCTTTGGAGTTCCTTTTTTTGCATCAAAAATTACCTCAAGCCTTTCAAGTGCTTGCTCGTAATCTTTTTTTGTCTTAATTGGCTTAATGTTCATTTTAATTTTTTTTAGCATTTACTTTATCATACTCTGCATGTGTTCCAATAAATCGAATCCAAACCATCTGATAGTCGTAATTGATTTTAACGATTAGCCTATAATGATTCCCTTTAATGTTAAAAACCACTCTATTGTCTGCCAAAAAACTTGCACTCGGATAGTCAATTTTGATTTTAGACGGACCATTCCATTCAGCATTTGAAGTTTCCTGGTACCATGATTTCAGTTGTTGTTCACTGTCAGGATGATCCTCCCAAAAATCTCGCAAAGTTTTTTTAGCAATTATTCTCAACTGAGCAGAGTTTGAGCAAAAATAAGGAAAGTTCCCGAAATGGGAATTTTTATTTTAAATTCATAAAAGTGTAGAGTGCATGTGATAGCATTTCTGCTAACCTTATGTTAGCTGTAGCGCTTATAAATCTAAAACAATTGAAATGTTATTTCTCAGTTTGGCAATTTGCGCTTCAGTAAGCTTGCCGATTTTTTGAACAAGTCTTTTATTATCAATTGCTCTTATTTGATCTACTAAAATATCACTAGGCTTATCAAGCTGATTTTTCCTCAGTTGGACTCTTAGAAGTTCGATTTCAGGTTGAATATTAGAAGTGATAGGGCAAATCAAAGTAGATAAATGATGTGCATTTAATAGATCCGTCTGAATAATTACAACGGGCCTTGTTTTACCTGGCTCTGTCCCTTTACTCGGGTTCAAATCGGCAAGCCAAATGTCATACTGTCTAATTTTCATCTACAAACTTTTCAAATTCATGAAGTACTTTTAATGAATCTTTCATTGTCAATTTGGATTCTTTCAAAAGTTTGCCTTTAAGAATTTTCCTTTTATTGTATCGATTGTAGACACTGACCGCTTCGTTTATATATCTGTTCCTTGCGAGGTTAAGCTGTGTAGTTATTTCTTCAGCTTCATCAAATGTTGCATCGTCAAGTTTTAGAGATAGGGTTTTCATAAAAACTAAGTTTTTGTAAAAGTATATACCTTTTGTATATACTACAAATTTTTAAAAAAATAATAACATTCTGTAGCGTTACAGCTAACGTTTCGGCAGATTGGCGCTGTTTAGATAATCCGTGATCCTACTGCTGGCTTGGCCATCCCGCAAGGCGGGAACGCGATTAGCTAAAGCCAAATTACTACAGATGATTAGCAATACCAAAAGATGAATGGCTAAAGATGGAAGCACAAATTGTGCAAAGCCTTATGTTAGCTGTGGTTTTATTCAGAAATGCGGTTCTTCAAGTCAATTCTGGAATGCAGCACTCTGACTATCTCTATAGTAGTTGGGTTAATTTTTCGAAAAAAGATTATGTGTTGTGTAGCTCGATATCCAATTAGATCATTTGTCACATCAGAATAAGTTCTTCCAAGTTTTGGGTTATCGGAAAGATTTTGGAAACAATCAAATAAGTAATTGTAATATTTATCAGCTTGCTCTTCCGACCAAACTTCAAAAGTATAATCCCATATGTTTGCTAAATCTTCAACAGCTTTATTTGTCAGTTGGAATTTAGCCATTATTTTTCTTTCGATTTTTTAAAAATATTAAATGTTTTTTTGGATTAAAATCTTTTGCAACTCCACTATCGATGCCATCTGTAATTGCTTTGCGCAATACGAGTAGTTTGTCCTCTTCCTCTTCAAGTAATCGAAGTCCTGCTCTAATTACTTCACTTGCATTTTTAAACCTTCCTTCTATGACTCTCTTATCAACAAATGTTTCAAA
>JBILRH010000155.1:0-3977 GCA_044372715.1 Sediminibacterium sp. | reverse complement strand
ACAAGCATTGTCTCAAATACCTGCTGGTGTTTTTGTTGCCAGTAAAAACGGCGCAGTGAATGCAAGCCGAAGTGAAGTGCTTTATGTAAATGCAGATGATGCACGTTATATTTTTTGCATTTGTACTAAAAATAATCAAGATAAATCTTGGGAAAATTCCAATGAAGCTTGGGTGCTTACAAATAAGTTGAGTAAAATACTTTGGGAGTATTATCATTAAACTATTAATACTTTGAAAATTTGCAACACTCGCTGCTTAGAAATGCATTAACTTATTTTTTATTTTCTAAAATTCAGCATTTCTAAAAGGCTCGTTTTTGCAAATTTTTCAAAGCATTGGTAAAAAGGGTGCGAGTATTGTAAAAGAGCAGAAAAGTTCAAACAAAATGCATAACTTTATTTCAAATAAACCTATATGCTAATTGAAAGAACGTCAAGGGAGGTTATCATTCGCCTGCCAGCATCTGTAGAAGCTATCGGATTACAACGCCTTATAGACTACCTCACTTATAAAGAAGCTACATCAAACTCCAAAGCTACTCAAGAACAAGTAGATCAACTCGCCAATGACGTTAAAAAAAATTGGTGGAAAAAGAACCGCAAACGGTTTATTAAATGAAGAAGATCATTGTTGATACTAATATTCTTTTTTCTTGCTTATTAAACTCAACTGGTACAATTGGAGATCTCATTTTTAATTCAGACGATGTTTTTGAGTTTTATAGTAATCAATACATGCGTTATGAAATAAGAAAGCATTGGAATAAATTAAAGAAAATTTCTGGTCTCTCGGATATTGAATTAGAAATTGCTTATGAAAAAATGTTACTTAAAATCAACTTTATAAACGAAGAACTAATTCCTGAAAAACTTTGGAAATCTTCCGAAAATATTGCTAATGATATTGACATAGATGACATCGACTTTATAGCACTTGCAAAATATCTTAAAGGAAGGCTTTGGACTGGAGATAAAATTCTTTATCAGGGTTTAAAGAATAAAGGATTCAAGCTTATCATTAACACAAGTGACCTGATAAAACTTAGAAATAGAGTATCTAAATTTTAAATTACATAGATATTATTTTCATGAGACAAAAATGGATGATATTATTCCTTTTTATTTTTCTCTTGAATTTTCAAAATAATTTATTAGGGCAATCAAGAACTATTTATTTTAAAAATATAACCGATTCTGTTACATTAAATGCAATTAGAAAGTTGTTTGAACTGAGCGTTGAAGATTATAAAAAGCTTTCTCTTATAATGAAAGACTCTATCATGAAAGAAGAGCAGATTAACGAAGAAGAATTTAAAGAATAACTATAAAGTAAATTGGATGAATATGCGCTACGAAAAGCATATTATGCTCCAAAAGAGTTTGACTTTTTCGTTTTTAGAGCTGGTGATAGTTTAATCAAGAAAAAAATGTTTACGTAGGGAGCCCTTTTTATACCGAAATAATGGATATTACAACCTTACGTAAACACACCATAGATTCTGTTTATTATAAAGGAAAACTTAGAATTGATAACAGTTCTTTAAGTTTCAATATTAATAATAATCCAAATGCAGTTGTTGATTACTCGATATCTTTTAAAGATAGCAGTAGAAATATTTTAGGATATGATTGTATTTTAATTGAAGTTTTTGAGATAAATCTTTTTAAAACATTTACTCAAGAATTAATAAAGGAAGTTAATCAATATAAAATTTTTGCTACTAAAAAGATACAACCCTCAATTCCAATGATTGGCTCTCAATTTTTATTTAAAAATATATTGCCTGACTATACACCATTATATGTAAGTATGTTTAGAGAAGATAAAAGGGTTTTTCAAATAGAAGCAATTAAAATTGCTAACTAAACAACACATACACCAACCAACTCATTCCATAAGCTAGTATAGTCATGTAAGCAAATTGAAAAGCTGGCCATTTCCAGGATTTGGTTTCGCGTTTTACAATTGCCAAAGTACTCATGCATTGCATGGCCAACACATAAAATACCATTAAAGACAATGCAGCGGGCAGGGTATATACTTTTCGTCCATCTTCATGAGTTGCTGCTTGCAATTTGGCTCTAAGCGATTGGTCGTCATCTGCTTCTACACTATATAGTGTGGCCATGGTTCCAACAAATACTTCTCTTGCAGCAAATGAGGTAATGAGTGCAATGCCAATTTTCCAATCGTATCCTAAAGGCGCAATAGCAGGTTCAATGGCTTTTCCTAAAATACCTGCATAAGAATGTTGTAATTTTTCTGCTGATGCAATACGCTTCAATGAATCTTTAGATGCTGGTGCAGCCTGAATCATTGCGGTATATTTATTTTCTACTTGATCAATGGCCTTGCCTGGTCCGAATGAACTTAAGAACCATAAGAGCAAACTAATGATCATAATTACTTTTCCTGCATCAGTAACAAAAATGCGGGCTTTCTCCACCATGGTAATGCCTACATTTTTCCAACGGGGAGAACGATAAAGTGGTAGTTCTAAAATGAAAAAACTTTTCTCTTTGATATTGATAAACCACTTCAATATATAGCTAATAAATAGCGCCATGAATGTACCCAAAAAATACAAAGCCATCATTACCAAGCCCTGCAAACTGATAAAGCCCAAATAATAATGATCATCAATTACCAATGCTATTAAAATAGTGTACACTGGTAACCTCGCACTGCAACTCATAAGTGGTGTTACCAATATAGTAAGCAAACGTTCTTTTTTATTTTCAATATTTCTAGCACTCATGATGGCAGGCACTGCACAGGCAAAACTGCTAATCATGGGCATTACACTTTTTCCATTCAAGCCCACTTTACGCATCAATCGATCACTTAAAAATCCAATACGTGCCATATAGCCACTATCTTCTAACATGGTGATCAAACCAAATAAAATCATGATCTGTGGAACAAATACTAAAATTCCACTCAAGCCTGCAACAAAACCATTGATGATTAAATTGCTCCACCAGGCATCGGGTAATTGAATTGTTAGCAAACTACTTACTCGAGCAAAGCCCGATTCAATAAGATCCATTGGATAAGTAGCCAGAGCAAATACGCTTTGAAACAATAAAAACAATACTGCCAATAAAATAACATAGCCCCATGTACGATGCAATAAGATCTGATCAATTTTATCGCTGTATATTTTTTTATCTAATGGCCCTGGCTCAATTACGCATTGCTTCATAAGCTGGCGTATATGCGTATAGCGTTGCATAATTTCTTCTGCCTGCGTTTTGGTAGAATTGAATTGATGCAATGTTACAATATGTTCAATTGTTGCATGTGCTGAACCTGGCTGCAATTCATCATAATTAATCAAATGATGAATTGCTGCATATTTACTCAATGCAGGAAATTTATTTTGTATTGCTGCTATGGCAGTTGGTGCTAATTTTTCTAGATCAATAAAATCAGGTTTCGAAGCAATTGCTTCGGATATTGTTGTATCAGCTGCAATCAGTTTCGAGATTGCTTTTTTTAAATCACCTAAGCCTTTATTTTTTCTTGGGTTTACAGCAACAACCGGAATGCCCAATTCTTTTTCGAGCCCGGCAATATCTATTTTGATATCTTTTTTGGCGGCCAGGTCGTTCATGGTCAATGCCATGACTACAGGTATTTTTAAATCGATAATTTGACTACAAAAAAGTAGGTTTCTTTTTAAATTACTGGCATCCGCCACCAAAATAACCATATCGGCTTTTACATCGGTGTCGGCGCCCATCAATACTTTATAAGCCACCCATTCATCTGAACGGCGTGGGTATAAACTGTAGGTGCCAGGTAAATCTATTAGCTCAGTATCTTTTTCATTAATAATAGAATAGACACCTGTTTTTTTATCAACCGTAACTCCCGGAAAATTACCTACTTTTTGATTGAGCCCAGTAAGTGCATTGAACAACGAACTTTTTCCGCTATTGGGGTTTCCTACTAATGCTATATGGTATTGCTG
>JBILRH010000024.1:0-17330 GCA_044372715.1 Sediminibacterium sp. | reverse complement strand
CCTTGGTTGAAACAATGGTAGCAATTGAGTTGGCTGCATCATGAAATCCATTGATGTAATCAAAAATAAAAGCCAGAACAATAATCAAAATTAAAATAGTAAACATAAATCGCTAATTCTTAATTCAAAATTCTTAATTATGAGAAGGTTAAGCGTATTTAATAATAATTGACTCAATTACATTAGCTGCATCTTCACATTTATCTGTTGCAATTTCCATTACCTGATAAATTTCTCTTTTCTTAATTACTTCTTTAAAGTCGTTTTCATTTTGAAAAAGCATTTCTATACTCATATCAAATACATCATCAGCTTGGTTTTCTATGCTGTTCACTTTAACCATTGCCTCCGTCATTTCTCTTAGATTTTTCATGTCCCTTAAGCCAAAAACAGCTTTTCTAATTTCTACAGTACCTTGTAAAATAAGGTCTGCCATTTTTTGGATGCCAGTATCATTGGGATTAACGCTGTAAAAATTAATTTTTTTAGCTGTGGCAAAAATATAGTCTGCAATATCATCCAATGCTGTTGCTAAGTAGTGTATATCTTCTCTGTCGAATGGGGTGATGAAATTTCTACCTAATTCTGTGAAAATACGATGGGTGTTGTCGTCGTTTTTATGTTCTAAATCCTCAATTTGAGCTCTAATAGCCGCTCTTTTATTAGCATCTGGCTCACTCACCATTTCTTTCAATTTTATACCCATTTCATGTGCTTTATCAGCTACATCTTCAAATAATTCATAAAAAACTTTGTTTTTAGGCATAAAAAACTTTCCGAAAGTATTGGCACTCATATCTGTATGATTTTGGCAAAAATAGGCTTCCGAACTTATAGCAGCCTATTTCAACATAAATTAATAATTAGATAATATTGAAAATAAGTAAATCCCTTTAATTATGGAGTGAAAAGGTAATGATTTGGTGTCATTTAGTTTACAATTTGTTTATGCAGGATCAGTTCTTTTGTAGAACAGTTTATAGCAATTGAGCATATTAGTAGTTTTCTCATGCGAGCCCCGATTTCTATTGGGGCTTTTTAGTCTTTTTTACTTTCAAGTGTAAATCCTACTGTGGTACCAATGTCTATTTTACTTCTAACGTGAATGGTTTGTTGATGCGCCTCAATAATATGTTTGCAAATGGATAAGCCCAATCCGGTTCCGCCAACATCTCGGCTTCTTCCTCTATCGGTTCTATAAAATCGTTCAAAAATTCTACCCAAATGCTCTTCAGCTATTCCTATTCCATCATCACTCAATTCAATTAGCACATGTTTTCCGTCTGTGTTGTAAATGCTGGCAACTATGTTTCCATCTTTCTTTCCGTATTTAATGGCATTTTCGAGCAAATTATTGATAACCTGTTTTATTTTTTCTTGATCAGCAAATACGGTTATTGGAAATTCACATCCTTTTTTGATACTGCATTTGATATTGCTCGAACTAATTTTAATCGATAGTGTTTCAAAAACTTCTTTGATTAAATCTTGAATGATGAAATTCTCTTTGTACAATGGTTGTTCGCCGCTCTCTAATCTAGTAATTTCATCTAGATCTTCAACGAGCGTTACCATTCTAGCTACATTTTTGGATGTATTTTCTAAAAACCGTTTACGTACAGTTGGATTCTCTATTGCTCCATCCAATAAAGTGTCTACATATCCTTGTATGGCAAAAATGGGGGTTTTAAATTCATGTGCTAGATTCTGTAAAAATTCCTTTCTGTATGCCTCATTGGTTTTGAGTAATTCTATTTCTGCACTTCTTTGTTCAGCCCATTTTTCAACATCTTCTCTTACTTCATCAATGCCTTTTTGTGGTAATATATACTTATAATAGGTTTCCTCTCTTTTAGAAGCTTTAGTTTGATAAATGTATTTATAAATGAGCTTGATTTTTCTATAAATAAATGATTCTAAAACAAATCGAATCATAAAATAGCTTCCCAGAAAAGTACTAATCAAAGCAATAACTGCGATTAACCAGTCTGGTCTGATGAAATAAATACCAATTGAAATTGGCACTGATAGAATCAATGCTGTAAAAGCAGATAATTGTTGCGGTGAAAGGTTTTTGGTACTTATCATAGCTCAACGCAAGTTAAGCTTATATCTCAAATTTATAACCAACTCCTTTAACAGTTGTAATACAGTCCATACCCATTTTTTGGCGAACTTTTCTAATATGCACATCAATGGTTCTATCGCCTACAATTACTTCGTTACCCCAAACTTGGGATAATATTTCATTTCTAAGGAAAACTCTTCCCGGACGCGAAGCCAATAAATACAGTAATTCAAATTCTTTTTTGGCCAAAATAATTTCATTGCCGTTGATGGTTACAATAAACTTTACAGGATCGATTGATACATTGCCAATGGTAATGGATTTGCCGGTTTCTTTATTGCCTACTCTTCTAAATAAAGCGTTTACTCTGCTTGTTAATACTTTAGGACTAATTGGTTTGTTTACATAATCGTCTGCTCCGGTTTCCAGTCCTTTAATTTGCGATGCTTCATCGCTCATTGCGGTAAGAAAAATGATCAGTGTTTCCTGAAAATCAGGTTGCCCCCTTAAAATTTTACACACTTCAACACCTGTTTTTTTAGGCATCATAATATCTAAAATGATCAGGTCTGGATTGAGTTGTCGGGCTTTTTCCAAAGCTTCATTCCCATCTTTTGCAGTAAAAACCGTATATCCTTCTTTTTCTAGGTTATAGCTTACAATTTCGAGGATATCTGGTTCATCGTCTGCAATGAGTATTTGTTTTGATTTGCCTTCCATGTTAACTCTTTGTTTACACAAAGTTAATTTCATTATTCTTGATTAAGTGAAATCGGCATTATTATCTAATTGTTAACTAGAACACTGCGATTTGGTTAAATTCGCCATAAACGCGCCTATTTTTGTACACGATATGACTAGAACTTCATTTTTTTTGATAGGATTCCTGGTTTTTACTATCGGCATTTCTACTTTAAAGGCTCAAGTAGAAATGCCAACTATTCCAGCTATGCGGCAATTGCATCACGATTATATCATTCGGTCTTTGGAACAAATTGAATCCTTGAATCTAAGTTCTGCTAAATTAAACCCTAAAGATATAGCCCAAGTTAAACTTCATGTAGAAGCAATGCGGGCAAGTATCGAATTAAATTATCAATTGGATAATAATGGAAAATTCAAATGGTTAAGGGGGGTTAATGAACTGCTTTCAGGGTTTATTTCTGCGTATCAATCAAGGGTTATTGCAGCAGACCAATATCCTTTATTGGTAAAAAGTTTTGATGCTGCTATGCAAACAGATTGGATAGGGTTATCGATTGAGCCCATCATTAAAGTTACTACAATCAATATTGGGAGTATTTTAGTAGAGAATTTTGCTTTCAAAGAAAATATTGGCATAGGGGCATCTAAAGATTTAATTATACTTAAACAATGTCAAAAAACACCCGATCGCATTTTATCGATTTTATCGATTAATCCAACTAATAGATATGCTGATTCCTTAATTACCATTGCTGGATTTCGAAATCCCGAGGAACTGTATAATTATGCTGCAGCTCCCAATGCACTTGGAAAAAAAATTCAATCAGTTAATCACCCTTTTGTAAAATTGGTTGCCCGCCTCTCTTTAACCAAAACTGGCAGGATGTATTTTCCATTTTTAGACAATATCTATAATGGAGTTACCCCCATAGACTCAATTACTCCATTTGTTTTGAACGATACTTCTAAAGGGTATTATAAGCTGTTGGTGAAAACAAGAATTCAATATGCGGAAAGAATGCAAAGGGGAGATACACCAATGGCCGCAAATATTTTAACTGCTAAACTCAAATCAAAAGCAGTTGAAGTATTTATCAATGAAATCAATGCTTTGCACAATGAAAAAAGTGATTTAATTAGGTTTAAAAAGTTGGAAGGTCTTTCTCCTGTTGAATTGTATTATTTGGCTGTAATTGCTGAAGATGAAATGTATACTTCAAGTTTTGTTTCAGGAGTTTATCCAAGGATTTTCGCAAGGATGAATATCCCAAGATCAGATGCTTTATTACAATTGGTAAAACATGATTATTATAGAAAATTTCTGAAGATTGCGGCCTCTTATAATATGTTGGACGATTTTTTGAGTAGAATGGATACATGGGATGCAGAAAAACTAATCAAAGGCTTTGTAAACGGCCTAGAAAAAACCAATACCCTTGAAGATGCAGTGGATGTGGCTGATTCTTATGCTAGTATCTATACAATCAGTTTAAAAAAATTAATTCTTTCGCAGGTTCAAAATGAGCTTTTGCGGTGCAAAGATTTAAATAATAAAAGGGGGGTAGTAATCTATGATTTGTTGCATACCATATTCCTTTCTATGGATTCTACCAACAAAATAAACTTGTCGGCTCGCTTGGGAATTATGCCTATCTATGAACTACCCAATAAATTATTAAGGGATACCATCAATGGTAAAATTGCCATACAGCAATTCTTTTATGGTGATAAAGATGGCTCGGTAGTGTTCAACTCTTTTTTAAATAAATTTCGCAATCCCAATTGGCAAATAATCAAAAAATCGCAATGGGTAGAAGTGCATTCGGTTAGAGGAGTACCTGTTACTATTTATGCCAATTTACCTTTAGATGAAAAATTAGAATTGGATGAAAAAGCCCAGGATAGTTTGATTGATTATTTGTTTAACAATGCAATTCAACCATCTGTAGCTATTCATAGGGGGCATAGTTATTACTTAAAAAATACCATTGATAAATTGCCTGCAGGGTCTAAATTGGTGTTGGTGGGGAGCTGCGGAGGCTATCAAAAGTTGAATGATATACTTGAAATTTGTCCTGGGGCGCATATTATTTCATCAAAGCAAATCGGTACAGGGATTATTAATCAGGGCATGATTGATGTAATTTGTGAGCAACTTCGATTGGGGAAAGACCTTAATTGGCCCTTACTTTGGAATAGTTTGGCTATACGATTTAATGGATCAGCCAGAGAAAAATTTAATGATTATGTTCCTCCCCATAAAAATTTAGGAGCCATCTTTATCACTGCCTATAACAATGCTTATCCTTAGAAGAGGATACCAATTCTTAACAAAATGGGTTGTTTTGTTTTTCATGCCCAATGGTAGTTTTAATTCCATGACCTGGAAAAACCACCACATCATCTGGCAATACAAATAATTTTTCACGTATACTTTTTATAAGGGTGTCGTGATTGCCGCCTGGCAAATCGGTTCTGCCAATACTTTCTCTAAACAAAACATCTCCTCCAATTAAAAATCTTTGTTCTTTGCAATAGAAACAAATACTAGCCGGAGAATGACCTGGTGTTAAAATAACTTGAAGGGCATCGTTTTCTAACTGAATGGTATCTCCTTCATTGAGAAAATGTAATGGTCCAGCATAGTTGATAAATGGCAAGCCCCATTTTTCTCCCGACAAAGGAGCCAACTGAAGCATGGCTTCTTCTTTTGGGTGGATATGGAGTGGTGTTTGATAGGTATCGTAAACCCATTTATTGCCGAAAACATGGTCTAGATGACAATGGGTATTCAATAATTGAACAGGTAGCAATGATTCTTTTTGTAGAAAGGCTTTTAGGGTGTCCTGTTCTTGGCTTGAATAACAGCCGGGGTCTATAATTATTGCTTTTCCCGATTCATTGTATAAAATATAGGTGTTTTCTTGAATTGGACTAAATATGAAAACCTTAACCTTTATCATAATCCTATTTTTAGCTGCTTTTAACCGTAAATGACTAATTTTAATCGCCAAAGTACGGATATGCAATTGAATCAAATTAGTAAAGCCCTATTTTTTATTTTTTTCCTTATGCCTTCATTGTTGTTTGCGCAAGTAAACACAGTGGAATTTGGCAGAAACCGTGTACAGCATAAAAAGTTTGTTTGGAAATTTTATCAGTCTCCCAATTTCAATACATATGCTGCTCAGGGTGGAGTAGAATTAGGAAAATTTGTGGCTCAATTGGCTGAAGAAGAATTGCGTTCGGTTGAAAATTTTGTGGAGTATTCTTTACAAAGAAGGGCCAATATTGTAGTATACAATAATTACAACGATTTTAAAAGCACCAATATTGGATTAGGAATAGATATTCAAACACCTGGGGGTACTACCAAATTGGTGAACAATAAATTGATGGTTTATTTTGATGGAAACCACAACCATTTACGAACTCAGGTAAGAGAAGGTATTGCCAAAGTATTAACGGATAATTTGTTGTTTGGAGATGATATTGGAGAGTTTGCCAGCAATCAAGCTTTATTGGATTTACCGAAGTGGATGATTGATGGCTATGTAGCTTATGCAGGACAAGCATGGAGTACGGAGAAAGATGATGAATTAAAAAGTGCCATTTTGGGTGGCAGGTATAATAATTTTTATCAATTGGCTTTTGAAAAGCCTTTATTGGCAGGACATGCTTTTTGGAATTATATTGGTGATAAATACCGTAAAGAAAACATTACCTATTTGCTCTATCTTTCTCGAATTTACAAGAATGTTAATAGTGCTTGTTTAAAAATTTGCAAGAAAAAGTTCAAAGAAATTTTAGATGATTTCATGGTTTTTCAACAAACAAAATATATCAACGATATAAAACAAAGACGCAATCAAGTAAAAGGTCAGTTAAGTGTTTCAGAAGAAATAACAAAGAAAGATTTTTTTCGTTTTCAGGCAAATCCTAACCCCAAGAGCAATACCTATGCTGCTATGGAGTTTAAAAAAGGCATTTACAGCATTAAGCTTACTGAAAACTTTTATGATACAAAAGTATTATTGAAAAGTGGCGTAAAAACCAATCTAAATGATGTTAACCCCAGCTATCCAATTTTAGCATGGGATGGAAAAGGATCAAGGCTTTTGGTAATTTATTGGGAGTTGGGTAAAACCAAAATGTTTGTTTACGATATCATAGCCAAATACAAACGCTACAAACAAACCATTGAGGGCTTCGATCAAATTTTGGATGCTTCTTTTATGCTAGATGCCAATACGTTGGTAATGAGTGCAGTAAAAAATGGACGTACAGACATTTATACTTATAAAATTGAAGAGCAAAAAGCAACCCAGATTACCAATGATATTTATGATGACCTTCATCCAACTTTAGTAAGTTTTCCAAATAGGGTTGGTATCATTTATTCTTCCAACCGTCCTGGAGTAAATGCTCCAAATCAAGATACTGCATTGCCTAGCAGGTATCGATACAATATTTTCATGGTAGATATTCTCAATGATGGGAAAGACAAACAGATTGCGCAATTAACCAACTTAAAGTTTGGGAATGCAACATATCCTATGCAATACAATACCAATCATTTTACCTATGTCTCAGATGAGAATGGAATTGGCAATAGATGGGCTGGCTTTTTTGCTACCAAGCGAAATGGATTGGATACATTGTACTATATAGGCGATGAAGTGCTAAGAAATCCTGTTCCAAAAGAATTTGATTCTACTTTATTGGCTTGGCAAAAACAAGAGCCCGATAGTGTCAGCTATTTTCAAGTGTTCAAAGATTCTACTTATACCTTTCCTATAACCAATTATCAAAGTAGTTTATTAGAAACACGAATAGCAGGAAATAATGGCCAAGTAAGTGAGGTGAGAAAAGAAGGCGATTTTAAATTTCTTTACAAGCTTAAGGTAGATTCTATTGCATTAAGTAAACGAAATATCAATGCAAGACCTACAGAATATGCAAGAAAATCGATAGAAGAAAACAAAAAGAATGATGGTAGGGCAATTGTTTATAACAATAAGCCTGCAAATGATACACTGAAAAAAATGAAAGATTTTTTTCAAAATGAGTTTGCCGACGAAAAACCAGATTCTAGCGTAAAAAATTTATTCAAGATACCGTTAACAAGTACCAATTCATCAACTCTAGCAAAATCTAAATTCTTTGATTACAGATTAAAATTTAGTACTGATTATATTTTGAGTGGATTTTCAAATAATATTTTGATAAATCGTTATCAACCTTATGCTGGTGGATCGGGTCCCATTCAATTGAATAATGGGAATGATTTTAATTTCACATTTAGGGTTGGTGTAGTAGATCTTTTTGAAGATTTAAAATTTATTGCAGGTATTCGTTTTGGAACCAATCTAACCGATAAAGACTTGATGTTATCCTTTCAGAATTACAAGAAAAGAATTGATTGGGGACTAACCTATTATAGAAGCAATGTTACCAATTTTTATAATTCACAGTTCAATAACATGCTGCTTACTAACCTATATCAATTCAATGCCAGGTATGCGCTGAATG
Source organism: Sediminibacterium sp. (assembly GCA_044372715.1). Taxonomy (GTDB): domain Bacteria; phylum Bacteroidota; class Bacteroidia; order Chitinophagales; family Chitinophagaceae; genus Sediminibacterium. The sequence goes on along the minus strand of JBILRH010000024.1, from coordinate 9,025 downwards.
AAGTAAAGAGTTTTAGGTTAACGCTTGGAATGAGAACTGATCGTGGAATTTTAAGGCCATATGATAATACTACAGGATTTTCTAATCCCAATGCTTTGGCATTTAAAGACACTGTTTCAAGATTTATATTATCAAGAATTGAATATGTACACGACAACACCTTGAATCCTACTCAAAATATATGGAATGGTTTAAGGTTTAAAGTTTATATGGATGTAAATATGCCTTCTATTAAAACACAGTTAAATGAAGGTAAGCCTACTATGAATTTTGGATTTGATGGAAGATACTATCATAAGATTTATCGAAATTTTATTTGGGCAGGAAGAGCAGCAGCTGATTTTTCTTGGGGGTCTCAAAAGTTGATTTATTATTTAGGTGGTGTTGATGGTTGGCTAGGACCAAGATTCAACGATCAAAACAGGCCAGCTCCTGATCAATCTTATGCTTTTCAAACATTGGCTTTAAACATGCGCGGTTACAATCAGAATATAGCCAATGGAAATAATGCATTTGTAATTAACAGTGAATTTAGATTGCCCGTATTTTCTACTTTTATCGACAAGCCAATTAACAACGCGTTTATCCGCAATTTTCAATTGGTTCAATTCCTCGATTTGGGAACTGCCTGGAATGGTAAATACAATGGTATTAAAAGACCAGGTGATGTAATTTCCGATCCTAATTCTTCTGTAATTGTAAAAATTGATGCTGGTGGACTAGGACCATTCGCCGGTGGTTATGGGTTTGGAGCAAGAAGTACTTTATTGGGTTATTTTTTAAAGTTTGATGCGGCCTGGCCTATGAAAGGTTTATTTCTTGGTAAACCATTGTATTATTTTGCCCTGGGTTTTGATTTTTAATTTTACTCTTACTTGTAATCTTATGGATGAATAGGTTCTTACGATTTTGTTTAATTGGAATTACTTAATTTACTTTTCAAATTATTATTTGGCTAAATCACCTGGTTCATTTTCTTCCACCAAAACGGGTTCCCTTAATTCAACTGGCTTTCTTTTAGATTTAAGCATTTGCATATTCAATATTTCAACACCAAAAGAAAATGCCATGGCAAAATATACATAGTTTTTTAAGTGCAATTCATGCGCTCCTTCTGCATCCCATCCTTCTACCAATAAAACAAATCCAATCATTACCAAAAACGATAATGCCAACATTTTTAAAGTAGGATGTTTGTGAATGAATGCAGAAATCTTAGGGCTAAATAAAAACATCACAATCATTGCAATAACAACTGCACTAACCATCACTTCAAGATGTTTTGCTGTACCTCCCGCTGTAATAATACTATCAAAGCTAAATACCATATCAATCAAAATGATTTGCACTATTGCATTTCCAAAACTGAGGTCTTTTTTTACATTTCCTGCAGCAATATCTTCTTCTCCTTCTAATTTGTGGTGAATTTCTTTAACCGTTTTATACAACAAAAACAATCCTCCAGCAATCATTACCAAGCTGGCTAAATCAAAACTTTTATCAAATGCACTAAAAACTGGCTTGCCTTTTTGAGTAAGTAACCAGCTTAAGCAAAACAATAATATGGTTCTTGATATGATACCAGTAACCATCCATGTGAATCTGGCTTTTTTTTGAAGTACTTTCGGAAGCCTATTTAAAATAATACTTACAAAGATTACATTGTCTATTCCTAATACTACTTCTAATAGGGTTAAGACTAAAAAACTAATAAGGCTTTCTGTTGTAAATAGATATTCCATATTATTGGTAATTGGCTAAATGTGTGCAAATGTTTTTTACAATCGAAGGCCCCTCATATACAAAGCCAGTCCATACTTGAACCAGCGAGGCTCCATTCTTTATTTTTTCTGAAGCATCTCTTCCTGTAAAAATGCCCCCACTTGCAATAATGGGTATTTGTTTTAGGGTTTGATCTGATAAATATTTTACTACTTCAGTTGACCTCTGTTGAACTGGCTTACCACTTAAGCCGCCCATTCCTATTGAAGTTGCTAACTTGCTTGATTCATTGCTTAGATTAGATCGGTCGATTGTTGTATTGGTTGCAACCAGCCCACTAAGTTTCAATTCCATAGACAATGATACTATATCGTCCAATTGTTCTTTGTTTAAATCTGGAGCAATTTTCAATAAAATGGGTTTAGGCTTATTTTTACCAGCATTGTCATTTTGTAAAACAGAAAAAATCTTTAGAAGCGCATCTTTTTCTTGTAATGCTCTTAAGCCCGGCGTATTGGGCGAACTTACATTCACTACAAAATAGTCCACTGTTTCATGTAATTGATTGAAACAAATTTGATAATCTTTCCATGCATCTTCATTGGGGGTTATTTTATTTTTACCAATATTTCCACCAATAATCATCTGCCCATTTTGATCACTATTCTTTGTACTATTCCAATTTATCAGTCTTTGCTTTACTGCATCAACACCTCCATTATTAAATCCCATTCTATTAATTAAAGCCTTGTCTGCAGGTAATCTAAACAAACGAGGTTGCTTATTACCATCCTGTGCTTTAGGAGTAACAGTGCCTATTTCTACAAAACCAAAGCCTAAAGCTTCTAATTCGTTTAAATAAAGGGCATTCTTGTCGAAACCTGCCCCTAATCCTACCGGATTGGGGAATGCTAGTCCAAATAATTCCTTTTTTAAGCTATTGGATTTAAACTGAAACGTATTTCTAATTAGCTTATCCGTTAAACCTATGCTACAAGCGGTTTTTAAGCAACCCATTGAAAAATAATGTACTTTTTCTGGGTCAAATTGGAATAAAAAATTTCGAAGCGAGGCGTACAAATGGATTGATTTTGAGCGAAAATAAAGTATTTAGACATATCCCATTAACCTTAACATAGTTGCATAAACAACTTTTAATCATTTTAACTACATTTGAAATCTAAAAAATTGATTTTATGCAAGAAGCATACATAGTAGCTGGTTATAGAACTGCAGTTGCCAAAAGCAAAAAAGGTGGGTTTCGTTTTTTTAGACCCGATGATTTAGCTGTTGAGGTAATCAAGGGATTGATGGCAACTCTGCCACAATTAGACTCTAAGCGAGTAGATGATTTGATTGTTGGAAATGCTGTTCCTGAAGCAGAACAGGGTTTACAATTTGGAAGAATTATCGCTGCAAAAGCATTGGGAATAGAGGTGGCTGGAATAACTATTAATAGATATTGCGCAAGCGGATTAGAAAGTATTGCGATGGCAACAGCAAAAATCAGATCTGGAATGGCTGATTGTATTATTGCTGGTGGAACAGAAAGCATGAGTTTAGTTCCAACAGTAGGTTGGAAAACAGTGCCCTCATATGCTATCGCAAAAGATCAACCTGATTATTATTTAGGTATGGGATTAACTGCAGAAGCAGTTGCGAAAGAATACAAGGTTTCAAGAGAAGATCAAGATGAGTTTGCTTATAATTCTCATCGAAAAGCAAAACTGGCTATTGATAATGGCTATTTTAAATCTGGAATTCTTCCTATTGATGTAGAAGAAGTATATGTAAATGAAAAGGGTAAAAGAGCTGTTCGCAATTACATTGTTGATACAGATGAGGGTTTGCGTGCAGACACTACAGTAGAAGGATTAAGCAAATTAAAAGCAGCTTTTGCAATCGGCGGATCTGTTACTGCTGGTAATTCATCTCAAACCAGTGATGGTGCAGCTTTTGTAATTGTAATGAGCGAAAGAATGGTAGTAGAACTAGGATTGAAACCGATTGGTCGTTTGGTAAATTGTGCATCTGCAGGGGTAGATCCAAGAATAATGGGTATCGGGCCAGTTGCCGCTATACCTAAAGTATTAAAACAAGCCAATATGAATTTGGCTGATATCGATTTAATCGAACTCAATGAAGCTTTTGCTTCTCAAGCATTAGCAGTAATAAGAGAACTTGGATTGAATCAAGATATTGTAAATGTAAATGGCGGGGCAATTGCATTGGGGCATCCACTTGGATGTACTGGTTGCAAGCTCACTGTTCAATTGCTCAATGATATGAAGCGATTGAATAAAAAATACGGAATGGTGACTGCTTGTGTTGGTGGTGGGCAAGGCATTGCAGGGATTATTGAGCATTTATAGTTAGTATAATCTTTGTAGATCTTGCTTCATTGTTAAATGCTTATTATCATTGAATTTAATGATATCTGTCATAAATAAAGTTTATCTTTTACTGGAACTTTGAATCAAATTCTACACCATGCAAACTATTATTGTTCCAACCGATTTTTCTACAACCGCTGCCAATGCAGCTGCCTACGCAGTTCAATTTGCAGAACAAATTAGTATTAAGAGCATATTGCTGTTTCATGCATATGAAATTCCCATTGCCTTAGATCCATTGATGCCAGGAGTTCAAATGTTGGAACTTGATTCTTATAGAGATGTTGCTACCAATAATCTGCATCAATTCAGAGATGAATTAAGATCACAATTTCCTAACTCAACTATTCAGTTTAATGTTGCCATCGAATATGGTTCAATTACAGGTGGCCTCGAAATGATTGCTAGTAAAGAAAAAATTGATTTAATCATAATGGGAATTACGGGGGGTGGAGCATTGGAAGAAACATTGATAGGAAGCAACACAACATCTGTGGCAGGCGCTTTAGGCTTGCCAGTATTAATTATCCCGCCACATGCAAAATTCAATCCGGTTAAAAAAATTATGCTATCCTGTGATTTTGATCATGCAGATAAATTTATTCCAGTAGATATTATTCGAAATTTATTGAATGATACCCATGCTAAGTTGCTTGTTTTTAACATAGAAGTTGATGTAGAAGAAACCAATGCAAAATATCCTGCAAGTGTTATGGGAGAGGGTTTTGCGGTACATACTTTACTACAAGAGTTTCATCCAACCTATCACTTTGCCAAGAACGTAGAATATATAGATGGGGTGAATGAGTTTGCTGATTCACATCAGGTAGATATGATTATTTCTATTCCTAAACGAAAAGGATTTTTTGAAAAATTATTTATCAAAAGCACCACCAAAAAATTAGCTTTTCATACCCATTTGCCATTGTTGGTAGTTCATAAACAAGATAACTAATTCAAATATTTGCCTACGATTGGAACCCTTCTTCCTACACCAAATGCTTTTGGCGAAATGCGAATGATTGGGCAAAATTGATTGCGCTTGTATTCGTTGTTGTTTACCATTTTTAAGGTACGATCAACCAATGCTGCATCAAATCCCAGCGCTTTTATTTCAGCTGGTCCTAGGCGTTTTTCAATGTATTGAAACAATAGTTTATCCAATATTTCATAATCTGGCAAGCTATCGCTGTCTTTTTGGTTGGGTCTCAATTCTGCCGAGGGGGCTTTAGTGATAATATGATTGGGTATAATTTCCTGCTTTCGATTAATGTACTTGGCTAATTCATAAACTTGTAGTTTGTAACAATCGCCCAATACGCCAAGACCACCAGCCATATCTCCGTACAAAGTGCCATAACCAGTGGCTAATTCACTTTTATTTGAAGTATTTAATAAAATATATCCAAACTTATTGGCAATGGCCATTAGAATATTTCCCCTGCTTCTGCTCTGAATATTTTCTTCTGCTATAGAGAAGGGAAGTCCTTTAAATAATGGATCAAGCGTATCTAAAAAACTTTTGTATACATCGTCAATCTTAATAATCTGATATGGATTGTTTAAATTCTTACTCAATAAAACTGCATCATCAACTGAATGACTGGTAGAGTAGGGAGATGGCATTAAAATGGCGGTGATATTTTCTGACCCCAAAGCATCGCAGGCAATTGCCAATGTTACTGCAGAATCTATCCCCCCCGATGATCCAATAATGGCTTTTTTGAAGCCCATTTTTTGAAAATAATCTCTAATACCTAAAATGAGTGCATCATATATTTGAGCAATATTCAATGCTGGTTCTAAAGATGTTGGATTCAATTCTTTATTGGGTACTCTGTTGGCGGGTTCAATTATTGGTCCATTGATTGTTCCATCATCATTTAATTCAACCGATTCCAATGCATCTTTAAAAAGGGGCAATGCTTTGCATAAATTGGCATATTTATCAAAAACCAAAGAAGCGCCATCGAAAACAATTTCTGTTTGACTTCCAACTGCATTGCAATAAAATAAAGGAATCTTATACTTTAATACATTCGATTTAATTACTGCTTTTCTATCTTCGTCATGCGTATAATCAAATGGAGATGCACTAAGATTCAGCATTAAATCTGGCTTTTGCAACATCAAATGGTCCATCGGACATATTCTGTACAAAGGGTTGTCGCCTAAATTCCAAATGTCTTCACAAATGGTAACAGCTATTTTCTTGCCTTTAAACTCAATTACATTCCATTCGAATGCAGGTTCAAAATATCTGTATTCATCAAATACATCATAAGTAGGTAAAAGGGTTTTATGGATTTCTGCTTTTATTTCTTTTTCGTATAAAAACCATGCAGCATTGAATAAATCCTTGCCTTTTTGTTGTTTATTTCTGGCTGGTCCTCCAATCAAAACGCCAATTGTATCAGCGTGCATTTTTATTTTATCTACTGCTGCATTGCATTGCTCAATAAAATCATTGAATTCTACAAAATCTCTTGCTGGATAACCGCATATACTCATTTCACTAAATAAGATCAAATCACCACCAGCAGCTTTAGCAGCTTCAATGGCTTCAATAATTTTATTGGTGTTGTATTCAAAATTTCCAATATGATAATTTTGTTGGGCTATAAAAATCTTCATAAGACAAATTTCAGCATTTTAACAACAAGATCGCTAACCTTTCCGTTAATTCGCACATGAAGCAGTTGATTTATCCTTTTTTTATCCTTTTTTTCCTTTTAGGTTGTAACCAAGGGAAGAAAACGCCCAATGTTTCGTCGATTAAAATTGATTTGGTTACAGAGCGATTTGAGACCTCTTTTTTTAAAATAGACAGTTTTCAGTTAGATGCTTCGCTCAATCAATTAAACCAACAATATCCCGGATTTGCGAAAGATTTTTTATTTAATATATTAGGCACAACACCAGCAGCTGCTTATAAAGATGTGCCAGCTTTCATTCATTCATATCAACCAATTTATTCAAGTACACTTTCTAGTAATGCCCAGTTTGATGCATTGGTAGCAGAAATTAAAAAAGGCTTTCAATATGTACATTATTATTTTCCTCAATATACTTTACCTAAAAAATGCATCAGTTTTATAGGCCCCATCAATAGTTTTGGAACTATTATAACAACGGATGCTATTGCAATCGGTCTACAACTTTTTTTGGGAAAGGATCATCCTTTGTATACAAGTGAACAGGGCCAATCAATGTATCCTGCATTCGTCTCCCGAAGATTTGAGCCTGCCTATATTCCAGTAAATGCTATGAAAAGTATTATTGATGATATGTATCCAAATAAATCGATTGGCAAACCACTGATTGAGCAGATGGTGGAATCAGGAAAAAGATTGTATTTGTTAGACATGTTCCTCCCTCATATTGCTGACACACTAAAAACGGGGTATACGCAAATTCAATTGGATGCATGCTTTCGAAGTGAGCAAAATATATGGAGTATGTTTATTCAAAATGAATTATTATTTCAATCAGATCCTCAGTTTACTAGAGATTATATAAATGATGGTCCTACAACACAAACACTTGGAGAGGGATCGCCTGGAAATATTGGACAATTTGTAGGATGGCAAATTGTTAAAAAATGGATGAATAAAAATAAGTTGGCAACCTTGAAAGACTTGATGGAAAAGGACCCTGGAAAATTGTTTGCCGAATCTAAATACAAACCAACTTAATTTAATTTAGAAGGTGCAATTAATTCGAATGCCGGAATATTCACCTTGAAAATTTGTTTGTTGTTCTCGTTTTCCATTTCGTAATGGCCATACATTTTCCCCATTTCTGTAGATAAGTTACAGCCACTCACATATTGATAGTTTTCATTCGGAAGAATAATTGGTTGAACGCCAACAACACCCTCTCCTTCAACTTCTCTATGTTCGGCATTGCTATCAAAAATGAACCAATTTCTTCTTAATAATTTTACAGTGAATTTATTATGGTTTTCTATAATTATCCGGTAGGCAAACATATACTCACCTTTGATTGGATTGCTGTAATCGGCCTGGTAAAAAGTTTCTACGGTGATTTGTATTCCGGCTGAAATTTTCGAAATCATGGGTTAGATTTTAAAGATATTGGGCCAACTTTAGTAAAAATAAGGAATTTAACAGTTGATACAACTGATAGGAATTATTTATCATTTTGTTATGAACAAAATTGTCGTTAGAGGTTGTACTTTCGCAGCACTAAAAATTAGACCATATGACAAAAATTGCTGTAGCTAAAGGTGATGGAATAGGACCTGAAATCATGGATGCTGTATTGTCCATTTTTGAATCTGCAAAAGTTCCTTTGGAATACCAGTTTGTAGATATGGGAAAATGGGTATTTGATAAAGGGTTTAGCAACGGCATGACCCCTGAAGCTCAGCAAGCAATTGAATCTTTGGGTATTTTATTCAAAGGTCCAATGGAAACACCAAAGGGTAAAGGGGTAAAAAGTGTAAATGTTACTGCTAGGAAAACTTGGAATACCTATGCCAATAAAAGAACTTTCCAAACCCTTCATGGAGTGGATACTGTTTTTAGTAAAGCTGGAATTCCTATTGATATCACCATTGTAAGAGAAAATATAGAAGATACTTATGGCGGAATTGAGCATATGCTTACCAATGATGTGGCTTTGAGCAGACGATTTATTACGCGTCCTGGCAGTATGCAAGTAATCAAGTACGCTTTTGAAATGGCCAAGAAAAAGGGGGCTAGAAGAATAACTTGTGGTCATAAAGCCAATATCATGAAAATAACCGATGGGTTATTTTTAGAAGTTTTTTATGAAGTAGCAAAGGAATACCCCGAGTTGCAAGCCGATGATGTAATAGTGGATGATTTATGCATGAAATTGGTAATTAAGCCTAATTTATTTGATGTTGTTGTGCTTACCAATTT
>JBILRH010000135.1:0-4752 GCA_044372715.1 Sediminibacterium sp. | reverse complement strand
ATGGCAAGTAAGACAATACTTTGTATACACTTCTTTACCCCTGGCTTTACTAGAAGAGCTAGTAGATTGAGATTGTAAGATTGCAGCTATTCCAGCAACTAAAATCCAGCTGATTATTATTTTTTTCATACCTAAATACTAGTTTTTGTAACTAATTTTCCAAACATACCCTTTACTATCATCAGAAACATACAAAGAACCATCAGCCCCTTGTGCTAAACCGCATGGGCGATGTTTTGCTGCACTTAAATTTACCACGGTTTCCATGCCTGCAAAACCATTGGCAAAAACCTCCCATTTACCAGTTGGCTTACCATTTTTCATTGGCACAAAAACTACATAAAACCCTTCTTGAGGTTCTGGCGATCTATTCCAACTTCCATGGAAAGCAATAAATGCTCCATTTTTGTATTTAGGAGGAAATTGATTGCCAGTATAAATCAATAAAGCATTGGGTGCTAAATGTCCTGGGAAGCCTACCAAAGGGCTAATCGCATTATCAGCCCCAGTTTTCACTCTATCTCCACCAAATTCGGGATTCAATATTTTTTTATTTTGCAAATGATCCCAATGAGCATAAGGCCAACCACAATCATCTCCTTTTTTTACCATATACATGGTTTCAGAAGGCAATTCTGCTCCAGACTTTTGATCGTAATATTCAGGATAAGACTGATACAATTCGTCTCTACCATGAACCGTAATAAATAATTCATTTACCTCACTGTTCCAATCCAAACCAACACAATTTCTAATTCCTGTTGCATACCTGATACCTTCTGCATAAGACTGATTAAGCTTATCTGCTTTAAATTGCCAAATACCACCAGCACTATCTAATATGGGGCAAGGAGTTCTCCCTTTAGACTTTCTTTGGCGATCCTGTTCCTGACAAACATTGCTTGGCGCTCCAATATTCACATAAATGTTACCTGCATTATCCAATGCAATTGATTTTGAATTGTGTTGGCGTTTATCCCATAATCCTGTAACAATTCTTTGAACACCGGTTGTATCAATTCCTAATTTACTATTGTTTAAAGGGTAGCGAAATACAGAACTATTATTGGACGCATATAAATAACCATTTTTAATGGCAATTCCTGTGCCTACATAATTTCCAAAACTCAATGTATCATCCATAACACCATCTTTATTGGTATCCCTTAAACGAATAATACCACAACCTTTGTTTAAACGCTCTAATTTCATGTATAAATCTCCGTTGCTATTCATAGCAATATGACGAACTCTTCCAAAATTAGCTGCTACTGTAGTAGTAGAAAATCCCGCTGGGGTTTTAATGGATGTATCTGACTGTTGGGCCATACAAGATCCAAGCATTGCAGAAAAAACAAAAATGAGTGATGTTAATTTCATATTGAGGTTTTAATACTAGTAAAATTAAGGATTCAACTGATACCAATCTTGCATAGCATCTACTAAAATGGTATTCTCCTGCTCTGTGCCAACAGTGATGCGTAAGCAATCATCACAAAGCTTTACATTACTCCTGTCTCTGAGCACAATTCCCTTGGTTAATAAAAAATCATATACTTTTTTTGCATTATTGATTTTTACCAAAATAAAGTTGGCATCAGAAGGATATACCCTTTCTACAGTAGGCATAGATAAAAAAACATCAGCTAGTGCTATACGCATATCAACCAATAGTTTTATCATATCATTTACCTGCCCAATTTCTTCTAAAGCAGTTAGCACCAATTCTTGTGTTGCTTGGTTAATATTATATGGGGGCTTCACTTTATTCATTACCTCGATAATTGCTTCTGAGGCAAATGACATTCCTAATCTTAATCCTGCCAATCCCCAAGCTTTGCTAAAAGTTTGCATTACTACCAAATTGGGATAATCAGCTAATTCCTGTACAAAAGACTTTTGTTGAGCAAAATTGATATACGCTTCATCAATTACTACTATTCCAGTAAAATTATTCAAGACGGTTTCTATATCAATTCTATCAATTGAATTACCTGTAGGATTATTGGGCGAACAGATCCAAATGATCTTTGTATTTGCATCTATTTGATCTTCTAAATGAATTAAGTCTAATTGAAAATCATCCAATAATGGAACTTTCTTCAACGCTATATTGTTGATGTTAGCACTTACCTCATACATTCCATAAGTTGGCGGACAAATAATTACATTGTCTTTTCCTGGCTCACAAAAACAACGAAATAAAACATCAATACATTCATCACTTCCATTTCCTAAAAAAATATGCTCAGCACCCACCCCTTTAATAAAAGCCAATTTTTCTTTAATGGCTAATTGATGTGGATCGGGATAGCGATTGTACCATTTTTTTAAAGGTGATCCTAAACTATTTTCGTTGGCATCTAAAAATACTTTTGCTTCTCCGCTAAATTCATCTCTAGCAGATGAATATGGAACCAATGCCGAAATATTAGGCCTTACTAACTTATTGATATCAAAACTCATAACTATTATTTCTTAATTCTGCTTTCTTCTTTCTGCTTTCATCTTTCTTCTCTCATCTTTCTGCTTTCATCTTTCTGCTTTCATCTTTCTGCTTTCATCTTTCATCTTTCTTCTTTCATCCTTCTAATTCTAACAGCGTTAGCATGCGCCTGTAGTCCTTCGGCTTCAGCCATCAGCGCTACGGCACCAGCAATATTATCCAATCCTTGCTTGGATAATTCTTGGAAGGTAATTTTCTTTACAAAACTATCAACACTTACACCACTATAAGCTTTTGCATAACCATTGGTAGGTAATGTATGATTGGTTCCACTTGCATAATCGCCCACCGACTCAGGAGAATAATTACCAATAAATACCGATCCAGCATTAATAATTTTATCGGCAATAGACGAAGCATTTCTGCAAGCAATAATCAAATGCTCGGCAGCATATTCATTGACTAAATCAATGGCTTCTTCCATATCACTTATAACAATGACTTTACTATTATCCAAAGCTTTTTTGGCTATATCTTTTCTTGGTAATGCTTCTACTTGCTTATCTAATTCAGTATTTACTTTCTTAACAAATGCAATTGAATTACTGATTAATAAAACCTGACTGTCCGCTCCATGTTCCGCCTGACTTAATAAATCAGCAGCAACAAATGCAGGTTCTGCTGAATCATCTGCTAAAACACATACTTCAGAAGGGCCAGCTGGCATATCTATGGCTACTCCCTCCTGTTGAATAATTTGTTTTGCTGCTGTTACATATTGATTACCAGGGCCAAATATTTTATCTACTTTAGGTATCGTTTCAGTTCCAAAACTCATTGCAGCTATAGCTTGAACACCTCCAACCTTATAGATTTTATTAATACCCACCAATTGAGCAGTATATAAAATCGCAGGATGAAGTTGCCCATTTTTATCTGGAGGAGAACACAAAACAATTTCCTTACAACCTGCAATTGATGCTGGTATTCCCAACATCAAAATAGTGGAGAATAAAGGAGCAGTGCCACCCGGAATATACAATCCCACTTTTTCGATACCTACCGACTTACGCCAGCATTTGATCCCTGGCATGGTTTCAATTATTTCAGGAGCTGCTATTTGTTTTGAATGAAAAATACCAATATTTTTTGCAGCTAATTGAATAGCATCTTTAAGTTCATTTGAAATATGATTTATGGCATTTTCAATTTCAGCATTACTTACAAGATTATTTTCAATATCTACTCCATCAAATTGCTTGGTAAATTGCTTAACGGCAATATCCCCATTCAATTTAACCGCATTCAAAACCAAACTAACTTGCTCTCTTAAAGCACTATTATCTAATGAAGGTCTTTTAAGTAGTTCAACCCATGTTGCTCTTGGTTCATTAATATAGATTCTCATTCTTGCTTATTTCATTTAAAATGGTAAAACATTATCAAACAATCATTTTTTCGATTGGCACTACCAATATTCCCTGAGCACCAGCAGCTTTTAATTGTTCAATAATATCCCAAAAATCATTTTCATTGAGCACACTGTGAACGCTACTCCATCCTTCTTCTGCCAAAGGCAATACTGTCGGGCTTTTCATCCCTGGCAACAGTCCAATAATTTCTTGTAATTTATCATTGGGTGCATTGAGCAAAATATATTTATTGTTCTTTGCTTTTTTTACTGATTGAATACGAAACAACAATCGCTCTAATAGAATTGTTTTAGCTGCATCAATTTCGTTGTTCTTGATCAATACCGCTTGAGATTGTAAAATAACTTCAGCTTCTTTGAGTCCATTCATGAATAAAGTTGACCCACTGCTTACCAAATCACAAATGGCATCAGCTAATCCTATACCTGGGGCAATTTCAACGCTTCCACTGATTTCATGAATTTCCGCATTTACATTATTGGATTTCAAGAAATTGGCAACAATAACCGGATAACTGGTAGCAATTTTTTTACCTTCCAAAAATTGGATGCCAGTATATTGCTCATTCCTTTGAACAGCAATACTTAATCTACATTTACCAAAGCCTAATTTTTCGGTAATCTCCAGTTTTTTTTGTTTTTCAAAAACCACGTTTTCTCCAACAAATCCAATATCAGCAACTCCATCTTCTACATATTGAGGAATATCATCGTCGCGAAGAAAAAACACTTCAATTGGGAAATTGCTAGCTTCTGCCTTTAGTTTGTTTACCCCATTACTGATATCAATGCCACATTCTTTCAACAGTTTAATGGAATCGTCGTGTAAACGGCCAGATTTCTGAATAGCTAGCTTTAGTTTGGTTGTATTTTC
>JBILRH010000134.1:0-4757 GCA_044372715.1 Sediminibacterium sp. | reverse complement strand
CTATTTGATTTTATAGTAGTTGCCTTTGCGGTGTTTATGGTAATCAAAGGACTTAATAAGATCAAAAAAGAAACAGTAGCAGAATCAACGGCCGAACCAGCTGGCCCTTCGAGTACAGATGCTTTATTGATGGAAATAAGAGATTCTTTAAAGAAGTAGTACCATTTTGGTGGATAACTATTTAGTAAAACAGGCTTTTTTAAAGCCTGTTTATGTTTCTTTGTATCAATCAATGAAATTGAAGTGAGTGTAGTTAATTATCAAATTAAGTTAGATCAGTTCGAAGGTCCATTCGACTTGTTGTTGTTTTTTATAGAAAGAGATGAATTGGATATCTACAATATCCCCATCACTAAGATCATCAATGATTTCTTAGACTTTATTCATAGTTCGGAGAAGTTGAATATTGAATTAAGCAGTGAGTTTATTCTATTTATTTCAACTTTGATGAGAATCAAGGCTAGATTATTGTTGCCTCGTAAAGAAATTGATGCTTCCGGAAATGAAATAGATCCTCGTCAAGAATTAATCGATAAAATTCTTGAATACAAACGTTTTAAAGAAGCGGCAGTTCAAATGGCTGAAATGGAAGCTATGAGAATGCTCATGGTAAAACGAGGAAACCTCCAAAAAGAAATTGCAGCAATAGGAGAGGAAGCTTCTGAAGGAACCGAAATACAGAATATTACTTTATTCAAATTGATGAAATCTTTTGAAAAGGTAATGCAACGTGTTCACGATCGTCAAAACAAACCAGTACACACTGTTGTTCGTTATAATTATACCATGGAAGGAAGCCGAGATTATATGCTCGACTTTGTGGCCAAAGAAAAGACAGTGGCTTTCGAAAAAGTATTTGAAATCTGCGAAGATCGCATCCATGCAATATTCTTATTCTTATCTATACTCGAATTGTCTCAACAAAAATTCATGAAATTGTTGGTTGGTCAGGGCATGAATAATTTCATTGTAGAATGGAATGACAATCGTGCAGCAGATATAGCTGATGAAGGTTTGATAGAAGAATTATAAAAGAAAAATTATGAAAAGAAGAAAGAACAATTCTTATTTGCTAATGCATATTTCTTCTTTCATGGTTCTTCACTCTTATTTCTTAATTCATCTTTTTTAATTCTTAATTCCTGCTGCTTCATTCTTAACGCTAACCTTGTTGTTCATTAACTCTCTTACAGCATCTGCAATACCTTGCGCATCATAAGCACATTCGCGGTGAAGTTCTTTTGGTGTTCCATGTTCCACTAAACGGTCTGGAATTCCCAATATGCTTAGTTCTGCTTGATAATTATTGGCGTTCATGAATTCTAACACTGCAGAACCAAATCCACCTACAACAGTTCCGTCTTCTACGGTAACAATTTTATTATATTTGCTGAAAACCTCGTGCAATAATTCTTCATCAATTGGTTTTACAAATCGAAGATCATAATGAGCTGGGTCTATGCCTTCTGTTCTGAGTTGTCTGATTGCAGCTTGTGCAAAATTTCCTGGATGACCAAAACTTAAAATAGCAATCTCTTTTCCATCTTTTAATTTTCTTCCCTTACCAATGGTAATTTCTTCGAATGGTGTTTTCCAATCTACCATTACACCTTCTCCTCTAGGATACCTGATTACAAAAGGATATTTATTGCTATCCAACTGCGCTGTGTACATTAAATTGCGCAATTCTTTTTCATTCATTGGTGCACTCACTACCATATGAGGTATACAACGCATGTATGGGATATCATAACATCCATGATGTGTTGGTCCGTCTTCTCCCACCAATCCTGCTCTGTCTAAACAAAACACTACAGGCAATTTTTGTATAGCAACATCATGTACAACTTGGTCGTATGCACGTTGCATGAAAGATGAATAAATATTACAGAATACCCTTAATCCTTGAGTGGCCATTCCTGCACTTACCGTAACTGCATGTTGCTCACAGATGCCCACATCAAAAGCACGATGCGGCATTTTTTCCATCATGAATTTTAATGAAGATCCACTAGGCATAGCCGGTGTAACCCCCATTATTTTATCATTCATTTCAGCCAACTCAATCATGGTATGACCAAATACATCTTGGTATTTAGGTGGTTGAGGAAGGTCTATTTTTTTCTTAAATATTTCGCCAGTCACTTTATCGAATAATCCAGGAGCATGCCACTTAGTTTGGTCTTTCTCTGCTAAAGCATATCCCTTTCCTTTTACAGTTACGATATGTAAAATTTTAGGACCAGGCATTTCTTTTAAATCTTTTAATGTATCTACTAGATTAGAAATATTGTGTCCGTCAATCGGTCCAAAATACCGAAGGTTTAATGCTTCAAATAAATTGCTGCTTTTGCTCACAACCCCTTTGATGCTGGCCTCTAACTTGCTGGCCATTTCTCTGGAGAAGTTTTTACCAATGGGTAATTTGCCCATCAAGTTCCAAACCTCATCTCTTACCTTATTGTAAGTTGGAGAAGTAGAAATGTCGGTTAAATATTCCTTTAGTGCACCAACATTTGGGTCGATGCTCATGCAATTGTCATTTAATATAATCAACACATCGCTGTCCGCAACTCCTGCATGATTCATTGCTTCAAAAGCCATACCTGCAGTCATAGAGCCATCACCAATTACAGCTACAGATTTTCTGTTTTCGCCTCTGTATTTGGCAGCCATCGCCATCCCTAAAGCAGCAGATATAGATGTAGATGAATGCCCTACACCGAAAGTATCGTATTCGCTTTCTGATCTTTTTGGAAAACCACTTAAACCATTGTATTTACGGTTGGTAGCAAAATTGTCTCTTCTTCCTGTTAAAATTTTATGTCCATATGCTTGGTGACCTACATCCCATACCAATTGGTCGTATGGGGTATTGTAAACGTAGTGAAGTGCTACGCTCAATTCAACCACCCCTAAACTTGCAGCAAAATGACCTCCCTGAACACTTACAATATCAATAATATATTGCCTAAGTTCATCGCATACTTGGTGGAGTTGTTCTCTGCCTAATTTTTTTAAATCCGAAGGGTTATTGATGTTTTTTAACAATGGTCCTGGAATGAACTCCATGCATATATATTTTATGGGTAAAAGTACGAAATTGGGCCCAAAAACCACCCATTAAGAACTAAAACAGCCAAATACACCGATGGTTCGGAATCTAAGCATAATATTTTTAGCCAATTAGCCCCAAAATTTGCCATTAGTCCTAAATTAGACATAGAAGGGGGCATAAAATTTAACTTCGTTCTACATGAGAAATAAAAGAAAAGCAATTTTGTATTGGTATTGCCAGATTGGTGGTTGGATGATGTATGGGCTAACAATGGTTTTTTTTGCCTTTGTATTTGATAGTAGAATTAATGCTATTTTTTATCCCAAACTGCTGGTCATTATTACTACAGGCTTGATATTTACCCATATCCTCAGAGAGTTAATTAAAGTGCTGCACTTACGCCCCCCCGAACTATCTAAGAAATGGTTCTTATTCACCATCATTCTATTTGCTATTTTAATACTATTTAATTTAACCAATAGTGCATTGGCAGAGTGGCTTGGATTATTTAATCCTAAAACAAAGGTCTCGGTAGAAAAGCGGTTTTTGGTTAATTTGGTGTCCGACTCACCATTGATATTGGTTTGGGTATCCATTTATTATTTATGGCACTATATAGAATTGGGAACTAAAATTGAAATTCAAAAAGTAAAATTAGAGAGCTTGGTAAAAGAACTAGAGTTAAATACCATAAAATCCCATATTAATCCACATTTTATTTTTAATGCATTGAATAGCATTCGTGCATTGGTAGATGAAAATCCTGAAAGAGCAAGAACTGCAATCACTGAGTTGAGTAATATTTTAAGAAGTAGTATGCAATCCGAAAAGCTAGCTACTGTGCCATTTGAAAAAGAATTGAATATTGTTAAAGATTATTTAGCTTTAGAACATATTCGTTTCGAAGATCGTTTAATGGTTGAATTTGATATTGATGAAGATACCCTTGATCAACCAATACCACCCATGATGTTGCAAACTTTAGTAGAGAACGCCATCAAACATGGCATAGGTAAACAAAAGCAAGGAGGATTGGTAAAAATCATTTCTGATTTTAAAGACAATCATCATGAAGTTATTGTACAAAATACCGGAACTTTTACTCAACTAGGAATATCTGATGGATTTGGAATAAGCAGTACCCACGACAGACTCAAATTATTGTTCGGGAAAAAAGCTCATTTTTCTATAAGCAATAAAGGGAATAACTTAGTGGAAGCGGTAATTGTTATGCCTGTTCATGAGTTATCAACTTTAGTTAAAAATTAAAATCATATGGCTATCAAAGCAATTATTATTGATGATGAACGCTTGGCTCGTAATGAACTTAAAAAATTGTTACAGGATCATGGCGATATAGAAGTGATTGATGAAGCAGCTAATGTGGATGAAGGGATTGAAAAAATTGAATCTTTAAACCCAGACTTGATTTTTCTAGATATACAAATGCCTGGTAAAACTGGCTTTGATTTATTGGCTGAAGTAGAAAAAGCACCTAAAGTAATTTTTACTACTGCGTATGACGAATATGCAATAAAAGCTTTTGAAGTAAATGCGATGGACTATTTACTAAAGCCAATTGAGCCCAAGCGTTTAACGGATGCTATACAGAAATTGCAAGCAGAAATCTTTAAAGAAAACATAGGTTTAAATGGTGCTAACAGAGGTCCGTTAACTGAATATGATCAGGTTTTTGTAA
>JBILRH010000023.1:0-17482 GCA_044372715.1 Sediminibacterium sp. | reverse complement strand
AACCCAATAATTTTTTTAGGGTTTGCGTAAAAGACCCCACTACAATTGTTTATTTAAATGGAGTGCAATTGCCATTCTCCATGTTGCAAAATGGATTTTTTTATGAGTTTAAAAACGGCAATCAAATCGGTTTTAATCCACCAACTCCCAATAGCATTGAATCTGATAAGCCAATTTTAGTAGCCCAATTTTGTACTACTCAAAATGCAGAAGGCAATACAGGTGATGGTGATCCTGAAATGATTTACTTAAGCCCTGTAGAACAAACCATCAATAAAATCACTGTTTTTTCTGCCAATAGTTTTCAGATCAATCAAAGTTTTATCAATGTAGTTATTAAGAATGCAGGAGTAAATAGTTTTACGTTAGATGGAATGGGCGGAGTTTCGTTTCAAACGCACCCTGGCGATCCTAATTATTCTTATGCCATCATTCCTGTTGGTTCTGGTGCATCACATGCATTGTATTCCGATAGTGGATTCAATGCAATTGCTTATGGCTTTGGTGATGCCGAAAGTTATGGTTACAATGCAGGAACCAATATTGTAGATTTAAATCCACCCATAGCCATAAAAAATGAATTTGCTAGCAGTGGTATTAGTTATTCAGCTACTTGCACCAATGCACCTTTCAGGGTTAAAGTAACCATACCTTATTTAGCAATAAAGCTCAATATTGATTTTGGAACCAATCCCAATTTAACTGGAACGAATCCATTTATGTATACACCTCCAAGAGGGCCAGATTCTAGTTATGTGTCTAATGGAAAAACTTTTTATGTATATGAAGTCCCCAATACCTATAGGTTTAATAAAACAGGTTCATTTCCGGTGAAAATTGTAGCTACATCTGTAGTGCCTCAATCCGATGGGTGTAGTAATAACAATGACCAAGATATTGAAGACAATGTTGTGGTGAACGATCCTCCAATTGCCGATTTTTCTATCTCAACCAATGGTTGTATTAATACCAGTGTATTATTCAGCGATTCTACCAATGGATTTGGAAGGCAAGTTTATAAATGGTTTTGGGATTTTGGATCAGGACCCGTTGTAAATACAAAAAATGTTGCAAGAAATATCAATGCTTATACCAATTCGGTAAAACTAACTTCTATTACCGATTTTGGATGTGTTGCTACTACAACTAAAACATTTGAGTTGTCTAATAAACCAATTGCAAGATTTAATTTTTCTTCTCCCAATTGTTTAAATACCGATATTGTTTTTTCCAATACTTCAACATTGCTTCCTGGCCCTAATAACAATACCATACAATCATGGATTTGGGATTTCGACAATGGACAAAAAATTGATACATTGATTACGGGTGTTGCTCAAACAAAACAATACACAACTGAAGGAGTAAAAAATATTGGGTTGATTGTGCGATCAAATACGGGCTGCCCAAGTGATGCATTTAAGCCTATTTTTTCTATTAAGCCAACACCAGTAGTTATTTTTAAAACACCTAAGGTTTGTTTGGATGATGCGTTTGCACCTTTTAATGATGAGAGCACTATATCAGATGGAACAGGTGCACTTCTTACCAGAAAATGGACATTTATTGGTGGATTACCTGCAACAAGCACTTCAAAGACGCCCTTAGTAAGGTATCCTGCGCCAGGTCCTTACGATGCTACACTAGAAGTAAAAGCCAGTTCAGGATGTATTATTACATTAACCAAACCATTTTTTATTAATGGAGGAAATCCGAAAGCAGATTTTGAATTGGTAGGAACAACACCTTTTTGTCAACCAGCACCCGTACAAATAAAAAATAAATCTTCTGTAGATATTGGTGCTATTGCAAGAGTAGAAATTTATTGGGACTATTTAAATAATCCAACTCAAAAAGATTCTGACGATGATCCACTAATAGATAAAATTTATGCTCACAAATATGCAGACCTTCAATTGCCAAATGCACAAACCTATACAATACGCTTGGTGGCATATACTGGTGGAGGTTCATGTGTAAACTTTATAGAGAAAACAATTTCAATTTTCCCCCAACCCAAAGCAAAATATAACCAATCAGCTACGCAAATTTGTGCCAATCAATCAGTGAATTTTCTAGATTTAAGCAATGGTATTTCTAGTTCGGCTCAATCGTATTTTTGGAATTTTGGAACAGGGGGTAGGTCTTTATTAAAAAGTCCAAGGCAACAATTTCTTGATTCAGGTTTGGTGAATATTAGTATGTATTTTAACAATTCTGATGGCTGCAGAAGTGATACTGCTCAATCAACGCTAACTGTTTTCCCCAACCCAAAACTATTTTTACGCAATAGACAGAACTTGTTTTTTGGAGAGCCCATTCCATTGATTCCGGATTCTTTATTCGGAAATAACCTCCGTTTTTTATGGACACCTGCAACTTATTTAGATAATCCAACGCTTGCAAACCCAATTTGTTCTGCCTCAGATGATATAACTTATACATTGCAAATAACAGGGGATGGGGGATGCACGGTTTCAAAAGATATTTTCATTTTAGTATTAAAACCACCCAAAGCCCCCAATGCATTTTCGCCCAATGGAGATGGGATTAATGATACTTGGAAGATTCAATATTTAGAAAGATACCCCGAAGCAACAGTGGATGTATTTGACCGTTATGGTCAGCTTGTTTATCAAGTGATTAATTATACCACCCCATGGGATGGATCTTTTAAAGGCAAGCCATTGCCTATTGGAACTTACTATTATATAATTAATCCAAAAAATGGGAAACCAACAATTAGTGGTTCAGTAACAATATTGAAATAATTTGTTATGTATATTTAGCAGCTTAAAAGCAATAATAACCGATTTTAACGCTTCTTTTATGTGTTAATAGAATGGTTTGCGTTATTTTTAATGGCTTATTTATTGTGTAACCCCAGTAATAATGAAGATTTGTAGGTTAATTGTTTTTGTTTGTTTGAATTTGCTTATTGGGCAAATCAATGCACAAGATTTTTCTAATAAGGGGAAGGATTTCTGGATACCATATCCTGGTCATATCGATGGAACTATTTCTAGAATGGCTTTATACATCTCATCAACAGAAAACACTACTGGGGAAGTTCAATTAGCAGGACAGATTATTCCTTTTACTGTAGTAGCCAATCAGGCAACATCAGTTCAAATTTCTCCAGTAACGTATAATGTTTATAATGCTCAGGCAGATGGGATTGGAACGCAAAAAGGTATTCATGTGGTATCTCAGAAGCCAGTTGTTGTTTATGCGCATGTTTTAAATGCTGCTCGTTCAGGTTCTACCTTGGTTTTTCCAACTTCGGTTTTAGGTAAAGAGTATATTGCTTTATCTTTTAATCAATCATCCAATGGAAGAAGTCAAATTACGGTTGTTGCAACCGAAGACAATACAACGGTTGAGTTCAATCTAAAGTATCAAAGTTCTGGTACACCTATTCGGGCTGCAAATACCCCGTTTCAAATTCCTTTAAATAAAGGAGATGTTTACCAAATTCAATCTCTAACTGATTTAACAGGTTCTACTATAAGAAGTATTTCTTCTGGTGCAGCTAGTTGTAAACCTATTGGCGTTTTTACAGGTAGTTCTTGGACTTCATTCGATTGTGTTGGAGCCAGTGGTGGAGATAATTTGTTCCAACAAGTATTTCCTTCTAATGCATGGGGTAGAAATTATATAACTGCTCCTTTTGCAAATCGTCAAAGTGATATTTATAGAATTATAGTAAAAGATCCTACTACTCAAGTAACATTGAATGGATCTATTCTGCCTGTTAATACATTAATCTTAAATAGCTATTATCAAATAAAAAATAGCCAACCCAATATCATTACTTCTGATAAACCAATATTGGTTGTGCAATACATGACATCTCAAACTTGTGATACTAGAAATGTTCCTACAGTATTGTATCCAGGAGATCCTGAAATAATTACAATCAATCCTTTGGAGCAAACTATTAACAATGTTTCTGTTGTATCGGCAAGAAATAATTTAACTCCTCCAAATACCAATATTACAGCTCATTATTTGAATATATTAATGAAAACAGCAAATACTGGATCATTGAAAATAGATGGAGCGGCTCCAATTGCATCATGGATAACAATTCCGAATTCAGAATATTCATATATTCAAGAAAATGTAACTGGAAGTACCAATAGCAATCCAAGCCATAATATTAAAGCAGATAGTGGTTTTATTGCACTGGCCTATGGGATGGGTAATGTTGAAAGTTATGGGTACAATGCTGGAACTAATATTGTAGATTTAAATCCTCCTGTATCAATTCAAAATGAATTTTCTGCATCAAATATATCTTACTCTGCAACATGTAGTAATTCGCCATTCAAGGTAAATTTAGCTTTAACGTATCAACCAGAAAAAATTGTGTTGGATTATAATGGTACAGCAGGTTTGTCTGGCCCTCAACAATTTACATATGTACCAACTGTGAATACGATTACGCCTAATAAATATGATTCCACTTACGTGTCTAATGGAAAAACATATTATTTATACCGTGTACCTCAGTCTTATACTTTTACTACAGCTGGAAATTATCCAGTGAAAATCACAACTACAACAACATTGCCTCAGTCGGATGGATGTAGTAATACCAATGACCAAGAAATTACAGATAATATCATTGTTAATGCCCCACCAACTGCTGATTTTAATATAGTATCCAACGGTTGTGTAAACAATGCAATTGCATTGACTGATTTGTCGGATGGGGTGGGAAGAAATATTGTAAGATGGCTATGGGAGTTTAGTGATGGTACAAGTTCAACAGTTCAAAATCCTTCTATTACTTTTACTACTCCAAATAATTATACGGCTAAGTTAACTAGTATAACTGATTTTGGTTGTATTGCACAAGTAACTAAACCAATTAATGTTTCAGCAAAACCTGTTTCACTTTTTACAGTTCCTGCACTTAGGTGCGAAAAAGGTGATATTGTATATACAGATGGGTCTACTATAGCAGCAGGGGCTGCAAACAATACGATTGTTCGTTATACATGGAATCTAGATAATGGTTCGCCAACAGATACATTAACTACACCAACTGCAAGAAATACCAACTATACTTCTTGGGGAAATAAAAACGTTTTCTTAGTTACAGCCTCTAACACAGGTTGTATCAGTGATACTTTTAGAATTCCAGGTTTTAAAATTAATCCTTTGCCAGAAGTAGGGTTTGTTATTCCAGAAGTTTGTTTAGCTGATGCGAATGCTCCTTTTCAAGATACCAGTAAAATTGCAGATGGATCAGAAGCGTCTTTTACATATGCCTGGAAATTAAATGATGGATCTCCTGCAATCAGTCCGGGGCCAACTTTTACTCCTGCTATGCTAACACTTAAAAATCCAGCACCAAAGTATAATACGGTAGGAAACTATACTGTATCACTTACAGTTACTTCTAATAATAATTGTGTGGCATCATTAAGCAGTCCGTTTACGGTAAATGGAAGTATACCCAATGCATCATTTTCTGTGCAAATGGCCAATCCATTATGTAGTAACGACTCTATTAGAATAATTAATACATCTACAGTTGATTTTGGTAATATAACTCGTATGGATGTGTATTGGGATACAATTGGAGCGCCATCTATTTTTGTAAGAGATGAAAATCCTTCACTTAATAACAATTACGCAAACTTGTATACTGCATTTGCAAATCCAGCAACTCAAAAAGTAGGGATTAAAATAACTGCTTATTCAGGAAACTCTTCCGTTTGTAGAAAAAGTATCCGACAAGAAGTGATTTTGCTCAACGCCCCTAAAGCAAGTTTTACCGATATCAGGGATATCTGTTATGATGCAGCACCAAGGCAATTAACACAAGGGTCATTTGTTTCTGCAGTTGCTGGAACAGCTATTTATTCTGGTAAAGGCATAACTGCAGCTGGGTTATTAAATCCAGTTACAACTGGTGTAGGAAATGATACCATCAAGTACTTTGTACAAAATACTCATGGCTGTAAAGACTCCGCCTTTCAACCGATAACTGTATGGCCTTCCCCTGTTGCCAAATGGGGTGTTCAATCTATTTTATGCGAGAAAAATGATTTGGCTTTTACAGATAGCTCTGTTGCAAATTTTAGCAAAATTGTTGCTCGTAATTGGATTTTTGGCGATGGCAATTCACTTACTAATACTGCAGCAGGTGCATTCAACAAAAGATATACTACTGCACAAACATATACTGCAGGTTTGCAAGTTATTACTGATAGTGGATGCATAAGTTCGGTTAATCAACAAACCATTAAAGTAAACCCACTGCCCATTCCTGCATTTAGTTTGCCCAGTATTTGTTTGCCTGATGGACGAGGTACATTTACCAATCAATCCACCATTGCGGATAATTCAGAAGCATTATTTAGTTATAGTTGGAATTTTGGCGACCCCAATGATCCATCATCATCTACATTAAGAGAACCAACCCATAAGTACACCGCATTGGGTCCTGTAAATGTGCAATTAAAAATCACCTCTAAAGATGCTTGCGTAGATTCATTAACTAAATCATTAACTACTATTTATCCTTGGCCTAAAGCATCTTTCTCCGCAACTCCTTTAGAAGTATGTGTTGGAGATGCTATTCAATTTCGCGACCTGGGCGATTTAATTAACAGTGGAGCAACTGTTAGTTGGAACTGGGATTTAAGTGGAGGTACTAATTCAACTTTGCAAAATCCTACTAAAGTATTTGCCGATTCTGGAATTTTTGCCATTAAATATTTCTTTTACAATACCAATGGTTGTGTGAGTGATACGGTTAGTAAAAACATAACAGTTCATCCATATCCTAAATTAACCATGGTTTCAAAAATCAATGTACTGGAAGGTGGCAATCTAAAAATTGTTCCCAAATATGTATATGGAACCAATCTTACTTATCAATGGACCCCACCAACTTATTTAAACAATGATACTGATTCTACTCCTATAACTACTCCATTGGCAGATATACGCTACAGATTGTTTTTAACAGGAATTGGAGCTTGTACCGTTTCTGATACAGTGTTTATTAAAGTTTTATTGTCTCCGATTGTTCCTAATGCTTTCTCTCCTAATGGGGATGGAATCAATGATCGTTGGAGAATTCAATATTTAGAAAGCTATCCTGGTGCAACTGTGGATGTGTTCAATCGATATGGACAAGCAGTTTTCAGTAGTATAGGATATGATCTAGATTGGGATGGAACAGTAAATGGTAAAGCACTTCCAATAGGTACTTATTATTACATAATTAATCCTAAGAATGGCAGAAAAATTATTACAGGATCAATAACCATTATTCGATAAGCAATGAGGAGTAAAATAATTATCATATTGTGCTGTTGTTTAAATATTGGTGCTTTTGCGCAGCAAAGACCTTACTATACCCAATACATCATGAATAATTATATCATCAATCCTGCTGTTGCTGGGATTGAAAATTATTGGGATGTAAAAGCCAGTCATCGTATGCAATGGGTTGGTTTACAAGATGCGCCTGTAACTACATATTTAACCTTTCATGGGCCATTAAAAAAAAGTAATTACGAAAGAGAAAGCCCTACAACATTCAGAGCCAGGGGTGATAATCCAAGGGGAGAAGCTTATTGGAGAGATTATACTGCTGCAGATCCTCATGCCGGTGTTGGTTTTACCATCATCAACGATAAAACGGGTCCGCTCAATCGTTTTGCTGCATATGGAACCTATGCCTATCATATTGGACTCTCTCCAACAACCAATTTATCTGCTGGAGTTTCTGTTGGAATGACCAATATAAGTTTAGATGCTTCTAAACTTGATTTTGGATCAATTACTGTTGATCCTGCAGTAGGTAGTAGTGGTATCATCAATCGACTTAAACCTGATGTTAGTGCTGGTTTGTGGTTGTATTCGAAAGATTATTTTGTTGGATTATCTGCGCAACAAATTGTTCCACAAAATGTATCTTTTTCGGATAATACGGTTTCACTAACTGGAGGAAAACTAATTCCACATTTGTTTTTAAGTGCTGGTTATAGAATGCAAATCTCTGATGATGTATCTTTTCTTCCTTCTATGTTAATCCGTTACATTAGTCCTTTGCCGGTAGGATATGATGTCAACGCAAAATTTCAATACCAAGATATTATGTGGTTAGGAGCATCTTATAGATACAAAGATGGTTTCGCAGCGATGATGGGGGTAAACCTTAATCATTCAATAAATATTGGCTATTCTTATGATCTTCAAACCTCTAGGCTAAATACAGTGAGTAGAGGTACTCATGAAATTTTAATTGGATTTTTATTAGGCAATAAATGGGGAGATTGGTGTCCGCGTAATTTATGGTAATTAAATATTTTTAATCATCCATATATCACATCCATTGTGCCCACTGTTTCCCATTGGGCCGTTTAAATAACCAAAGCCAAATTGTTCATAAACAGCAACTGCTTTTTTTAATTCTGGCATCGTTTCTAAATACACCTGATCAAATCCTTTTGATTTGGCAACTAATAAGCAGTGATTGATCATTTTTCTGCCAAAACCCTTGCCACGTGCATCTTTGGAGAGATACATTTTTACGAGTTCGCAAGTAGTAGGTGGCAATCCCTCGGTAGGATAGATGCCCGCTCCACCAATTATTGCTCCATTGATTTCAGCAATAAAATAGGCACTTTTTGGTTCATTGCTAAACAGCTCAAAAAGATGATCGGTGCTTTCATCATAAAACACAGTTCCTGGTTTATTGGCACCAAATTCAGTTAATGAAGTTCTTATAATGTTGGCAATAGAAGCATTGTCTTTTTGCGCTATAGGTCGGATAACCAATTCACTCATTGATCATTTTTTTTTACTCATTTCTTTAAATGCGTTGATTAAACCATTGGTAGAACTATCATGATCTTTTACCTTCTCATCATTTAATAACTCTGGCAAAATTTTATTGGCCATTTGTTTTCCCAATTCAACACCCCATTGATCAAAACTGAAAATATTCCAAATTACACCTTGTACAAATATTTTATGTTCATATAAAGCAATGAGCATACCCAACGAATGGGGATTGATTTCTTTTAATAAAAATGAGTTAGTGGGTTTATTGCCCGCAAAAACTTTAAAAGGAGTGATGTTACGAATCTCTTCTTCGGATTTATTGGCTTTCATGCCTTCCACCTTTACTTCATTTTCCGACTTCCCATTCATCAAGGCTTCGGTTTGCGCAAAGAAATTAGACATTAACTTGGTGTGGTGATCGCCAATGGGGTTATGGCTAATTGCAGGTGCAATAAAGTCGCAAGGAATCATCAAAGTTCCTTGGTGTATCAACTGGTAAAATGCATGTTGACCATTGGTGCCTGGTTCTCCCCAAATCACAGGACCTGTTGCATAGTTTACTGGGTTGCCTTTTCTGTCTACACTTTTTCCATTGCTTTCCATATTTCCTTGCTGAAAATAGGCAGCAAAGCGATGCATGTATTGGTCATAAGGTAAGATGGCTTCACTCTGAGCACCAAAAAAATTGGTGTACCAAATACCTATTAAAGCCATTAAAACAGGAATATTATCCGCAAATTTGGCGGATCTAAAATGATCGTCGGCCAAAGAAGCGCCTCGGAGTAATTGTTCGAAATGTTGGTAACCAATGGTTAATGCAATGGACAATCCGATTGCACTCCAGATAGAATATCTTCCACCAACCCAGTCCCAAAACTCAAACATATTGGCTTTATCTATACCAAATTCGGTTACCAGGTTTTCATTGGTGCTTAGTGCTACAAAATGTTTAGCAATATGTTTTTCATCTTTTGCAAAAGTTAAAAACCAAGCCCTAGCTGTATGTGCATTGGTCATGGTTTCTTGCGTAGTGAATGTTTTTGATGCAATTAAAAAAAGCGTTTCTTCTGGATTCACTTTTTTCAATGTTTCCACTATTTGTGTGCCATCAATATTGCTTACAAAAAAACTGCTGATACCTTCTATCCAATAGGGCTTAAGTGCTTCAGTTACCATTACTGGTCCAAGATCACTTCCACCAATGCCAATATTAACAATGTACTTGATTTTTTTACCAGTATAGCCTTTCCATTTTCCAGTATGCACATTTTCACAGAAAGCATTCATTTGCTCCAATACTTTACTAATTTTAGGCATTATGTCTTTGCCGTCAACCAAAACAGGTGTATCGGTAAAATTGCGTAAAGCTGTATGTAGCACAGATCGGTGCTCAGTTTCATTGATTTTGATGCCAGCAAATAAATCATGTATTGCATCGCTTAATTTAGATTCTTCGGCAAGTTGAAGCAGTAATTGTAATGTTTTTTTATTGATGATGTTCTTTGAATAATCAAATACCATTTGGTCTAAACAATGAGAGAAAGCATTGAATCTTTCCGGGTCTGCAGCAAACAAATCCCTCATATGTTTACGACTCATTTCATCTTCAAAATGCTTCTTTAATAAAAACCAGGCTTGTGTATTCGTCGGATTAATTCTAGGTAACATATAATGGATAAAACAGTTATTAATAAGGAGATTGCAAAGTTATCTATAAGCTTTCAATTACCCTAATCGTTTCAGCTACCATTTCAGGAGTTATATCTAAATGCACCACAATTCTAATTTGAGAAGATGTCATGGCAATGGTTTTAATGCCTTGGTCAAAAAGTTTTTTTTCTAATTCTTTTGCTGTAAATCTTCCTTTAACTTCAAATAAAATTATATTGGTTTCTACAGGATTGATGGTTCCAACAAAATCTTTTTGCTTCAAGGCTGCAAGAATCAATTGGGCATGGTCGTGATCTTCCTGTAAACGATCTACTTGATGTTGAACTGCATAAAGCGCTCCTGCGGCAATAAATCCAGCCTGTCTCATTCCACCGCCAAACACTTTTCGAATTCTTCTTGCTTTTTTTATAAAATCTTTGTTGCCTAATAAAACACTCCCAACAGGAGCCCCTAATCCCTTACTCAAGCAAACGGAAATAGAATCGAATACTTTACCATAATCTGCGGGGTTTTCTTTTTGTGCAATAATTGCATTAAAAAGTCGAGCTCCATCTAAATGAAGCTTTAAATTATTTTGTAAACAAACCTCTTTAATAGATTGAAATTCATAAAATTGATAACAAGTTCCTCCTCCACGATTAGCTGTATTTTCTAAAGAAACAAGGGATGTAATAGGCTTATGAACATCATCTGGGTTGATAGCATTTTCTACTTGTTGGGCATTGATTCTGCCAAAACTTCCTTCTAATAAACGTACAGAAGCCCCCGAGTTAAAGGCAATTCCGCCCCCTTCGTATTGATATACATGAGAAAGATGGTCGCATATTACTTCATCGCCTGGCTGGGTATGACATTTAATGGCTATTTGATTGGTCATTGTTCCACTTGGGCAAAAAAGGGAGGCTTCCATTCCAAATAGGCTTGCACTGTAGCTTTCTAATTCATTTACAGTGGGGTCTTCTCCAAAAACATCGTCTCCAACTTTTGCACTATGCATTGCAGCTAACATAGCTGCTGTTGGTTTGGTAAGGGTATCTGAGCGATAATCAATCATATCTTGCAAATCTGACTATTTTTTTCAATATAAACTGTAAAAATTCGAGTGAAAATGCGTAATTTTGCTCGCTTCCAATAGTTTGGAATAAATTTGTGCTCCTTTTACAGCATTTTTGAAACATTTGGAGTCTTATTCTCGTTATACACTTAAAGCAATAATACAACATGAGGCAACTCAAGATCGCTACACAGATTACCAACAGAGATTCACAGGCAGTAGAGAAGTACTTACAGGAAATTTCTAAAATCCCCATGATCAATCCCGAAGAGGAAACTACTTTGGCGCAGAAGATTAAAATGGGCGACCAACGTGCTTTGGATAAATTGGTACAAGCCAATTTACGTTTTGTAGTATCAGTTGCTAAGCAGTACCAACACCAAGGTTTGTCTTTAAGCGATTTGATCAATGAAGGAAATCTAGGATTGATTAAGGCTGCTCAACGTTTTGATGAAACAAAGGGATTTAAATTCATTTCCTATGCTGTATGGTGGATTCGTCAATCTATTTTACAAGCTTTGGCCGAACAAGGCAGATTGGTTCGTTTACCTCAAAATAAAATTGGAACTTATAATAAGGCCAATAAAGCCTATATGGCTTTTGAACAAGAGCATGAGCGTGAGCCTTCAACAGAAGAATTGGCTGAGATTTTAGAAATGAGCGAAACAGAAATTAACAATATTTTTCAAAGCAATACCCGTCACACTTCTTTAGATGCTCCTGTTCACGAAGCAGAAGATGTTGCCATGGGCGATTTATTAGAAGGGTCTGATGATACAGACGAAGATGTCATGAAAGACTCTTTAAGAGAAGAAATTCGCAGGGTATTAAAATCATTGAGTCCGAGAGAAGCTGAAATTGTAAATGCTTATTTTGGCTTAGACGGAGAAAATGGCGTTACAATTGAGCAAATTGGCATGAAATACGATTTAACCAAAGAGCGTATTCGCCAAATTAAAGAGCGTGCAATTAAACGTTTACAAAAAGCACGTTACAGCAATGCATTAAAAGCATACTTAGGGTAATTCAATAGGTAGGGTAGAATACCTGTTAAAAATATATTATTTTAGCGCCTCTGTAAATCAGGGGCGTTTTTTTTAATCTTTTTAGGTGAATCTTTGTTAGTACATAAATATGAGCCGGATCATTATACTTTTATTATTTATAATTACTACTGGCATAGTGGCTTGTGAGAAAGATATTTCCATCACACCCCCAGATTTAGCACCCAAATTAGTGGTAGATGCTCAAATTGAATCTGGTGCTCAGCCAATTGTGATTTTATCAACTTCGCTTAATTATTTTGCTACTATTGATACTGCCGATCTTAATAAGTCATTTGTACGCAATGCAAAAGTTACCTTAACTGATGGTACTAAAACCAGTCAACTGAAATTGGTAAATCTAAACGTGCAAGGCTTTAAATTGGTATACTACACCAATGATCCAGCCAATCCATCTGCCGCAATTATTGGCGCTTATGGTAAAAATTATCAATTAACCATTGAGTTAAATGGTCAAACTTATTCTAGCAGAACCACCATACCGTTATTAACAAAGACCATCGACTCTTTGTGGTCTAAACCGGTTCCTAACAGACCTATTTCAGATAGTTTCAGGGTGATTTCTGCAAAAATTACAGACCCGCTTGGGTTGGGAAATTATATTCGATACTACACAAAAGTAAATAGAGCAGATTATTTGCCTGGATATAATAGTGTTTTTGATGATAATGTTATTGATGGGAAAGTTTATTCTGTGGATATCCCCAAGGGGGTAGATAAAAATTTTCCACTAGAAAGAGAGAACTATGGTTTTTTTAAAAGAGGAGATACAGTTAGTATTAAATACAGCAATATCGATAAAGCAACCTATGATTTTTGGCGTACTTGGGAGTATACCTATCAATCTGTTGGGAATCCTTTTTCATCTCCTGGAGTTGTGATTGGTAATATCAACAATGGTGCATTGGGTGCATTTTGCGGATATGCTGTTTCATTTAAAAATATCATTATCCCCAAATAAAAAACGTTTGTGTAAAAACTTCCTGCTGAATAAGCAAGTGAATGATACATTTGTTAGTGTAAAAAAATCAATTATGGAACAAGAAGCAGTAGAAAAAGTACATGTGTTAATAATAGGATCTGGTCCTGCAGGTTATACAGCGGCTATATATGCTGCTAGAGCCAACATGAAGCCTTTATTGTATCAAGGAATTCAACCCGGAGGTCAATTAACCATAACAACGGAAGTAGAAAATTATCCTGGTTATCCTGATGGTATACAAGGACCTGAAATGATGGTGCACTTTGAAAAACAAGCTGCTAGAATGGGCACAGACATTCGTTATGGATTAGCAACTAAAGTAGATTTTTCTTCTCAACCATTTAAAGTTTGGATTGATGATGAGAAAGAAATACATGCCGATGCTGTAATCATTTGTACTGGAGCTTCTGCAAAATGGTTAGGTATCGAAAGTGAGCAACGATTGAATGGGTTTGGTGTAAGTGCATGTGCAGTATGTGATGGTTTTTTCTTTAAAGGTAAAGAAGTAGCAATTGTAGGTGCAGGAGATACAGCTGCGGAAGAAGCGATGTATCTGTCTAAATTGTGTACTACCGTTCATATGTTTATTCGTAAAGATAAAATGCGTGCAAGCAAAGTGATGCAGGATCGTGTGCTCAATACCCCCAATATTAAAGTGTATTGGAATACCGATACTGATGAAATTTTAGGTGAGAAAAAAGTAGAAGCGGTTAGAATTAAAAATAATCAAACTCAACTGACACAAGAAATTGCTATTAGTGGATTTTTTGTTGCTATTGGCCACCAACCCAACAGCGATATTTTTAAAGGGTATTTAGATATGGATGAAACAGGATATATACTTACTCATCCAGGTACTAGTAAAACAAATATTGAAGGGGTATTTGCTGCTGGAGATGTGCAAGACAAAAACTATCGTCAGGCTGTAACTGCTGCTGGTAGTGGATGTATGGCTGCCTTGGATGCAGAGCGCTATTTAACAGCCAAAGGATTGTGAGAAAGATGAAAGATGAAAGAAGAAAGATGAATTAGGAGATATTAGATATTGGAAAATTTAAAATAAAAGAGATTGCTGCAGATTCATTTAAAAAATGTTCAATTTTTTGCTTATCACGGTATTTTTTCCGAAGAAAGAAAACTCGGCAATTTTTTTGAGCTCAATATCGATATTTGGGTTCAGCCTATAACATTGCCGGTGTTGCATATGAAAGAATCCATCGATTATGTAGCAGTTTATGAGTTGGTTAAAAAACGGATGCAAATAGCCACCCCATTATTAGAAACAGTTGTAACCGAAATTGCTCAATCAATTCTGGCACAATTTTCTCTAGCTAATAAGGTAAGTATTTCGATCGATAAAGTTCGTCCACCTATTGTTCAATTTGATGGTAAGGTAGGTGTGTCGTTTACACTTGAAAGATAATAATATGAAATTAATTTTTCGTTTTATAATGGCATCATTGATGTCAATTTGCTTTTTGCAAGTACATGCACAAGACATTATTGTGCAACTTAAAGAGGCCGAAAATTTAGAAAAGCAGTTAAAAGAAACAGAAGCACTAGAAAAATACAAACAAATATTATTAACCAATCCCAGTAATATAAAATCTTTAGTAAAAGCTGCCGAATTAAGTACTCTTCTAGGAAGCAAAGAGAAAGATAAAAAAAATAAGCGACTGTTTTATGAATCTGCGCTGGCTTTTGCACAGAGGTCATTAAAAGCCGATGCCAATAGTGCAGATGCCAATTATGCTATGGCCATGGCATCTGGGAAATTAACTGATGTAGAATCGGAAAATAAAAAAATTGTAGCTTTTGTTAAAGATGTAAAAGTATATGCCGATAAAGCAGTTGCCATTAATCCCAATCACGCAAAAGCCAATTATACATTGGGTAAATGGCATTTGGAAATGGTTACTCTTTCAGGAATTAAAAAAATGGCCGTTAAATTATTTTATGGCGGATTGCCGGATGGAGATTTGGATAAAGCTATTTCTTTAATGGAAAAATGCAAATCATTAGAGCCCTATTTTGCCACTAATTATCTAGATCTTGGTAAAGCTTATAAAGAAGCACACCAGCCCGCTAAAGCTATAGAAGTGCTAAGCAAACTGATAAAATTACCAACCAGAACCAGTGAAGATATTGTTATCAAAGCAGAAGGAGCGCAGTTACTTGAATCATTGCAATAAAAGAATCATTTACATAAAAACAAACCAAATGGAACTAGTAGAATTATTTCAACAAGCAGTAGCAAATAGCAAAACCTTATCAGAAAAACCAGATAATGAAACATTGTTAAAACTTTATTCTTTGTTTAAGCAAGGAACTGAAGGTGACAACAATGAAGCGGGTCCTTCCAATGCATTTGATTTTGTTGCTAAATTTAAGCACGAAGCCTGGGCTAAGTTAAAAGGCATTACCAAAGAAGATGCTATGCAGCAGTACATTGATTTAGTAAATCATTTGAAAGCTTAGATTGTAATCGATTTCCATCGATTACTTTTTATATACCAATAGGAGGGAATAAACATTATTCCCCAATATAACCATTCACTCATCCAGCCATAGGTGATAGGAAGGAAGTATTTTTCCAATACTATATAAACGTACAAAACATAAAATACGATTGTAGCAATTTCAGTATACAAATTCATTTTCGAATTGCCTGTTCCGGTTACTGCATTTACCCAAACTACTGCAATAGACATTATTAACATGGCTATTGAAACGATGCGCATTACTGGAATAGCTGCTATAATAAAATCTTCGCCTTGTCCGTAAATACCCAGAAAGGTTCTTGGCGAAATATTCAAAATTAAAAATACAATTAAGGCAAAACCAAAACTCCATTTGAGTATTCTATGAATTAATGGAATAACTTCTTCTTTTTTCCCTTGGCCAATTACATTACTAACCATAGAATTGGTGGTAGCTGCAAATGCCCAGGTAAAACATCCAAAAAAGCCAAACATGTTTCTCATCGTATTAGAAACTGCTAAGTCTTTGGATCCATGGTGTTCAATCAAAATATAAAAATACTCCCAACTTAAAATACTAATTGCATGTTGAAGAATTAATGGATAAGATTGAACTAGAATTAGGCGAATGTATTTTTGTTGGTAATTTACTTTTTCAAAAAGATGTAGTTGTTTACTTATCCCTATCGACTTTATTACGGCAAATACAGCCAATAATCCAGCTATCTCTGCAATAATGGAAGCATATGCTGCTCCATTAAATCCTAAGTTTGGAAGCCCCAGTTTCCCATAAATAAATCCATAATCCAATACTACATTCACAATTGCTTCTGTGGCTGTTCCTAAAATGAGGTATTTACTTTGATTGGTTCCAACCAATAAAGCATTTCTCATTTGATAGATATATAAGATTGGTAAGCCCAATATTCGAACAGAAAGAAAACTGATGGCCATTTCTATACTTGTAGAATCGTGCATAGACCAAGTGAGTACCATCGGAGCAATGAACCAAGTACAAAGCATGCCAAATAATGCAAAAACCAGTGATATTCTTACCCCATGCCAAAATATAGTACCAATTTCATCTATTCTGTTTTCCCCTGCTCTTCTGGATATCAAAGCTTGCAAACCATTATTTAACCCATTTCCAATAACAGCAAATAATAAATAATAAACCCCAGTAATTCCAGCTAAACCCAGTTCTCTTTGCCCTAATCCACTCAAAAAAATATTATTGGTAATGAAATTTATTTGTGGCACTAAAATAGAAGCCGAAATGGGGATGGCAATTCGAAGGATTTGTTTATTTCCTGTATCTAATTGTAAGTTTAATGGGGTTTTAGAAAGGCTCATATTCTGTGTAAAGGTAGTAAATTGATGCCTGAACCAATCTGAATATTGAAGACATGGATTTTTT
>JBILRH010000021.1:0-17624 GCA_044372715.1 Sediminibacterium sp. | reverse complement strand
AAATAAGAAACATTGCCATCATCGCACACGTTGACCATGGCAAAACCACGTTGGTAGACCGTATTTTAGGTGCAACCAAGGTATTTAGAGACAACCAGGATGCTGGTGAGTTAATTATGGACAGCAACGACCTTGAGAGAGAGCGTGGCATTACCATTTTCAGTAAAAATGCTGCGGTAACCTATAATGATTATAAAATCAATGTTATTGATACACCAGGTCACAGCGACTTTGGAGGCGAAGTAGAGCGTGTATTGAAAATGGCTGATGGTGTTATCTTATTGGTTGATGCTTTTGAAGGACCAATGCCACAAACCCGTTTTGTGTTGCAAAAAGCCTTACAATTGAATTTACATCCGATTGTGGTAATTAATAAAGTAGATAAACCAAACTGCCGTCCGGACGAAGTACATGATGCAGTTTTTGAATTGTTCTTTAATTTAGATGCAACAGAAGAGCAATTGAATTTCCCTACTTTTTATGGTAGTGGTAAAAATGGCTGGTTCAACGATAGCCTAACTCAAACTGAAGATATTTTTCCTTTAATGGATGGTATCATTAAATATGTACCAGCTCCTAAAGTAAATGAAGGTCCATTGCAAATGCAGATTACTTCATTGGATTATTCTTCTTTCTTAGGAAGAATTGCGATAGGTAAAGTAACAAGGGGTTCTATTAAAGAAAGCCAACCAATTGCATTGGTTCAAGCTGATGGTTCCATTAAAAAGAGCCGTGTAAAAGAATTGTATGTGTTCGAAGGAATGGGTAAGCGTAAAGTTACCGAAGTAATTGCTGGAGATTTATGTGCCGTTGTTGGACTAGAAGATTTTAATATTGGAGATACAATCGCAGATATAGAAAATCCAGAAGGCTTACCAATTATTAGTGTGGATGAACCTACCATGAGTATGACATTTAGCATTAACAACTCTCCTTTCTTTGGTAGAGATGGTAAGTTTGTTACATCACGTCACTTGCGTGATCGTTTAATGAAAGAAACAGAAAAGAATTTGGCATTAAGAGTAGAAGATACAGATAGTGCAGATAGTTTCTTGGTTTTCGGTAGAGGTATTCTTCACCTTGGTATCTTGGTAGAAACCATGCGTAGAGAAGGATATGAGCTTACTGTTGGTAACCCACAAGTTTTGGTAAAAACAATTGATGGCAAGAAGCATGAACCTTATGAAAATTTGGTAGTGGATGTGCCTTCAGAATTCAGTGGTAAAGTAATTGATTTGGTAACCCAACGTAAGGGCGAAATGCAAATCATGGAGAGCAAAGGAGAAATGCAACACTTAGAATTTGAAATTCCTTCAAGAGGCTTGATTGGGCTTCGTTCTCAAATGCTTACTGGCACTGCCGGAGAAGCGGTTATGGCACATCGTTTTATTGATTATAAACCATGGAAGGGACCAATTCCTGGAAGAAGCAATGGCGTTTTGATTGCTAAGTTTCAAGGAGTAACTACTGCTTATTCAATCGATAAATTACAAGATCGTGGAAGTTTCTTTGTAGATCCAGGAGATGAAGTTTATGTTGGTCAGGTTATTGCAGAACATATCAAGCCAGGAGATTTGAATGTGAATGCGGTGGAAATGAAAAAGCTAACCAATCACCGTGCAAGTGGAAGTGATGATGCAGTAAGAATTGTTCCAAAACTGCAATTTACTTTAGAAGAGTGTATGGAATATATTCAACAAGATGAGTGTATAGAAGTTACTCCTAAAAACATTCGTATGCGTAAAACCATTTTGGATGAGAACGATAGAACAAAAGCTTCTAAGAGCATGAAATCTGAAGCAGTAGGATAATATATACAGTAAGGATAATTTTAAAAAGCTATCAGTTTATTACTGGTAGCTTTTTAGTTTACCCTAAGATCATTGAATTGGTTTATTAAGTGTTTCCCATAGTAAATCTTTTAATTCTATAAGCCCTTTATTGGTAACTGCAGAAATAAACAAGTGAGGTATACCAACTGGCAATTCTTTACTAATGGCTTCTTTTAGCTCATCATCCAACATATCACTTTTGCTAATGGCAATAATAAAATCTTTTTGCAACATTTCTGGATTGTAAGATTTCAATTCTTGTTGCAAAATTTCAAATTCTTTTTTATGATCATTGCTATCAGCAGGAATCAAAAATAGGAGTACCGAATTTCGTTCAATATGCCTTAAAAAACGATGGCCCAATCCTTTACCTTCTGCAGCACCTTCAATAATTCCTGGTAAATCTGCAATACAAAAGGATTGTTGATCGCGGTAGGCTACCATGCCTAATTGAGGTGTTAATGTGGTAAAAGCGTAATTGGCAATTTTTGGTTTGGCAGCAGTAATCGAAGAAAGTAAAGTAGATTTTCCTGCATTGGGAAATCCTACCAAACCTACATCTGCCAATACTTTCAGCTCTAAATTTTTCCAACCTTCTACACCAGGTTCACCTGGTTGTGCATGTTCGGGTACTTGATTGGTAGGTGTGGCAAAATTGCTATTACCTAAACCTCCTCTACCACCACGCATCCAAATAAATTCCTGCCCGTCTTCTAAAATTTCTGCTTCTTTCTTTCCGGTTTCTTCGTCACGAGCAATTGTACCTAGCGGTACATCTATATAAATATCTTTCCCATCTTTACCAGTGCAATTGTCTTTGCTACCGTTCTCGCCATGTTCCGCCAATACATTTTTGAAATAACGCAAGTGGAGCAATGTCCATGTATTGCTATTTCCTCTTAAAATGATATGTCCGCCACGACCTCCATCTCCACCATCAGGTCCGCCCATTGCAGTGAGCTTATTGCGCATAAAATGCTTTACACCTGCACCACCATGGCCGCTTCTGGCAAATATTCTAATATAATCAATGAAATTATTACGTTCCGACATACCCACAAAGATACAACATTGTTCTTGGTCTATTTTTTCAATTCATTCCAAGTCTGGTAAAGGATTTCCTGAGAAGGGCGATTTTCAGGAATTTCTCTTAGTGGAATAGACTCTATCCAATACTTTTTCATTTCTTCCGGAAGTGATTGATAAAGTTGAGTACCTTTTGTTTTCCAACTGATCATTTCGTCGGAAACATCTTTTATTTTTTTTGCAGGGTTGCCTACAATTAAACTTCTTTTTTCAAATACTTCGTCTGCTTTAATCATGGTTAATGCACCAACAATACATTCATCTCCCAAAATCACATTATCCATTACAACACTGTTCATGCCTATCAAGCAATTTTTACCAATAGTAGCACCGTGAATTACAGCACCATGACCAATATGGGCATTTTCTTTTAGCAAAACAGTGGTGCCAGGAAACATGTGAATGGTACAGTTCTCTTGCACATTGCATCCATCTTCTATAATAATTGCACCCCAATCACCTCGAATTGCAGCGCCTGGTCCAACATAAACATTTTTCCCTATGATTACATTTCCTGTTACTGCTGCTTGTGGATGAATGAATGATGATTCATGAATAACTGGTGTAAAATCTTTGAATGAATAGATCATGGAGTTTATTTGGAATTAAAAATCGACTATTTTTTATGGATGATCATCTTAAATACCTTCATTCATAACAAGCTTTCCAGTTCTAAAACAGGTGCCTTTAAATAAAGCAACTGTTTGTTGATTTTGATTAGTGATAGTTATATGGTAGATGCCCGTACTTTTTCCATTGTGCATTTCTATTGCTTCTGCAATAAGGGTATCTCCAATATGTACAGCTTTAATGAAATTGATAGAAGTGTCTAGTGCCACAGATAAATTATTTCTATTGTTACACGCAAAGGCAAATGCGCTATCTGCTAATGAAAATGCAATACCCCCATGAACAATGCCTAATCCATTTAGCATCTCTGCTCTAACAAGCATTTGAATTTTACTGTAGCCTTCTTTTATCTCTATCACTTCTATGCCTAACCAATTTGAAAATGCATCGGTTTTGAGCATATGGTTTACTACATCTGTTGGGTTCATGATTGGATCATTTAAAAAATAATTAATTGCCTTTATACAATGGAACTCTTTTAGCTAAAAAAGCTTCTACCCCTTCTTTAAAATCGTTGGTAGCTGCTGCTTTTTGTTGTAATTGGTCTTCGAGTGCCAATTGTTGTGTTATATCATTGGTTGAAGATGCATTGAGCGCTTCTTTTATATAAGCCAATGCTTTTGTGGGCATTTGCGCTAATGTTGTTGCGATTTTTTTTGTTTCATCTAAAAAAACAGTTTCATCAAATACCTTGTAGAGCATACCCATCTTAAGTGCTTCATCTGCACCAATTTTATCTCCCAACATCATCAATGCACTGGCTCTTTGAAACCCAATTAAACGAGGAAGCGTATAAGTTCCGCCACTATCCGGAATCAAACCAATTTTAGAAAAAGCTTGAATATAGGAGGCAGTTGAAATACTTACCACTACATCACATGCAAAAGCCAAGTTTGCTCCTGCACCTGCAGCTACTCCATTTACAGCAGCTACAACTGGTTTTTGTAAATTCCTAATTCTTTCTATAATTGGGTTATAATGCTCGCTTAAAATTCGTTGCATGCCCGGGCCGTTCGGATCAACTACTTCAGCTAAGTCTTGACCTGCGCAAAAACCTTTTCCTGTACCAGTTAATACAATGCAACGAATTTTTTGATCAGTAGCACAATCATCTAAAATAGTCTGCAATAACAAAGCCATTTCTCTATTAAATGAATTGAGTTTGTCTGGCCTATTTAAGGTGATTGTTGCAATTCCATTTTCTATGGATAAAAGTATTGAAGACATTGCTCAATTTTTTGGTTTAATTCAGCAGCAAGTTAAACTTATTTTTTACCTTCAACAATATGAAAAAATGGTTGATTATACTTTTTTTTATTTTTTTAAATCAAATATTGTTTGCACAGGGCTTTTTCAAAGTAGACAGAAGTTTACCAGATTCATTATTCATAAAAAGCTTTCGGAATAAACTCAATCTATCAACAGGTACACAATTGAATAATGCAGCATTTGTTATTGCAAATCCAAACGGGAAAGCTAGTATGAATATTAGCCCAGAAGTGACTATTCAACAGTTTATAAAAATGGAATTTAAACAAATCAATTTGCGCTATACGTTTTCACTATTTCCCATAACAGCTCTTAATGATCAACCTGTTCATTATCGGAAGGAGGTGGGCGCTTCATTTAAGATTAAACAATTCAATTTCGATCTTAGTTTACAGAATGCAAGGGGTTATTTTATAAAGAATAGCAAAGATTTTACGGCAAATACACCCAGTCAAGGAAAACTAATCCAATTGCCTGATTTAACAACCAAAGTAATTAATATACAAGGTTCCTATAATGCCAATAAGCAGTTTTCTATAGATAATATTTATTCTGGAAGAACATTACAAACCCGAAATGCTTTTAGTTTTATACCAGGTGCTGCTATTACTTATATTCATTTCTTTCAAGAAATCCCAGTAGCAGATGTTGGTATTGGAAAGGATAATAATATAGTAGACCTTAGTTTTAATTTTCCCGTTGCAGCAACAATTGCATTTTCAAAAAAATGGTATGTTTCAGGAATAGCAGGACCGATGCTCGGATTAGCATTCTATAATTCAACATCATATAATGCTAATTTGCAACTAATATCAAGTAATTCAACCGAGATAACTACAGGGTATTATCTCAGATCAGGTATTGGTTATACTGCAGATAAGTGGTTTGCAGGTTTCGCCGCTTATAATCAACGATATGGATCTAAAACAGGAATCAATAGAGATGCAAGATTTTTCTATGGCGCAAATTTTTATGTTGGATTTAGAATAAAAGCTCCAAAAGTTTTAAAGCAGACTTCAGAAATACTACCATTCAGTGACAGGTAGATTAGTTAAATAAGGTAGCGTTCATCTGAAAAATAAATATTTTGAATTAATGGCATTTAAAATAATCGAAAGGCTCTTTACAGTCATTGCATTTAAACAATGCTTTGCAGGCAGTACTTCCAAATGCAGAAACTAAAGTTGTATTGGTAGAATTACATTGAGGGCATTCAATAGCAAGGTCTTCTAAGTATGCATTATCGAAACTCTTACCTACAGGAGGTGCAATTCCATAGGCTTTTAATTGTTGTTTTCCGTTTTCGGTAATCCAATCTGTAGTCCATGCAGGAGAGAGCGCCTGCTCAATTTTCGTTTGATGAAATCCCGCAGCTATCATCGCCATTTTAATTTGTACGCTAATTAAATCCATTGCTGGGCATCCCGAATAAGTAGGCGTAATTGTGATGGTGATAATCGGATCATCAGATTCGGATTGATGATTAATAGAAACATTTCTTACAATTCCTAAATCGGTAATTGACAAAACGGGAATCTCAGGATCATTTATAGTTTCCAGAATAGCCCATACAGCATCTAGTGTAGATCCTTCTGATAACATCATATTTTTATTGTCTGTATTCATAATTCTCCCCCTTTAGGGGGTAGGGGGTATTACCATTCACTATTCGGATAAGCTCTTTGCAAATATTGCATTTCAGCTAAAATATAACCCAAGTGTTCTGTGTGAATTCCTCTTAAACCTCCGTCTTGCATCCATGTTTTTGCTGGAATCGTTAGAGTGGCATCATGAAAAATTGAATCCAGTTTCTTATTCCAATCAGCGAATATTGAATCATTATTATTGGTAAACATTTCTCCTGTATAAGGCCATAAATATTCAATGGCTTTTTCAATTTTCAATTTACTCTCGTCTGTGCCATCTCCTAAACGTATTACCCAATCACCACTCCACCTAAGATGATAAGTAACTTCTTTCAAGGATTTTTCTGCAATGGCACTTAATTGAGTATCGGTATCATTCACTATTTGATTATATAAATAGAATTGATAGGTAGAGAATAAAAACAATCGCAATGTGGTAACAGCCCAATCACCATTGGGCAACTCTACTATTAGATTATTTTTAAAATCAGTTGTATCTCTTAAATAAGCCAAACTATCTTCGGTAGCAGGTAAAACAAAACCAAGTGAAGGATCGTTTTTACTATTGATGATTTCTGCAGCGTATTGGTAAAAATTTCTTGCCTGTCCGATATAATCCAATGCAATATTGGAGATGGCAATATCCTGTTCCAATACAGGCCCATGCCCACACCATTCACTGCATCTGTGTCCCATGATTAAAGCATTGTCTGCTAAGTGTAATAAATAATCTATTTTATTCAACATTGTTTTTGCTTGCTTTTATTACATGTATTTTACCGCTTCAGGCAAATCATAAAAAGTTGGGTGCCTATATGCTTTATCATTTGCTGGATCATAAAGCGAACCAGCTTCTTCCGGAACACTTGCATGAATATTTTTACTTTCTACAGCCCATATGCTAACGCCTTCCATTCTTCTGGTATATACATCACGCGCATTTTCAATGGCCATTGCAGCATCTGCTGCATGTAAGCTACCTGCATGTTTATGATCCAGGCCTTGTTTACTTCTAATAAATATTTCCCATAAAGGCCATTCTTCTTTGGGTGTATTATTGGTAGCTATATCAGCTGCGCCATTTTTGGCTTCTCCATAATCGCCATAGTAAAGTTTAATTATTGAATACGGCATAATCTTTTTGAATTAAAATATATGAATTAAGAGATAGATTTTGAGTTAAGCATTAAAAACTATGTGTTTTGAAATTTGAATTAAGCTGCGGTTTTTTTGGCTGCTTTTTTGGCTGCTTTTTTGGCTGCGTGTGCACTTGCTGCTACCCTTACCCATTCTCCATCTGCCCATGCTTTTTTTCTGGCATCTAATCTTTCTTTATTACAAGGTCCGTTTCCAGCAATCACCTGCCAGAATTCATCCCAATTAATTTCACCAAAATCATAATGACCTCTTGCTTCGTTCCATTGTAAATCTTTATCAGGTAATGTAAAGCCCAAAATCTTTACTTGTTCGGCACATACATCTATAAATTTTTGACGAAGCTCATCGTTACTGAAACGTTTGATTTTCCATTTCATGCTTTGAATGCTATTGGGGCTCTCATCATCTTTTGGTCCAAACATCATAATACTTGGCCACCACCATCTATTAATAGCATCTTGCGCCATTTTACGTTGTGCTGCAGTGCCTTTGCTTAAAACATACAATATTTCAAAACCTTGACGTTGGTGAAAACTTTCTTCTTTACAAACCCTTACCATGGCTCTAGCATAAGGCCCAAAACTACTTCTGCATAGCGGTACTTGATTCATAATAGCAGCACCATCAACCAACCAACCTACTACTCCCATATCTGCCCAACTTAGTGTTGGATAGTTAAAGATGGAAGAATATTTTGCTTTACCTGTATGTAATTGTTCATACATTTCATCTCTGCTAATACCCAATGTTTCTGCAGCGCTATACAAGTACAAACCATGGCCAGCTTCATCCTGCACTTTAGCAATGAGTATGGCTTTTCTTTTTAGAGATGGGGCTCGTGTAATCCAATTGCCTTCTGGCAACATG
This sequence comes from Sediminibacterium sp., assembly GCA_044372715.1. Taxonomy (GTDB): domain Bacteria; phylum Bacteroidota; class Bacteroidia; order Chitinophagales; family Chitinophagaceae; genus Sediminibacterium. The sequence continues at coordinate 9,136 of JBILRH010000021.1, read as the reverse complement.
CCAATTATTTCACTATGTGCATGTTGAGAAATTTGCCTAATTAAAGTTTGACGATATTTTTCAGGCATCCAATCTTTTGGTTCGATTCTAATTTCTTTGTCTATTTTATCTTGAAAAATAGTTTCCATATTTTTTTCCATACGCTATTATTTTGTATCAAAATCAATAACAATTGTTTCCGTTCTTGGATGACTTTGGCATGTAAGAATAAAACCATGTTCAATTTCTTCTTGTTCTAATCCATAATTTACATCCATGTCTACTTCACCTTCAATCAATTTTGCTTTGCATGTACAGCATACGCCACCTTTGCATGCAAACGGCAGGTCTGCCCCATGTTTCAAAGCAGCTTCTAATATACTTTCACCATCAAAGCCTAATTCAAAATCAAACGCAATGCCATCTTGTTGAATAGTGATCTTACTTTTAACTTCATTAGAACTAATAGCACTATTTTGTTTTATAGCTTTTTGCTTTTCTCCTACACCGAATAATTCAAAATGAATTTTTTTTGGATCAACCCCCATTTTTTCTAATTGTTCTTTCACACTAAAAATCATTTCAGAAGGGCCACATAAAAAAATTCCAGCAGCTGTTAATGGTTCAATTAATTGCTTACAAAGCAACGCTGATTTATTTGCATCAATTCTTCCAAAATGAATGGCCGCATCGGTTTTTTCTCTTGATAAAATATACACGATACTCAAGCGCCCTATGAATTTATTTTTGAGCGCTTCCAATTGTTCTTTAAAAATAATTGAATGTCGATTCTTATTTCCATAAATCAATGTAAAACTACTGTCAGCTTCCGTTTGAAGTGTCGTTTTAATGATGGATATAATGGGTGTGATACCACTTCCAGAAGCAAAAGCGATATAGCTGTTTTTATTGTTACAATTTAATGGAGTATAAAACTTTCCATTTGGATACATTACATCGAGCGAATCGCCTTTTTGAAGTACATCGTTTGCAAAGCTAGAGAAAACACCACCTGGTACTTTTTTAACAGCTATGCGCAATTCATTATCTAATGGGCTACTGCAAATAGAATAAGAACGTCTAACAGATGCTCCATTAATGTTTGCTTTAACAGTAATATATTGCCCCTGAGTAAATTTAAAGTTGGTTTTTAATGATTCTGGCACATCAAATGCAATAGAAACGCAATCATTGGTTTCTTTGCGAATATCATTAATCGAGAGCGTTTCAAAATGGGCCATAAATAATGCTTTAGCAATTCATTCTATTTCAGTTCCAATCCACCTACTAAAATCGTAATCATATTATCAGTGAGGTTCGAAGCATTTATCTTTTGAGTAGATCTATGCCAACTTTCAATACCACCAATTGCGTGTAAAAGAATGAGCACAGCAGTGGGGGCATCAATATTTTTAATTTCTTTATTGCGAATGCCTGCTTCGATAATTGCAGCAAATCTTTTTCTATACATTCTTCGCTGCGTTTGAAAATTGGATAAGTATGGATCCGACAAATGTTTCCATTCTCGATCGCTAACATATACTTCTTCGTAATGATTTACCATTTCATCTATATGAAATCGAATCAGTTCCTCTACTTTTTTAATTGCGGGTATGGAGCTAGATTCTACTTGGTCCATTTTATGCATAAATCGGTTAGCAACTCCAAAACATATCTCGTGTAGTAGCTCGGTTTTAGATTTAATATGGTTGTATAAACTGGCAGCTTCCACGCCAACAGATTCGGCCAAATCTCTCATACTGGCCGCCTTAAAGCCTCTTTCTCTGAAAAGGCCTGCAGCTTTACTAACGATAACCTCTTTGCGGGAGCTGTTTTTATCTATTTTTATCCTTGCCATATTACGAAGATAATATACTAACGGATGTTAGCAAATATTTTGTCTATTTTTTATTGCTTTGTTAGTTTGATTCCCCGGTCAGACCAAACCGGTCAGACCAACTCGGTCTGACCGGGGGAATTCGCTTATTACCCAATAAACCCCTAATTTCGCTCCCCAATAACAAAAATCATTCTATGTCTTTAGTAGTTGTTGGGTCTATGGCTTTTGATGCTATTGAAACACCCTTTGGAAAAACAGATAAAATTATTGGCGGAGCAGGAACTTATATTGCCTGGTGTGCTTCCAATTTTGTACCAGTAAAACAAATTTCAGTGGTTGGAGGAGATTTTCCTCAGGCAGAATTGGATGCTTTAACCAACAGAAACGTAAATCTTGAAGGAGTGCAAATAAAGAAAGATGAAAAAACATTTTTCTGGAGCGGCCGCTATCATATGGACATGAATAGCAGAGATACAGTTGATACGCAATTGAATGTATTGGAAAATTTTCAACCTGTTGTTCCAGAAAGTTTTCAGGATTGCGAATTCTTGATGTTGGGCAATTTGGTACCAGCTGTTCAAAGATCAGTGATTGAACAATTACGCAAAAGACCCAAGTTGATTGTATTAGATACCATGAATTTATGGATGGATATAGCGATGGACGATTTGAAAAAAACGCTGTCGATGGTAGATGTTTTAATGGTCAACGATAGCGAAGCTCGTCAATTAAGTGGCGATTATTCATTGGTTAGAGCAGCCGCAACTATTATGGCAATGGGGCCTAAATATGTGATTATTAAAAAAGGAGAACATGGAGCATTGTTATTTCATGGATCCAAGGTATTCTTTGCACCAGCATTGCCATTAGAAGAAGTATTCGATCCAACTGGAGCTGGAGATACTTTTGCTGGTGGTTTCATCGGACACTTAGCAAAAACAAGAGACATTTCATTTGAAAATATGAAGACGGCCATCATTATTGGAAGTGCCATGGCCTCATTCTGTGTAGAAAAATTTGGCACAGAGCGTTTAAGAGAAATTAGTAAATCAGATATTGATACCAGATTAGAAGAATTTATTCAATTGGTAAATTTTGATATCTCATTGGGATAATTAAATCGATTACAATATATTTGTTGCATAATGAATAAATTGAAACATACAAAACGCACAAAGAAACCGCGCTAAGCGGAAGGTACTGTACGTTTGTATATCAACTATATTAACAGAGACCTTCCGAATTGGAGGGTCTCTTTTTTTACCCCCTACCCCCCGATTAGCTGAAATAGGCTCTAAAGTGGGAGCTTGGGAATAACCATTTAAAAACTCTCTTAGGGAGACGGAGGAAAAACCATGAAAGTAGCAGTAGTAGGAGCAACAGGTTTAGTAGGAACAAAAATGTTGCAGGTATTAGCAGAACGTAATTTTCCGGTTACAGAAATTGTACCAGTAGCTTCTGAAAGATCAGTAGGTAAAGAAGTAAGCTTTAAAGGAAAGGCATTTAAAGTAGTGAGTATGCAAGATGGTATTGATGCAAAACCTGCCGTAGCTATTTTTTCTGCAGGAGGTGGAACATCATTAGAGTGGGCGCCTAAATATGCGGCTGCAGGAATTAGGGTAATCGACAATTCATCTGCATGGAGGATGGACCCTACTAAAAAATTAGTAGTCCCAGAAGTAAATGCTTCGGTATTAACCAAGGATGATTTTATCATTGCTAATCCTAACTGTTCTACTATACAAATGGTGGTAGCATTGCAGCCATTGCATGAAAAATACAAAATCAAGCGGGTGGTTGTGAGTACTTATCAAAGTGTAACAGGAACTGGCAAAAAAGCGGTAGATCAATTGATGAATGAAAGAAACGGAGTAGAAGGAGAAATGGCCTACAAGTATACTATTGATTTAAATGTTATTCCTCAGATTGATGTTTTTTTAGACAATGGTTATACTAAAGAAGAAATGAAGATGGTAAAGGAAACCAATAAAATCATGCAAGACGATTCAATTAGAGTAACTGCAACAACGGTTCGTATCCCAGTAATGGGAGGACATAGTGAAAGTGTTAATGTAGAATTTGCCAACGATTTTGATATTGCAGAACTAAAAGCCATTTTAGCTGCCGCACCAGGCCTAATTGTACAGGATGATATTGCCAATCAACAATATCCAATGCCTTTATGGGCACATGAAAAAGATGAAGTTTTTGTAGGGCGTATACGCAGAGATGAAACACAAGCCAATACGTTGAATATGTGGATTGTAAGCGATAATCTTCGCAAAGGAGCAGCTACCAATGCAGTGCAAATTGCTGAGTATTTAATGGCGAAAGGGATTATTGCATAAATATTTATAACTTGTAACAGATGAAAAAGACTGTTACAAGTTGTTGTTTTTTATTTCTGTTTAGCTGCTCAGTAGTTAAGTTGAATCATGTAATCAAAGAATCAACTATTTCTGGAGAACAGTTTTATACTTCAGCTTTAAGCATGCAATGGAAGCAAAGAGATTCTTTTGCTGTGAAAGAAATATTGTCGGGGAATATGCCTGATTTTATGTACAAATTTGTTCCAATTAATATTTCTATAAAAGATTCTGCTACCAATAAATTGATTAAAGCAACTTATTATGTTAGTGCCGATTATTTAAGTGTAGGAACCAATGGCAATTGGGCTCGAATTCCTCTCACCCCCATAGCCGCACAAATTATCGCAGATAGTTTGCACTGTTTTTTGCCAACCCGAAAAATAGTAAATGATATTTATGCAGCTTCAGTTGTAAAACTCGCACCAATTCCCATGTATATTTATCGAGACAGTAGTATTACTATGTGGCAACATCATTTAATTGTTGAAGGGCAAAGGGCAGGCAGGAAGGGATTGATTGCAGGTATTAAAAAAGATGTAGTGATTAGTGATTTGTTAACACGATCTTCCAAAACAAATCGTGTTGCTATTTATGGATGGCATCAATTAAATGGAATACCAATTCAACCTTTGTACGCAGGACATGTAAACTGGTATGCAGATTATAGTCATGGAATTAGATTGGTGTATTCGAAAATCAACGTGAATGGGAAATGGATGGACTATAAAGCGGTAATGTTAGACCAAAGATTAAAAAAACTTTTATCGGACGAGGAGTATGCAGATGTAATCAGGTATTGAAATAAATTCCTACCGCTTAAATTTTTGATAAGTAGGATCAGTTGGTGCGTACTTGGTTCCCCATAAAGATGAAGTAATCATTAAGTCGGCAGAATGCCTATTGATGGCAACTGGAATATTGTGAAGTCTGCATTGTCTTAATAGCATTTGAATATCGGCTTCATGCGGATTAGCCGTTAAATCATCAATTAAGAACACACATAAATCTATTTTTTCTTCAACTACCATTGCGGCAATTTGCGCATCACCACCCATCGGTCCAGATAGCATTTTGGTAACATTCGATTCAAAATCAGGCCCAACAATTTCCACCAAAGCTTTTTCAATTAATCCGCCTGTAGTACCAGTACAGATCAATTTATTTTTTAGCAATGTTTCTGCATTAAATAGAACCCATTGAAGCATATCGCTTTTTCGGGCATCGTGGGCAATGAGTGCAATGGTTTTATGGGTGATCATAATCGAAATATAGTATTAAATTAGTGAATAACCAATAACCAAATCAGTTCTATTCTTCTAGTGCTCTGTTAAAAAAATTATTCAAAGGCTGCATGGCAGCAAATGCTTCAATTATCTTTTTGGAAAGATGGGGGTCCCTTAAATCTGAATCGCTGATTGGCATCGATGCAACCCAACTTTTCATTTTTAAATAATCAATGGCGGGATTATCTTTTTCATATCCCTTGGGTTCGCGCTGTAAACTATTGGCCATATCTCTTGATAAATCACCAAAGTATTTTTTAAATGTTGTATGTTTTAAAATAGCTTGAAACTCTTCCCAATTATAATCTATCTCCTGTCGTATTTTTTTTATTTGATCGGCCTCTCCTCCATACAGTCCGCCTCCAACAAAACTTTTTCCGCCCGGCTCGCAATGAAAATAATATCCTGCCAACATCGATTTCTTTCCTCCCTTTACAAAATACATAGCCATATTGGTCTTATAAGGCGCTTTGTTTTTACTAAATCGCACATCCCTGTTTATACGAAACATACAATCTTTAAATGTTAGTGTATCGAGGCTTCTGTCTTTTTTACTAAATGCTGCTAGTGAAGTTTTCACCAGCTCTGCAAAATCGGCTTTAGCTATTTCGTATTTTGGACGATTGGCATCAAACCAAGATTTACTATTGTTTTTAGCCAGCGTTTTTAAAAATTGAATAGTACTAGTATGCAACATATATAAAATTGAATTTCATTGTTCAAAATACTTAATGCTTGATTAACCCTCAATCAATTGTAAAAACTCATCCTCGCTAATGATTTTTATAGTATTAATTTTCTTGGCTTTCTCTAGCTTACTGCCAGCATCTTCTCCTACTACTAGATAATTTAATTTACTGCTTACCCCATTTAAAATAATAGCTCCTTTGGCTTCTGCCAAAGCTTCTGCTTCACTGCGTTTGAGCTTATTCAATGTACCTGTAAATAAAAAGCTCTGTCCGGTTAACAAACCCCCAGAAGCATTTTCCTTTTTAGTATTGTTACACTGTAGACCCAATGCTTCTAATTGTTTAAGCATTTCTGTATTCTGCGAATTTTGAAAGAATCCTTGAATACTCTTAGCAACTTTAACACCTACATCATCCAGTAGTAATAACTCTTCTGCTGTTTTATTTGTAAAATCCAATAAATGGTTCACCGAATTCGCCAATGTTTTTGCAGTTGTTTCTCCCACAAATCTTATCCCTAGACCATAGATCAATCTATACAAAGGTTGTTGTTTGCTAGCCTCAATTGCAGAAAATAAATTCTCGATAGATTTTTTACCAAAGCCATCTATTAAGCTTATCTGCTCTTTTTTTTCTTCTAATAAATAAATACTGGGAATATCTTTTATCAAACCCAACTCATAAAATTTACGCACATTGGCTTCTCCAAAGCTTTTAATATCCAAAGCATCTTTACTTACAAAATGGATAATTTTTTCTACTACCTGAGCTTCACATTCAATATTGATGCAACGCCAAACAGCTTCGCCTTCTTCTTTAAACAATAGACTTTTACAAACAGGGCAGGTTGTTGGAAATTCAATTGCTTGCTCTTTACCAGTTCTTAATTCTGGCAATGATTTTACAATCTGAGGTATTACATCACCGGCTCTTTCAATTAATACAGTATCACCAATTTGCAAATCTTTTTGTTGAATATATTCTTCATTATGTACCGAAATACTTGATACAGTAACTCCTCCTAAAAATACAGGGGTTAATTTAGCTACTGGAGTAATTGCGCCTGTTCTGCCAACTTGAAATTCAATACCAATAAGGGTTGTTGTTGCTTGGCGGGCTTTGAATTTAAAAGCAATGGCCCATCTTGGATGATGCGATGTCATTCCCAGTTTTTCTTGTAAAGCAATGCTATTAATCTTCACTACCATGCCATCTATTTCATAGGCCAACTGATCTCTTTTTGCTTCAAATGACAAGCAATAATCAATCACACCCTGAATACCAGTTACTACTTTTTTTTCTGCTTTGGGCGATCGAAAACCCATTTGCCATAAAAGATCTAATGATGTTGAGTGGCTGCTTAACTGGTCTGACCCATTCGCGTGCAACTGGTCGGTACCCGAATGGGTCAGACCGGTTGCATAACTAATATGATACAAGAAAGCATCCAAATTTCTGGCAGCTACTTCTTTTGGGTCTTTCATGCGTAAACTTCCTGCTGCCGCATTTCTGGGATTGGCTAAAGGAGATAATCCCTGTTCTATCAATTGTTCATTGTATTTTTCAAAAGCTACTTTATGTAAAATAATCTCTCCCCTAATTTCAATCTGTTGAATTCCAACAGACGAAAATGGTGCAGACAAGGGTATAGATTTAATTTGTTTGATATTCTGTGTAATATCATCCCCGGCAACCCCATCGCCTCTGGTTATACCTTTAACCAATAAATCATTTTCATAGATTAATGAAATACTTGCACCATCAAATTTAGGCTCTACACAATATTCTATTTCTGTTAAGCCACTCAATTCACGTGCTTTTCTATCAAAATCAATCAAATCCTCTGCATTATAACTATTGTCTAAACTCAACATTGGCACCAAATGTGGAACTGTAACAAATTGCTGATTAAGACTATTGCCTACTCTTTGAGTAGGAGAATCGGCAACAATCAACAATGGATTGGCTTTCTCGAGTGCAATTAATTGCTTGTATAATTGATCGTATTCATAATCTGAAACCAAGGGATTATTCAAAACATAATATTGGTATTCATGAAAACGTAAAGTATTCCGAAGAAGCGCAATATCTTTTTCTGTAATTGTTTTGTCTTGGTTGATTAACCAATTTTTAGTGAATACCTGAATTTCTTTTTCTTGCTCTTGTGTAAACATATTTATTACTTGGGTTGATAAAGATAAATCCTAAATTTTGTATATTGCTAACCGATTGTTGGGCTTACCCCCACTAACTAACGTTGCTATTATGACTAAAAATCGGGATAAGGATGCTGCTTCGCATCAGCTCATCCAAGATGCTGTGCCATTGGTGCTTTCTTACCCCAAAGTTCCTCTTACGGTAGACTGTGTGATTTTTGGATTTGAGGAGAACAAACTCAAAGTACTCCTTATTAAGAGCGATCTTAAAATTTTTGAGAACAAGCTGTCTTTATTGGGTGATTTTGTTAGGGATAATGAAGAATTGGATGACGCGGCTTACCGAATTCTTAGAGAACGAACAGGGATGACCAATGTTTTTTTAGACCAGGTTCGTGTTTTTGGAAAACCCAATCGTCATCCTGGGGGAAGGGTTGTTACTATAGCTTATTGTTCTTTATTAAATATCCAACACCATTCGCTAAACATACATGATCATGAACTAGATTGGTACAATTATACTACTATCAAGGAATTTGCTTTTGATCATAAAGAAATCATGGAATATTGTCATGATTGGTTGCAAAAAAGAATACAGGAGCATCCTTTAGGCTTTAATTTATTGCCAGATAAATTTTCCTTAAGGGAATTACAAAACTTATATGAAGCCATATTGGGGGTAACTTTAGATAGAAGAAATTTTCGTAAAAAATTTGCTTCTATGGATTTATTGATAGATATTAATGAAATGGAACAGGATGTTTCGCACCGACCCGGTAAATTGTATAAATTTAATTTTGAGAAATACGAAAAGAACAAA
>JBILRH010000133.1:0-4818 GCA_044372715.1 Sediminibacterium sp. | reverse complement strand
TAAAAAAGTCAGTACCTTTTTTTTATACGGGATGGTGATATTGAATCCGCAGAGATTTGGATGAGCAGCAATAATTCCATTTAAATCGTTTATAGATGGAATGGAAAAATTAAAATACTCGGCATCAATGATGCCGAGTTCAATGAATTTATGGGTGAAATATTGTTGCGAAAACGAGTGTGTAAGCGGATATCCGATTAAACCATATGTTCGCATAATTATTTTTTATCTAAGTACAATTCAAAAGTATCACCTCTCAAACCAATTCTCATGGCCTCTAAAGGAATCACTTCATTGGGAGCAATATTTCCAAGATTCACATTGCAACCAATTAGTTCTAAGAAATACAATTGCTGGGCCTTTTGAGGAGCTTCCCAAATAATTTTTTCTGCAGGAATTTGAGTAAGGATCTCTTGCACCAATCCTTCACGAACTTCACCACTTCCTCTATAAATACCTACATTCCCCGCTTCCCTTGCTTCTGCAATAACATAAGCAGAACCTGCTTCTAATTCTGCTCGCATCAATTCTATCCATTTATATGGCGGAATAATATGTGCAGCATCTTTACTTCCTACTTCACTTAAAACGGTTGCATGTTTTGTAAGTTTTTCTATATACCCACATTTCTCTGCATGAGGAATGGTAATTGATCCATCGCTTACTTCAATATAATCAATACCATAATCTTTACACATTGCAACATAATCATCAAATTGATTCCTAATTAAAAAGGCTTCAAACAAAGTTCCTCCAAAATAAATAGGAATATTATAAGATTGGTATAAAGTAATTTTTTCTCTAAGATTGGGGGTTACAAAAGAGGTTCCAAAACCCAATTTCACAATATCAACATGTGGCCCTGCAACACTCATGAAATCCTTTACTTGGTTGATGCTTAGCCCTTTATCCATTACCATGGTTAAACCATAATTACGAGGCTGTTTGGTTCGTTCGGGAATTTGAGTAAGATTGAAATTCATAGATTCGATTTAATCAGCGGCGAAGGTACGCAAAACCATCGAAATAGCTTTTTTAAGAGCATAAAAGGGTACTAAAAAAATGCTAAATCTTCTTGGTTTTTTTACATCTAGCAATAATGTCTACTACCTGATTATTTTGTAAAATTGAAGGATTTAATTCGATAAATTTCTTGAGTAATTTTGGCGCTTTACTCATTCCCTCTTCTAATTGCAACAAAGCTTCTTTACTTTTTCCAAGCACAAATAAAGTTGTACTTGCATAAAAGTAGAAGATTGGTTTTGCATCAGTTGCTTTAAGGGCATTCATTGATTGATCAAACGCTTCATCAAAGAATTCAGCTTTTAACAAACAACGAATTAAGGCTTCCCAACCAGATACATTCTTTGGTTTATGACGAACTACAGTTCCAAAATATTGAATCGCTTCCTTAAACTTGTTCATATTCATCTTACACTCACCCATTGCTAAATTATACTCTGGTATAGATCTATGAATACGCATAGCATTTTCCAATTGTTTGCAAGCACTAGACCATTGTTCCTCTAACATATAGGTTACTGCAATCTTGTAATGCAGTTTACTATCATCCGGATTTAAATGAACTGCTTTTTTATAATTGAATCTAGCTTGAGCATTTTTTCCCATTCGATGGTAACAATGACCAATGGCCTCGTAAATCACGTCCTCTGGCCTTGTTAATTCCAACACTTTTTCTAACACCTCAATTGCCTCTTTGTATTTTCGCAATCTCAAGAAAGCATCTCCCATATTTCTATAGGCATAATCAAATTTTTCATCTATTGCCACAGCATATTGGTATGCATCAATGGATTTTTCATACAACTTAATTCCTTGATAGGCTGCAGCTAAATTGAACCAAGCCAATTCATTGAATGGAAATTCTTCGATAATTTGTTGATGCAAACGAATACTTTCTTCATTTCTTCCAGTGAAATCTGTCCAGAAGCAAATTTTATACAAAGCTTCTTCATTACTTGGTTCTTCTTCTAAAATCATTTTTAAACAATCAAATACCTTATCGAATTCTTCGTAGTCATCGTAAACATCTGCCAATTCAAATAATAAGTCCAATCTTTCATCTCCCTCAAATAAGCCCAATGCAGACTCCAACAATTCAACCGCTTTAGATTGTTGATCTAATGCTAAATAAGCATCCGTTTTTAATATGTATAAATTCAAATCGCTACTATCGTATAAGCCAGCGGTTTCTAAAATATCTAAGGCTTCTTGGTATTTTCTAGTAGCTAATAATAAGTCGGCTTTTTTAATCATCAGGCTAGATGAGTAAGGAAATTGCTCTAAAGCAATTTCAGCAGCTTCCATGGCTTCTGATACATCATCTTTATCATCGTAGTACTCAATTATACGCTCAAAGGCGTCTTCTTCCAAGAAACTATGGGATTTACCATGCTTTAAATTTAGGTACTGATTGATTAGTTCCTTCATTTCTTCACGGTCTTCGCGGTAGGGATTTTCTCGCATATGCCTATTGGTTATCCTAATTTAGGTTAATTAAATGAAATTTTTAGTCATTTTTTTTCCATTTAGATGAATATTAACGTTTTTCATCGAATGTTAATAAAAATAAAAAATACCATGTTCCGAATAATTACTAATTTTGCAAGGTGAAGAAATGGTTTACATATAAAAAAATAGCTCTGGCTACGCTGCTCTTAATGAGTATGCAATTGTCTTATGCAGCCCTTTCATTCACTGGAATTGTAGACGATAAAACACGCAATAGCAAATACTCTTTGCGCAGCTTACACAATTATTCAAAAAAGGGATTAACCCTTAATGCCATCAAGTCGAGCTTACAATACAAGGGCATAAATATTCCAAATTCCACGCCAAATTTTCAAGGTTCGGAGATTAACAGCATGTTGCAGTATGATAATGGAAACACTACTTATATTTATCCTTATAAGTTCAAAGTGAAAGTTCCAAAATTCAAAACTCCTACTCCTAGCAGTCATTAATTGAGTAAGCGATATCCACTGGTTGGTATATCAAATTTCGAGGCTGGCACTGGATTTAAGTTAATTTTAGTAGCAGTAAAGGTTATTTTCTCTCCTTTTCCTTCTAGGGTCTCGTATTCTAAAACAAAGCCAGGAATATCTTTGAATTGAAACTCAAATTCTCTTACAGATGGACTAATTGCTGTGGCATAGTATACAGAGAAAGTATTTCCATCGTTTAATTGGAGTATTGCCTTTTTACACTCATAGCCGAGAATCTGCTTGACTTCATCCAGATAAGTAATAACCATACCTGTATATTTACTATTTAAACTTGCCCAGGCCTTATTGTCTAATTTGGTCATAAACTTATTAGCACCCAATTCGCGCATAATCACTGCACCTCCTGTTGATTTATCATAAATCAAGGTTTGTAAAAAAGAAGTACTTAACAAATCAACCCTGCTATCATTGCCTTTGATATATACTATTTTACTACTCGACTTTAACAATGCTGCAGTTTCATTATCCATTTTTTCGTCGCCTTTTATTTGAATGGAATAATTGACAGTGCATTCTGCAACAACCCTTGTTTGCGCACAAACAATTGATTGAGCAAATAAGCTTAAGAATATAACTGTCCAAATTTTCATACACTAAAATTAAATAAAAAACCCTCCATCAAAGAAGGGTTTTTGGTTTTGTTTATTTCTTGTTGGTTTTTGTTTTTAAATCTTGTATCTTTTTTTGACTTTCCATCATTTGTTCATATCGTTCCTGCCATTTACTCTTGGTCTTTGGCGTTTTTCGCTTTTGATCTATTTTAGCCAAAACCTTATCATGATCGATGATGTAGTTCTGGATAACAAACTGCAATGCCAAAGTAATAATATTAGACACAGTATAATACCAAGTTAAAGCAGAAGGAAGGCTATTGAAAATAAACAACAACATGAATGGAAAAATATATGGCATATACTTTAACGCAGGATTATCCTGAGTAGGAGTCATGCTCATATTGTAAATTGAAATCAAGAAACTGGTTATTACAGCAGTAATTGTAAATAAGCTAATATGATTGCCAAATGCAGGAATCATAAATGGCAAAGTAGCTATAGAATCATAGGAAGAAAGATCCTTACTCCATAAAAACTCCTGCCCTCTTAGTGCAATATTGGAATTAAAGAAACTGTACAAAGCAAAGAAAATAGGAATCTGTAATAAAGCTGGAATACAACCGCCGAGTGGGTTTACCCCTGCCTCTCGGAATAATTTCATTTGTTCCATTGCAAAACCTTGCTGATCGTCGCCAAATTTTTTCTTCAGCGTATCTAATTCAGGCTTCATTGCTTTCATTTTTGCACCACTTAGATAACTACTATAGGTTAGCGGAGCAGTTACTAGTCTAATAAATAGCGTAAGCAATAAAACTACCCAACCATAATTTTTTACAAACCCAGCAAAAAAATCAAATACATTCATGATAATGTATTTATTAATTGGGCGAACAAAGGAATACATATCTCTTCCTAAGTTTACAATTTTATCCATTTCTGGAGCTTGTTTACTCAAGAGTTGATAATCGCTAGGGCCAATATAAAATTGAAATGGAATAGTAAGAGAAGCTGCGGGCTGTAGTTTCATTTGCAACGAAGTAGAGCTGGTTGCCAAGTCATTTGTTGTATCTGTTTTTCTTTCCCATTTAATGTTACCACTGGTAAAACTATTACCAGCAATTAATGTATTATTAAAAAACTGTTGAACTATCGAAACCCATTGAATAGGTTTCTCAAAATTATGTTCTTGCTTAGAAGAGATATAATCAAATTCATTTCCTTCTGAAAAACAAATATTA
>JBILRH010000132.1:0-4830 GCA_044372715.1 Sediminibacterium sp. | reverse complement strand
GCAAAACAATTTTATATCGATTCAGTCTTTTTAGCTCTGCAATAAATTTGATTCCATAAAACTTTGCCATCAAATACCCCATCATCTGACTTAATACCAATAAGGTCTTATAACCCAATCCCCAAAATACCATTCCATCGAATGTGCAAACCGTATACGATTTTCTAAATCCAAAAATCATGGTATAGGTTAAAAATGCTACTATGGCTGCATAGATGCCTGTTTGAACAGCATTGAGTTGAAAAGTTTTATTTGACGTTTGATCGCTCACGGTATTCGCAGTTGATTAATTGATTTAAAATCGGGATTTTACCTATAAATATAGGCCACTCGTCCTAACTATTTGGTAAATGGCCGATTATTTCAGATATTTCAATTTCCAAATAATCAACTGATATGAGAAAAATGATGATTGCCCTTTTAGGGTTATTTGTTGTGCTAACTCTTTCTGCACAGCCAATCGATTTAGCCAAACATTTCAAAACAATGAAGCCCCGTAATATCGGACCTGCTGGAATGAGTGGTCGTGTAACTGCAATTGATGCAGTTTGGAATAGTCCAAATACTATTTTTCTAGGAACCGCTAGTGGCGGTGTTTGGAAAACAGAAAATGGTGGAGCAAGTTGGGTTCCTGTTTTTGATGAACAACCTATTCAAAATATTGGCGCAATTGCTATTACACAAAGCAATCCATCAATTGTTTGGGCTGGAACTGGAGAAGGCAATCCGCGTAATTCTATCAGCTTAGGAGAAGGTATTTATAAAAGTATGGATGGCGGTAAAACCTGGAAGCGTATGGGTTTGGAAAAGACCCGCAATATTCATCGCGTCATTGTAGATCCTACTAATGCAGATGTGGTATATGTTGGTGCAATGGGAAATCCATTTGCAGATCATCCAGAAAGAGGCGTGTATAAAACCACCGACGGTGGAGAAACATGGAAACAAATTTTATACACCAATCAAAACAGTGGTGTAGGAGATATGGTAATGGATCCCGTAAATCCCAATAAGTTGTTTGTTAATATGTACGAGCATAAAAGAACGCCATGGAGTTTAAAAGGTGGTGGTACCGGCAGTGGCTTTTATGTTACCCATGATGGAGGTAAATCGTTTAAGAAATTAGGTAAAGCCGAAGGCTTACCTGATGGAGAATATGGCAGAATTGGAATTAGTATCAGTAGATCAGAGCCAAATAGGGTATATGCAATGTTAGAGTCGGCCAAAAACGGTTTGTACCGCACTGATGATGGAGGTGTTAAATGGGAATTGGTAAACAGTGATCCTGCCGTAGTTACCAATCGTGCATTTTATTTTCAGGATATAGCAGTTGATCCAAAAAACGAAAACAGATTGTACAATATCTATCAAGAAATATCAGTAAGTGATGATGGTGGAAAAACTTTTAAGTCGGTGATTCCTTATAGTGGTATTCATCCCGATCACCATGCATGGTGGATTCATCCTTATGATGCTAATTTTATCATCGACGGAAATGATGGTGGAATAGGCATTTCACGCGATCGCGGTAAAACATGGCAGTTTGATGAAAAATTACCCTTGGGTCAGTTTTATCATATCAATGTAGACAATCAAATTCCATACAATGTAATGGGTGGTTTGCAAGACAATGGTAGCTGGCATGGCCCTGCTTATGTTTGGAGAAGATCTGGAATTAGAAATGCATTTTGGCAAGGAGTAAGTGGTGGAGATGGATTTGATGTAATGTCAGATCAGGAAGATCCTAATTGGGTGTACACCATGAGTCAAGGTGGAAGCGTATCTCGTTACAATATCGCAACAGGCGAACAATGGAGTATACGTCCTCCGAGACCTAGCAAAACAATGAAACAACGTTTTAACTGGAATGCCGCTATTGCGCAAGATCCTTTTGATAAGGCCACCATTTATTATGGAAGCCAGTTTGTAAATAAGAGTACCAATAAAGGTGCTTCTTGGGAACAAATTTCTGGAGATTTAACTACCAATGATTCTGTAAAAATCGACCAAAGTAATAATGGAGGGATTTCTGTAGATATCACTGGCGCAGAAAACTTTTGTACTATATTAACTATTGAACCTTCTCCTAAAGAACAAGGAGTAATTTGGGTAGGAACAGATGATGGTAATGTACAGTTAACCAGAGATGGTGGAAAAACATGGACCAATTTTAGAGGTAAATTACCCGGAATGCCTTTAGGGGCTTGGGTTCCACAAATCAAAGCATCTAAACACAATGGAGGAGAAGCATTTGTAATCGTGAACGATTATCGTAGAGGAGAAATGCGTCCTTTTGTTTACAGAACTAACGACTACGGTAAAACCTGGACCCGCATGGTGGATGAAAAGAAAGTAGTAGGATATGCTTTGTGTGTTATTCAAGATCCAGTAGAACCCAATTTGATTTTTGTAGGAACTGAGCAAGGTCTTTGGGTTAGCTTAGATAACGGCACTAATTTTCAGCAATTTAAAAATGGTTATCCTTCTGTATCTACCTATGATATGGCTATTCAAGAAAGAGAAGCAGATTTAGTAATTGCAACATTTGGTAGAGCATTATGGATTTTGGATGATATCCGTCCACTCAGAAAAGTAGCTGCAAACAAAGGACAAGTATTTTCAAATAAGCTAACTGCTTTTGATGCACCACAAGCTTATCAAGCTAAAATGAAAAATGCATCAGGTATTGAATACAGTACTTATGGCACTTATGAAGGGGAGAATAAAAGAACAGGTGCGCCTTTGAGTTTCTTTGTAAATAAAACTTCTGCAGACACGGGTAAAAATAAAATTTCAGATACTTTACAAATTGCCATTTACAATGCGAGTGGAGTGAATGTAAGAAATCTAAGAACCAGGGCAGATTCGGGTTTCAATAAATATTATTGGGGAATGGAAGGTCGTGGTATTCGCCAAGGTGGTGGCGGTGGTGGAAGAGGCGGCGGTCGTTTTGGTGGAGCAGGTGGTGGATCTGCAGAGCCAGGTGGTTTACCTGTTGATCCAGGAACTTATAAAGTAGTGATGAGCTTGGGAAGAGATTTAAAAGACAGTACAATGGTGGTTGTGAACGACGATCCAAATGCCCCAACACCGTTGGCTCTTAGAAATGCCATTCGTGCAGCGAATACAAGAATGGAAAAATCAACATTAAAATTGACTGCTTTGAATGATCGTATTACCGAAGCAGAAGAAATTATCAAAAAAGTTGAAGCTGGCTATGGTAATATGGAACGTAAAGATGCAGATACATTGCGCAAAGTGGGTAAGCAAGTAAATGATGGAATTAAAGAAATTAAAGAAATGCTCAATGGCAAACCTCAATTGAAACAAGGCTATGGCAATATTCCTCAAGAAACCGTAACTGGAATTTTAGGTGAAGCGCGTCAAGTTGTTATGGGTAAAACTGCTATGCCAGGCGAACAAGAAAATCGCATCATGGGTTATGCAGAAGAAGCTTTGGATGGTGTAATTAAAAAGGCCAACACTTTGTTTGATGGGGTTTGGAAGCAATATAGAACATTGGCGGAAACAGCTCCTGTGAAATTGTTTAAAGATTATAAGCCAATTGAGTAATTGATGACTGTTCCTAAATAAAAGATAGGGGTTAAAAGAATGAAAATTAAACCGAAGTAAGGAGTCCTTGCTTCGGTTTTTTGTTTTATAGGGTTTCTTTGTTTGAATAAAGTTAACACCATCAATTTTTTTAATTCACGATACAACGTTATATTTAATATGAGGCTTTTGTTTAAACAACATCAATTCATACAATCAATCTATCTGTTATGAAAAAATTATCTGTACTTACTATTATCATTGTTATGGTTACAGTGGCAGCATGCTCTAAGTCCGATTCAGGTACAACCGGCGGTGGTTCAGGTGGCACAACATTAAATTGTAGTACTATAGACAGTAGATTTTCTGCAGTGGTATTCCCGATAATTCAAAATAGCTGCGGAGCATCTGGTTGCCACAATGCAGGCAGCTCTAGTGGCCCAGGGGCTTTAACCAATTATACTCAAATAAAAGCTGTAGCAGCTTCAATTAAAATTTCGGTTGAATCTGGCTCTATGCCTAAGGGTAGTTCTCTTACCACCGCACAAAAAAATGCTATTTCATGTTGGGTATCTTCTGGAGCCCAAAACAATTAGATGCATGAAGTATCTGTTTTTTCTTTTATGCTTAATCTCAATATTGCCGCTTGATGCACAGGACAGATTGTTGAGCAGAGACGCATCCGTCAAGTTTTTTTCTACAATGCCTCTTGAAAATATTACAGCAGTTAATAATCAAGGACTTTCTGTTATTGATTTAAAAACAGGCGTTATAGAAATTAGTTTATTGTTAAAGAGTTTTATTTTTCCAAATGCTTTAATGCAAGAGCATTTTAATGAAAACTATGTAGAAAGCAGTAAATATCCTCGCGCATACTTTAAAGGAACTATTCAACCCTTCAATGATATTAGATTGGATAAAGATGCTGTATATAAACTAATTGTGAAAGGAACAATGCAGCTACATGGAAAAAGCAAAGAAATCAATTCGCATGCTCAGTTACAAATTAAAGAAGGAAAAATTATTGGGGATGCAGTCTTTGATTTGTTATTAGATGACTTCTCTATTCAAATACCCAAATTGGTAAAAGATAAAATCGCTAAAAATATCAGCATCACCGTTAAGGCCATCTATCAAGTTCAAAAAAATAATTTATGAGTGCGAAGATTTTTTATACAATGAGTTTAGTGATGCTTTTTTCAATTCCTATTCTTGCACAGGAAAGTTTATTAAAAGACTTAGAAAATGAGCAAAAAGGCAATAATAAAATAAGTGGTG
>JBILRH010000175.1:0-3243 GCA_044372715.1 Sediminibacterium sp. | reverse complement strand
TGAGTTGCGATCATCGTTCTGTTGATGGAGCTACCGGAGCCGCTTTCTTACAAACACTGAAATCTTTATTGGAAGAGCCAGTTAGAATGTTGGTTTAATTGATATTACAGAAAAACAAAGCTTGATACAAAAAGGAAACCTTTTTAAAATTGCGCGCTTTGAATTCGACATCGCAGAGCGAGGAGAATTCAGCAATTTTAAAGCAGTTGACGTTTGTATCAAGCTTTGTTAATTTATTCAGACATTAAACCAACATTCTAACTGCGCTCAATAAGATCAATCCCAGTCGCAACCAATAGGTGCTCCAGGAGGAATTTCTTTGTGTTGCGGTAATGCAATGTCTTTTGGTTTTTCAATACGCTCAACTGCATACAAATAATGTGATTTATTTGCAGCTGTTTTACTCATTTGAGTTGCGTAATTTTTAAGCGATTTTAATCGATCAAAGCAAATGGATTTTACTTGGTAATTGCTTTGTTCGCTTTGGCTGAGGCCCAGCATCCAAGTGAGTACCATTTGTTGGGTTTGTTCTTGCACCGATTTCTTTAATCCTTTTTCTTCTGGGGATTTCCAAGTAGCATTGATAATTGCATCCAACACATCATCCCATCCCAAACTATTGGCTCTTGCTTTTAATTGAACCAATCTGTTTGCTCGTTCTGGATTGAATAAAAAACTCAATTCAAAATTGGTTATTGCTTCTGCTGCGGCCAATGCATCAAAGCTCATTCCTGTTCTTTTAGGAAAGAGTTCCCCAATATTATAATAAGCTGGTGGGCGTGGAGGTATAATACCTACAATTTTTTCAGGTAGTGAAAGTACGCTTGGTGATAAGCAGGCAAGTACTTCATTTAAAGCGGCTTCTTGTGTGGCTTTTGGCAAGATGGTAGGGTTTACTTGTAAATCGCCTCTTATATTGTAACTATAATTGATCCCGCCAATCAATTTAGTAGCAGCTTCTACCTGATAACGATGATAATTGTAAACAGGCACCAAAACTTCTTCTAATTTACTCATGGGTGTATTCATTCTAATTGCATCTGCACTAAATTGGTCGATGGCTTTTTGACGAACAGCCAATACATTTTTTAATTCAGCAACTGCATCTTTTCCATTATCCCATAAATGTGCATTGGGATGAAACCCGCCTGCAGCTCTTGCATCGGCATCTGCAATAAACAACAATCCTCTTTTTGTATTTTCCGCTAAAATATCATTCAGCGCCTGATTTTCATTGGTGCCAGGTGCAAAGTCGGAATAACCATACATGATGGCTCTTTTATCCCAGTCACCAATTTCATTGGTATATACGGTGGAGAAATCTATTTTACCTTGATTGTTTACAAAAACATTTGGGTGCGGGTAATCCATTACCGAAGCTCGATTATTTACACTTGATGCATAATTGTGTTGTAATCCTAAAGTATGACCCACTTCATGAGCAGCCAGTTGCCTCAATCTTTGCAAAGCAGCTTGCTTCATGGTTTCAGGTACAGGTTTACCATTTTCATATGGAGACAAAAGGCCTGTAAAAATTAAATAATCTTGCCTAACTCTTAAAGAACCCAATGTTACCTGTCCTTTAATAATTTCTCCTGTTCTTGGATCATCTATTGATGCCCCATAGCTCCAACCTCTGGTAGAACGATGTACCCAGTTGATCATATTGTACCTGATATCCATAGGGTCAGCAGAATCGGGTAAAATTTTTACGATAAATGCATTTTTATATCCTGCCGCCTCATAAGCTTGGTTCCACCATCTTGCTCCATCCAATAAAGCAGAGCGAATGGGTTCTGGGGTACCATTGTCTAAATAATAAGTAATTGGTTTTACCGGTTCGCTGATGGATGCTGAAGGATCCTTTTTATTTAGCCGATGTCTTTTAATAAATATTTTTTCAATTGGCTCTGTAAAATCGCTGCTGTAATCAAAAAAGCTCATGCCAATATAACTGCTTCTAATATCGTATTGGCGGGGCTTATATTGATTGTCTGGTAATTCTACAAAAGAATGGTGCATTCTAAGTGTAATGGCTTCTGTAGATGGAGTAACACTACTTACAAATCTGCCAGCATCAGCTCCGCCAGTAAAACTTACAGATGCTTCAAATTCGCTGTTTTTTGGAAAATTTTTAGTGTTGTTAATGTATATAGCAGACCTGGCTTCGTTGTAAATATAATTACCTTGTCGCATGGCTCTTATTTTATCTGATACGCCATGAGCATCTCTTAAAAGAAATGAAGTAATGTCTACTAAAACTTGATTGTTTTCTTCTTCATCAATCGTAAATCCGGCAATTGTAGATTGAGCAAATGATTCTCTAACAGCACGCTGCTCATTTTTATCTGTTGTTACTGCTCTGTAATCGTAATTAGGTTGAATCATCAATAATTTCTTACCCACTTTGTGAAAATAAACAATTCGTGAATCGCCTATTTGGCCTCGGTCTAACCCAAGATCATTAGATCCTAAGCCAGCAGGTAAAGAATTAACATATAAAAATTCCTGATCCAATTTATTTACCAATAGCCAAACTTTTCCGCTTGATGCATCCCACCAATAAGGAAAAAAGCCATCATAGCTTTTCATATTTTTGGTTTTTTCGGTAATTTTTGAATTGCTTTGAGCAGCATTACTCAACACAAGGCTGCACAAGATGGCCATTAGAATAATTCGCATAATGATTTAATTAATCTGTTAACAATTGAACATTATTAAAGGTATTTTAAAAATACTATAATTAAAAAACCCTCTTCTGATCATTGTGATAGAAGAGGGTTTTTTTGATTCGGTAAGTTGATTAACTGGGAAGACCCAGAATCGGGTATTACTTATGCAGAATGATGATTGGTTTAACTTGCTGTACCACCATTGTCATTTGTAGATGTTTCTGTTGAAAAAAGTGTTGGTGCCTCTACTGCTGGTGCAGGAGTTGCAACTACTACTGGAGCCGGTGCAGGAGCTGGAGTAGGTTTTTTTGCAGCAGGCTTCTTTTTTACAGCTGGTTTTTTAGCAACAACTGGTTTTGCTGCAGGTTTTTTAGCGGCTACCTTCTTTTTAGGAGCTGCTTTTTTTGCTACTTTCTTTGGGGCTGCTTTTTTAACTGCAGGTTTTTTAGCGGCCACTTTCTTTTTAGGAGCTGCTTTTTTAGCTGCTTTCTTTGGGGCTGCTTTTTTTGCTGCAGGTTTTTTAGCGGCTACTTTCTTTTTAGGAGCTGCTTTTTTTGCTGCTTTCTTTGGG
>JBILRH010000020.1:0-18038 GCA_044372715.1 Sediminibacterium sp. | reverse complement strand
CTGTTTCTTCTGAGATCACCTATCGCATACAAAAAGAAGGATTTGATTATTTAGATGCACCAATTCGCCGTATTACCAGCGCAGATGCTCCTATGCACTATGCTCCTAATTTAACTGCATTGGCTATGCCAGATGTTAGTAGAACAGTTAAGTTGGTGAAAGAAGTGATGTACATGAAAAAATAATTGTGTTTAAAAATTGCGTATTCTTTTCTTTTAGCTGTTTGATGATTCACTCAGTGATGGCGCAATCTGATACAATCAGTTTTCAAAAAGATTCTATTTTAAAAGAAGTTATTGTTACTGCTTTTAATACCAACGAACGTTGGAAAGAAGTTCCGGGTTCCATTGCATTGGTTTCTTCCAAAGATTTAGCGAGCTTTTCCTCCTTATCTTTTGTTCCAGTATTGAATAGTTTGCCTGGTGTTAGAATGGAAGAACGATCTCCAGGCAGTTATAGAGTATCACTTAGAGGAAGTTCTTTGCGTTCGCCTTTTGGGGTTAGAAATATCAAAGTGTATTGGAATGAAATCCCTTTGTCGGATGCAACAGGAAATACCTATATTAATTTATTAGATCTACAATCTGTTAGCCAAATCGAAATAGCAAAAGGCCCTGCTTCTAGTATGTATGGGGCTGGCACTGGAGGCGCTATTTTATTGAATAAACCTATTTTATTGTCTGATTCAATAAATCAATCTTTTCATTTCGGATTGTCTGTTGGGGCTTTTGGAATGAATCAGCAACAGGGAGAATGGAAATATTCAAACAAAAAATTCAGCTCTTCTTTGCAAATTCATCGATTGGTTACAGATGGATATAGAGAACAATCTTTTCTTCAAAAAAATGGACTGGTATGGCAAACAGCCATGAAAACCAGAAAAAGTATTTTTAATACTTTGTTGTTTCTAACAGATTTAAATTATGGAACTCCTGGCGGAATCACTTCGGCTCAAATGCAATTGAATCCTCAATTGTCTCGACAACCAACTGCTACATTGCCCGGATCTGTTCAACAAAATACAGCTGTTTTTAATCGAACAATTTTTGGGGCCATTTCACATAAACATCAGTTCAATGAGTACCATAGTATAAAATGGTTTGTTTCACTTAATAGAACTGGATTTAAAAATCCATTTATAACCAACTACGAACAAAGAAATGAAACCAATATGAATATTGGTTTTCAACATGTTTACACACCATTAAATAATAACAATAAGATACAATGGATAAATGGAATTGAGCTATTGATGAATGAGTCTTTAATCAATAATTACTTGAATAATGCCGGTATTGCTGGGAATGTTATTAGTAAAGATGTTGTTTTTAGTAAACAACAATTTTTTTTCTCTCAATTGAAATGGCAAGTTGTTAAAAAACTATTGGTTACAGCTGGGTTTAGTAGTAATCAACAATTGTACGATTATAAAAGGCTATCAGATGCTCAGCCGATTTTAAATTCAAGAATAATCAATGCCCCCTTTGTTCCAAGAATTGCAATGTCTTTTCAGGCAACGAAAAATATGTTTTTATACCTAGTAGCAGCTAAAGGTTTTTCATCGCCAAGTTTGGCTGAAGTAAGACCATCCGATGGTAATTTCTATCCTTTTTTAGAAGCGGAGAGGGGTTGGAATTTTGAAGCAGGTGTTAAGGGAAATATTTTTGGC
Organism: Sediminibacterium sp.; assembly: GCA_044372715.1. Lineage (GTDB taxonomy): Bacteria > Bacteroidota > Bacteroidia > Chitinophagales > Chitinophagaceae > Sediminibacterium. The sequence continues at coordinate 16,369 of JBILRH010000020.1, read as the reverse complement.
AATCATTTAATTTTGGATTTATCATACTATCGATTTAAACTGAATAATGCTATTGTAAGGAGGAATGATGTAGCTGGAGCAGAATATTTTATAAATGCTGGATCTTCTTTACAAGAAGGAATAGAATTATTGATTAAAAACAATTTGATTAGCCGAAAAACAGGAATAATGAGGCAGCTTTTGATCAATGGCTCTTTGAGCTATCAACCTTATCGGTTTCTTGAATACAAGCAAGGGGTAAATTCATTCAATGGAAATGCAATCACCGGGGTGCCTAAAACAATTGTTTTTATTGGTATACAGTCTCTATTGCTAAATGGGTATTATTTTAACTTATCAATAAATGCTGCAAGTCGAATTCCTTTAAATGATGCTAATACTGTTTTTACAGAGAGCAATCAATTGGTTCAGGCTAAAATGGGCAAATTGGTTCAATGGAAGAAATATGAAATTGATGCATTTATTGGTGCGGATAATTTATTGAATCAATTATATAGTTTGGGGAATGATATTAATGCAGCCGGTAATCGATATTTTAATCCCGCCCCATCAAAAAACTTTTATGCGGGTATTCGAATCGGGTTTCAATGATTAACTTAGCAAACAAATAATTCTATGGCATCCATATTAATCATCGACGACGAAAAAGCTATACGCAATGTGTTAAAAGATATTCTTTCTAATGAAGGATATTTGGTAGAGGAAGCAAATGATGGAGAGGAGGGTTTGAGAAAGTTTAAAGCAGGGAATTTTGATACAGTATTATGCGATATTAAAATGCCTAAATTGGATGGGATTGAATTTTTGCAAAAGGCTAAAGAAATTTTTCCTGAAATACCTATTATTATTATAAGTGGTCATGGAAATATAGAAACAGCCGTAGATGCAGTAAAAAAAGGCGCTTTTGATTATATTGCTAAACCTCCGGATTTAAATAGATTATTGATCACATTACGCAATGCTCTTGACAGAACCTTACTTGTTCAAGAAACAAAAGTGCTAAAGAAAAAAGTGGCAGGCGTTCAAGAAATTATTGGAAATAGTGAACCGATCATTCAAATTAAAGAGACCATCGAAAAAGTTGCCCCAACCGATGCAAGGGTTTTGATAACTGGTGAAAATGGAACTGGTAAAGAATTGGTAGCTAGATGGCTTCATGAAAAAAGTGATCGATCAGCTTCACCAATCATTGAAGTGAATTGTGCAGCCATTCCTGGTGAATTAATTGAGAGCGAATTATTTGGGCATGAAAAAGGCTCTTTTACTTCTGCCATAAAACAGCGTATCGGAAAATTTGAACAAGCCAATGGGGGTACTTTATTTTTAGATGAGATTGGAGACATGAGTTTAGGAGCTCAGGCAAAAGTATTGAGAGCATTGCAGGAGGGGAAAATAACCAGAGTAGGGGGCGATAAGGAAATCAGTGTAGATGTAAGGGTAATTGCTGCTACCAATAAGGATTTATTGAAAGAAGTAGAAGCAAAAAACTTTCGTTTAGATTTATACCATCGTTTAGGCGTAATCTTAATTCATGTACCCTCCTTAAATGAGCGAATAGCTGATATTGACCTCTTGGTAAATCATTTTTTAGAACAAATTGCACTTGAATACAGGCAATCGGTAAAATCAATAGAACCAGCGGCTTTAGAAGCGCTTCAAAAACATAATTGGACAGGAAATATCCGCGAACTTAGAAATGTGGTTGAGCGATTGATTATCTTGTCTGGCAAGGAAATAACAGCTAAAGACGTTAGAATGTACATTTAGCAAAACATTTTGTAATAATTCGGCAGTTTGTATACTAATTGGATATTTTTGTTACTACTTAATTTAATATTATGGGATTATTGCTTTTTATTGTTGGATTGATTGGTTGGCATATTGGTTTGTATGGGATGTTTAAGAAAGCTGGAATTGAGCCTTGGAAAGCGTTGGTTCCATTTTACAATACCTGGTTAATTGTTCAAAAAACAGGGATAAAGCAGTATTGGTTTTGGCTACAACTTATTCCTATTGCTGGTCAGTTTATCACCATTTGGATTGCCATTATTTTTGTAATGAATTTCAAGAAAGTTTCTGTACTAGATCATGCGGCAACTGTTTTAATTCCTTTTATTTATTTTCCTTATTTAGGCTTTTCACAAAAAGAAAAATTTTATGGACCTGAGTCTTTAAAATTATATTATAAACCAGCATCCAGAGAGTGGATTGATGCTGGTGTTTTTGCAGTTGTTGCCGCAACATTAATCAGAACATTTGTATTTGAGGCTTACGTGATTCCAACAGAAAGTATGGAAAAAACATTGTTGGTGAATGATTTTTTGTTTGTTAGTAAAATGACTTATGGGGCAAGAGTTCCACAAACACCTTTGTCTTTTCCTTTTGTACACAATACAATGCCTTTTTCATTAACTACGCCATCCTATATTAAAGAGGTTCAAATTCCATATAAACGCCTTCCTGTTATTAATGAAGTGCAAAGAAATGATGCTGTGGTATTTAATTTTCCTGCTGGTGATACCATCATTAATTTACCAGACTTTGGAAGCAAGATTACTTATTATGAAGTGTTGAGAAGCAGCCAATACAAAGGTAATAGAGAAGCATTAATGGCTGAGTATCCTATTCTTGTTCATCCGATGGATAAAACAGACAACTATATTAAACGTTGTGTTGGTATAGCTGGAGATATCATACAAGTTAAAAATGCCGAATTATTTGTAAATAATCAACCTGCGTATGAGCCGCCAGGTGCACAAACTGAATACATTGTTACTACAAATGGAAATTCCTTTGCCGATGATTTTTTAAAGAATGAATTGGGCATAGATCCAGAAGATACAAAGGGGCAGTATTCGCAAGGGCCTGATAAGTTTACTGTGGTTTTTAATATGACGGCAAGTGAAGCTGCAAAAGTAAAAGCTCAACCAAATGTTGTTTCAATGGAAAAATATGTTGATACACATGTTGGAATGTTTTTTCCGAATGATGATGCCAATTATCCTTGGACCCTTGATAATTATGGTCCAATAAAAATTCCTAAAAAAGGGGAGTCGATTCCTGTAAACGCTTCTACCATTGAAATGTATAGGAGGCTTATTACTGTGTATGAAAAAAATACTTTAGAAGAAGTTAATGGTAAGTTTATTATCAATGGGAAAGAAGCCAATAGCTATATTCCTACATTGAATTATTATTGGATGATGGGAGACAATCGACATAGAAGTCAGGATAGTAGATTTTGGGGTTTTGTTCCGGAAACCAATATAGTAGGGAAAGCTTCATTGATTTGGTTCAGCTGGGAGAAGGGGCCAAGATGGAAGCGTATATTTAAGGTAATCAATTAAAAGTTGTATCTTCCTATACCAAGAGGGTCCTTCAAGCATAGCGCTCGAAGGACTTTTTTGTCTAAACTGGGTTTGGTTATGAAGCAGAAAGAAGTACATTTTATTTATGAAGTGCATCAATCAATAAAAGGGCTGAATAAGGTTGATGCTAATTTATTAGAGGCAGCTAGGAGCATTACTTCTACAGCCTATGCACCCTATTCCAATTTTCAAGTGGGTGCAGCAGCATTATTAGCTAATGGAGAAATAGTGAATGGAAGCAATCAGGAGAATGCAAGCTTTCCTGTTGGTTTGTGCGCAGAAAGAGTTTTGATATCGGCCATTTCTTCTTTTTATCCAAATACAGCGATTCATACAATGGCTATCAGCTATCATAATTTAAATGGAGAGAGTGATCATCCGATTTCTCCCTGCGGAATCTGCCGACAAAGTTTATTGGAATATGAATCCAGGCTTAAACATCCCATAAAATTGATCTTAAGCGGCATGGAAGGTAAGGTCTTTGTTATTCCCAATGCTGCCATGTTATTGCCCTTGAGTTTTACGAGTGATGATTTGTTATAACTTATGCAATTGATGCTGATTTAAAGTGGGCTTTTGCAAGTTGAAATACAATGATTGGTGAAACAACAAAATAAGCGGCAATCATGTAGGGCAATGCTGCCCAAATATTTCCAATTCCAAACCAATCTTTGGTTGTATACAATAAAATAATGCCCAGAACCGATTTGCTCAGTTCCCAAATCCATGCATTGGTATTTTCATCCATTAAATCGGTGAATGCATAAACATATAAATAAATAAAAGCCCCATAATAAAACATGCCTGGGCTACCAATAGAAGCAATATTTCCAAACAGATAACTAATGAATAGCAATAGTGTTGAAATTTGTATCCATGTCCAGGTAGTTAACCATTTGTTGTTAATAGTATCGTATTTCTGAAAATGATAAGGGTCATCAATTTTGTATATGGGATATTGATTAGTAACATCTAAAGGCCTCCAGCCGGTGGGCATAAACCATATTCTTAATTTGTCGATTAAATTTTTTGTATGCCATGCATCTTTTATCAGGAGTGCAATATGGGTGAAATTAATTTTAATTGGGTTCCAAGTTCTAACTGGCCTTGTGATTCCATAAACAGGTTTTATAGTTGGTAATTCTTCTTGAAATGTACCAAACCATTTATCCCAAAAAATAAAGATCTGTCCATAATTTTTATCGAGGTATTCTGGGTTCAAAGCATGATGAACTCGATGGTGCGAAGGAGTGACTATGATATTTTCTAGCCAACCTAATTTATGGATATGTTGAGTATGATACCAGAATTGAGCAAATAAATGCAAGGGGGCTACAATAGCAATTACCTGGGTGGGTACCCCTAATAATGCAGCTGGCAATAAAAAAATGGTAAAAAGTCTGAAAAAAGTGGAAATGCTTTGCCTTAAAGCACATGCCAAATTAAAATCCTCACTGCTGTGATGAATTAAGTGGGCGTTCCAAAAAAAGTTGATTTCATGGTCTATACGATGTACTAAATAGCCTGTTAAGTCTAAAGCAATAAATGCAATGATGTAAATCAATATGGTAGAATTGATGTGAAAAAAAGCCCAATGGGTTACCATCCAATCATAACTGAGTACCGCAATACTTAGACCCAGCACGTCTTTTGTAGAGTTGGTTATACCCGATGTAAGACTAGATATCATATCCATCGTTCTAACAGTATCATTTCCCTTTCTCCATCCCCACCATTTTTCAAATAGTACCAATGCTAAAAATGCGGGCATTGCAAATAATAAAATTCTTCCGTAGGTTTCCATATCAACAATTCTATTTATCTAAGTTACTTGAAAGAACCTAAAATGAGTCAGTTCTTCTCCTAGTAAGCTGTTTTTTCTGTAATTTTCCAAAATATTTAAAACAAGTATCAATGAAAGTGGCAGTAATAGGTGGAGGCATTATTGGATTAAGTAGTGCCTATTATTTAAATGAAGCAGGGTTTGACGTTACGGTTATAGATAAGAATGATTTTTCTAATAATTGTTCCTACGGTAATGCAGGCTATGTGTGTCCGAGTCATTTTGTTCCATTGGCTACACCTGGTATCGTTAAACAGGGGCTTAAATGGATGTGGAATTCGAGAAGCCCTTTTTATGTACAACCCCGATTAGATATTAGTTTAATTAAATGGGGGCTAAAGTTTATGCAAATTGCAACTCCAGCTCATGTAGAAAAATCTGCCATTCCTTTAAGAGATATTGCCATATTAAGCAAGAAAATGTATGAGCAATGGAATGCCATTCCAGGCTTTTCTTTTGCATATGAGCAAAAAGGGTTGTTGGAAATTTTCCAAACGGATGCTGGGGCAGAAAAATGTAAGCATTTGGTAGAGAAAGCACATGAATTGGGTTTAACAGATACTCAATTATTGAATTACGATCAGCTCCAAGCATTGGAACCACAAACTAAATTAAATGCCAAAGGAGCGGTATTATTTAATTGTGATGCGCATTTATATCCCAATCTATTGATGAATAGATTATTCAATTTATTGAAGGACAGAGGAGTGCATTTTATAAAGGATACAGAAGTTATTGGTTTTGAGAAAAAAGGAAAAGAAATTACTGCTATTAAAACCAATAAGGAGTTTTATGCAACAGACGCAGTTGTTTTGGCAACGGGTTCATGGAGCCGTGAATTGGCTGCACAATTAAACTTAGATATTTTATTGATGCCCGGAAGAGGCTATTCAATCACGCTCGAAAATTCCCCTTATAAAATCAATTATCCTGCAGTGCTGGTGGAAGGAAGAGCAGCGCTAACCCCCATGGATGGCAACAAAATTCGTTTTGGAGGAACCATGGAAATTACTTCTACTAAAACAGCTCCAAGAATGAATAGGGTGGAGGGATTGCTCCAAGCAGTCAAAAGATTTTATCCTGAATTTGATATTCCAATGCCTTCCTTAGAAAAAATTTGGTATGGTTTTAGACCATGTTCTGCAGATGGCTTGCCTTATTTAGGAAAGCCGGCAAAGTGGAACAATTTGGTAATTGCAACAGGTCACTCGATGGTAGGCTTGAGTTTAGGCGCTGGTACAGGAAAATTAGTGAGTGAGTTGATTCAAGACAAACAAACAAGTATGGATATTGGCTCCTTTAATCCCGACAGGTTTAACTGAGAGAATAAATAATGCAATGCTTAAATGAATTTGTATTTTTACTGATCATATGGATTGTACTACTTCTTATTTGCCTTACGATAGCACCCAAGCTTTTTCGAAAATTGTAACTGATTATTTGCAGCAGTCTGATTTGCTAAAACCATTTTACGAACATGCTCCAACAATCGAAGGTATACGTGCAGCCATTGATAATAGAAAAAAAATAAACACCGATAGAACTTTATTGGTCAATACCATTCAAAAGCAATATAACGGCTTGGCTATTTCTGAAAAAGTAAAAACGAATATTGACTTATTGCAGCAAGAAAATGTGTTCACCGTCACTACAGCACATCAACCCAATATTTTTACTGGCCCCTTGTATTTTATTTATAAAATAATGCATGCAGTAAAATTGGCTGAAGAATTAACACTGCAATTTCCAGACAAGAAATTTGTTCCTGTTTATTATATGGGCAGCGAAGATGCAGATTTAGAAGAATTGGGAACTATACATATAGGAGGTCAGTCTTTAATTTGGCATACAAAACAAACTGGTGCAGTAGGTAGAATGCGGGTAGATCAATCATTTCTTCAAATGATGCATTCTATCGAAGGGCAAATAGGAGTATTGCCATTTGGTAATGAGTTAATTGAATTATATAAGGCTAGTTATGCCGAAGGGAAATTGATACAACAAGCTACATTGGAATTAGTGAATCAGTTGTTTGCAGATTATGGGGTAGTGGTACTCATGCCAGATCAAGCTGAATTGAAAGCCGCTTTTTCTTCGGTGATACTAAAAGAATTATTAGAACAGTTTTCTCATCCAATTGTAGAGAAAGCGGCAGCATCACTTTCTTTGAATTATAAAGTACAGGCATCAGGTAGAAATATTAATTTATTTTATTTAACTGATAACCATCGCGAAAGAATTGAATTGAATGCCGAAGGCCAATTCGAAATCAAAGCGTTGCAGCTTGTTTTTTCTAAAGAAGAAATGCTGCAAGAATTAGCAAATTATCCAGAGCGATTTAGTCCTAATGTGATTTTGAGGGGTGTTTTTCAAGAAATGATTTTGCCCAATATTGCTTTTATTGGGGGTGGGGGAGAATTGGCCTATTGGTTGGAATTAAAAAATGTTTTCAAAGCAGTGAATATTCCTTATCCAGTTTTAGTATTAAGGAATTCATTTTTATTTATTGATCAATTGCAAAGAGAAAAAATAAAAAAATTATCATTAAGTGAACTTGACCTTTTTAAAGATGTACTTGAATTGGTTAACAGTAATGTAAAATTCAATAGTGTGCATCAACTGTCTTTGGCAAAAGAATTGGTTGAGTTTGATGCATTGTACCTGCAATTGCAAAATTTATCGGGTGCTATCGATACTTCATTAGTGGATCATGTAATTGCTATCAAAACTAAAACGATAAAAAAAGTAGAGCAATTGGAAAAGAAGCTGCTTCGGGCGGAGAAGAAAAAATTTCAAAGCTCCATTCAGCAAATCAACCAATTGAAATCAAGTTTGTTTCCGAACAATAGTTTACAAGAAAGGCAAGATAATTTTTCCATTTATTATGCAAAATTTGGAAAAGATTGGCTTGGTGCTGTATACAAGTCTTCTAAAGGATTAGAACAAAACTTCGGTATAGTTTACATCAATTAATTATTTCCTCCCCCTGGCTTTTTAGGCATTACTGTTTTTGGCTTTTCTGCTGGTTTTTCGCCTGGTTTATTGGTAGGTGTTGCAGGTAGATTAGCCGGTTTTTTATCTTTTAGATCAACTGGTTTTTCACCTTCTTTTAATATGATTTGAGATTCGGCACCTAACTCTTCTGGTTTAATATCTTTTGGAACTTCGTAGTCAGTAGAAGTGCCCGTGCCTAAATCTTCTCCTTCTCCTCCTAGTATTGGCGTTATGCCATTAATATAATCGATATTAATATCATCATTCATGATATCAGGTTTGATAAAAGTCAACTTGGTATCTATACCGCAATTGGCATCAGCTGCTGCTTTGTTAAAAAAATAAGCCCAGATAGGCATTGCGGCTCTACCGCCCTGACCATTTAGATTTTCACTATTGAAGCGAATGAATCTATCGTCGCAACCAACCCATCCGCCAGCTAAATATTGAGGAGTATATCCCATAAACCAGGCATCACTATTGTCATTGGTAGTTCCAGTTTTTCCGGCAATTTCTAATCCACCCGGAATATCGTATCCCCAAATTCCAGCCCCCGTTCCATTGGTCATTACGCCCTGCATCATTTTGATGATTGAATAAGCGGTAACATCATTAATTACTTCTTTGCGTTTTGGGGTGAATGTGGCTAAAACATTTCCATTTTTGTCTTCAATTCGAGTGATGTACATTGGTTTTGCATTGAAACCTCTTCCAGGAAACATACTGTATGCTTGCATCATTTCATACAATGAGATTTCTGTGGCACCTAATGCAATGGAAGGATAGGGGTCAAGCGTACTCTTCATCTCACATTTTTTCAGGTACTCCACAAATCGTTTAGCTCCATTATTCGCCGTATTATCGAGTTGTTTTAAAATATAGGCAGAAGCGCAGTTCCTGGATTTTGCTAATGCCATAGCCATTGACATGGTAGTTCCTGTGCAAGTTTTTCCAGTATTGGGCACCATACCATAACTCCCAAAACTTTGTTGAATATCATTTACTTCTGTATTTGGTGTAAAACCCGCTTCCTCTATAGCTAAACTATATAAAAGTGGTTTAATGGTTGAGCCAACTTGACGCTTGGTATTGATATTAGCATGGTCGTATTTAAAGGTTTTGAAATCTATTCCACCAACCCAAGCTTTTATTTGTCCATTGAGTGGATCCATTACCATGAAGCCTGCTTGCAACATCTGACGATGGTACTTAACAGAATCATAAGGGGTCATTACTGTGTCTTTGCCTCTTGTGTTGTTCCAGGCAAAAACATGCATGGGAACTTTTTGATAAAAAGTCTTTTTTGCTTCATCATCTGAAAGGCCCTCTTTCTTGGCATTTTTCCAACGTTCAGATTGTTTCATAGCCTGTTCCAATACATTTTCATATCCTTTCCAAACAGTTCCGTTTTTGATATTTTCTTGTGTGTTTAATAATTTTTGCATGTAGCTAATATGCTTGGCAACAGACTCTTCGGCATACAACTGCATTCTTGGATTGATAGTGGTGTAAATTTTCAGACCATCTCTGTACAAATCATAGGCATCTCCATTATTTTTTTTATTTTCTTTACACCATTTTTTCATTTCTTCTCCCAAGACCATTCTGAAATAGGGTCCTAGGCCAGTTGTTTCATCTAATTTTTTATAATTGAGTTCGATTGGTTTAGACTTGAGAATAATTGCTTCCGATTCTTTCAAATAGTTGTTTCTGACCATTTGATTCAAAACCGTATTTCTTCTATCTAATGCTAATTTTGGATTTCTTCTTGGATTGTACAATGTTGCACCTTTTAGCATTCCAATTAATACAGCAGCTTCTTCTACATTTAATCTGTCTGGCTCTTTTTGAAAAAATGTTTTGGATGCATTCCTAATGCCAAAAACATTATCGCCATAAGCAACTGTGTTCAAATACAAAGTGGCAATTTCTTCTTTGGTAAAATTGCGTTCTAGCTTTACAGCAATAATACCTTCTTTTAATTTTTGTAAGCCTCTTAAAATAAAATTTTTAGTACTCCAGTTTTCGGTAAATAAGTTTTTGGCTGTTTGCATGGTAATGGTACTGGCCCCACCTTCACTGCCTAAATAAAAAAAAGCCCTAGCCAATGATCTTGCATCAATACCACTATGATCATAAAAACGCTCATCTTCTGTTGCAACAAGGGCTTCAATTACATTTTTGCTGATATCTTTATACTGTACATTAATTCTGTCCTCAATATAATATTTCCCCATTAAAGTACCGTCTTCTGCATACACTTGACTTGCCAATGAAGCAGTTGGATTTTCGATATCATTTAAATCGGGCATGCTTCCAATCCATCCAAAATTGAGCATGAATAAAAGCACAATTATAAAAGCAAATCCGCCAAAAAAAATCCGCCAAAATATACTAACAGTTTTTGTCATAATGGTAATTCAATAAGAATGATAAAGCTAAAGAAGAGTTTTGGGATATAATCAAGTAAATGGTTAAAATTTATCAGGAAATAATTGATGTATAAAAGTAGTATAAGTGTTGTAATTTCTTCTTTTTTGCAATATGCCTAAGTTAGAAAGGCTAATCATACTATAGTTATACTTGTCGGCAGTTAGCCATGGAACAATTCTAGAATTGGTTAAAGGTTTTGCTTGATCCAAATAGCTAATTGCTGCGGAAGCATTCCCAAACGGAGCCCCAATCAGCAAAAAATGAATACTGTCGTTAATAGGTAAAATTGTGAGCGGAATCTTTTGGCCATAAAACCTTTCCTGATTGAAGCGATTAAAAGCATTTTTTGCTTCGTTGATAAAAATACCGTCAACTTTGTTTAGCACCAATACAATGTATTGAGAATCGCTTGCATTAAACTGGAAACTGCTGTCTGTTATTGGTATTATTGGTTTGTTTATTACAGGCACCACTAAAACTGAATCTATTTTTTGAATAAAAGCCGGGTTAATTGTTTTCACTTTTGGAAGATCAATCTTTGTTGTACTCGTACTGTTTAAATCTACATTTCTGCTCACCAATTCTTCTGGCCTTTCAATATTTAAATTGCTCAAATAAGCTTCAATTTCTTTTCGTCTTTTTAGTACATCAATCATATTGATAGCTTTCTCTGCCATATCAGTTTTTGGGAATATCGACTGAATATGCTCTAGCCGATTAATGGCAATACTATCCTGTTTTTGTTTTATATAATAAATCGATTCGATGTACAATAATTGAGGGGTCCAATAGTTTTTCCCAAATTGTTGGTCTGCTTCTAATTTCTTTTCTTTAGCATATTCAAAACGACCTTCTAAAAAAGCACGATAAATGGAAGCGTAGGTTTGTTCGGCAGGAGAGGTTGTTTGATTTACTGCTGTAGGCCCGATTAATTTTTTTGTATAAACTCCAGATGGATATTGAGATTTTAACTGATTTATTAGTGAATCGGCTTTTTGGTATTGTCCTGTTTTATTATAACATAAATTTAAGTTGTATAAAAAAGTTTCAGATGGTGGGGTATTAGGAAATCTCCTTAATAGTTCATGGTAAGTTTCAATTGCAGTAGGATAGTCTTGTAAATAATATTGAAAAATATAAGCATTGTTTAGTAAGGCTAAAAAAATTGTTTGATTAGAAACCTCTAATTGCTTAATCGTAATCGGAAGATCTGCTTCTAATACTTCAATACTCAATTGCTTTGGGTCTGCTTTTTTGTTAATTATTGGGGAGGCTATATCTGATAAGTCTTGCGTAGAGGTAAAAGACCGATCTACAGCTGATTGCCTTCTCCAGTTATCTACATTGGGCCTTGTTCCCCATTTTGTTTTAAAATCAGTTTGTCCTTTTGATTTTAGTGATCCACTTGCAAAATAGAAATCGGAATTAGCAGGTTTGAAAAAATCTTCTGTTGTGGATGCAGGGAGATTGCCGCCAAAGGAAACTTCATTGTCTATTTCCTTCAGTCCATTTTCTTTTCTAATTTGTTTGAGCAAATTTTTTAGGTAAGTATTTCTTTCTATGACTGACAATGATGCAATTCTTTGTAAACTATCTTCTTTATGAATAAGCAAAACATTTTTTGAAATTGAATCCAGCGGAGGTCTGCGATTTTTTAGGCGAACTTGATCCTGTTCTTTTAAGAAATTTATTTGAATGCTATCATAACTGCTTGCAGCATGTATATATTTTTTTGAGAAATATTGAACATCCCCTAACATTAAATAGCTCATTTGCTTTTGTTCTTCATTATTCTCTGAAGTTTCAATGCTTTTAATCAGCATTTTTTCGGCAGATGAGTAATTTTTTCTTTTTAATTCTAATTCGGCAGCAGCATAATAAATAATATCTCGATATCCAGTATACTTATCTTTTTTGGCAAGTAATAAAAGTTGGTTTAAATTTTCTTGTAATGCATTTGGTTTATTTTCAGCCGAAAGCCCTACTATTTTTAATCTTGCATAAACTTCCATAATTGGATCGGAGCTATGTTGGATTGATTTTTCATACCATTTAATAGATGCGGAGTCTTTACCAGCTTTTTCATATAATTGTGCCGTAAGGTACTCCCATCTTGCTTTTTCCGATTTGTTATTGGTATTTTCCAACGACTTATAAATATTTACTGCGGCGCTATCGTAATTTTGCCGATTGTATTGAAGATAGGCCTCCATTTCGTGCCAATCTGTTTTAAGTCTTTGTGGGAAGAGTTTGTCTGACCTGATTATTTCTAATAAAGCTTCGGCTTCTGCTAGCTTTTTTTGTTCTATATAATTTCTTATTTGGTATAAAAAACTTTCATTTCTGGCCGGAGGGTTAGAAGAAATTTTCTTCCAAATATTTCTTTTTTCGGAACTTGAAATGGAGAATACGCCATTTGTTTTATATTCATTACTGCCAATTGGAATATCGTAACCATCATCTTTTTGAGCAAAAGCATAGTTGATGAATTGAAAAATCATTGATGCAGAGTCGAAATCTTTTCTATGCATATATGCATTGCCAAGTAACAAATAAGTTCTATCTACCCAGTCGCTTCTTAAATCATGTAATAAAATGGCAGCGGTACATTTATAAATTATCGAATCAATTTGCCCTTTTGCTGTTTCATCTAAACTGTAATTATAAAAAGAAAGAAGTTGAGTATAATCGTCTTTGTGTAGCCCTTTTGCATTGTTAATGATATCTAATAGTTTTTCATTGGCATTAAAATAATAGTTGTAATGACTAACTGTATTGCTATAAAGTCTTTTTGGTATTGTAAATTTCTTTTCACCAGTTTTTTCAGAAGCCAATCTTCTGTTTTGGAATTTATCTGGTTTTGTTAATTCTACAGTAGAGCTGGATTGAGCTTTCATCTCAAAACAACAAAAAAGCAATAGGGAGCAAAGGGTTATTAGATATTTTGGAACAGTTTCTCGCATAAAATCACTTAAAAATACAGTTATTTCTTTTTCAATGAATCATAAAAGCTCATCAATCACTACCTTTAACCTGTTTTTTACAATATGGATAAGATAAACCCAGAAAGTACCTTTAAAAGACTCAGAAATACCTATCGCCTGGTATTGATGAATGATGATACATTCGAAGAAATGCTTACTATTCGATTATCGAGGTTAAGCGTATATATTGGTCTGAGCACTACTTTTGTTGTATTAGTGGGGTTAACCATTGCATTAATCGCTTTTTCTCCATTAAAATATTATATACCAGGATATGGTACAAAAGAAAGCAGAACTGCTTTACAATTATTAAAGATTAGAACCGATTCTTTAGAACAGGCCATTCGTTACAAAGAACAATACATTGAGGGAGTTAAAAAAGTATTGTCCGGAAACGCATCTGCAACAATTGATACAATTCCACTGGTTTTGCCAAAACTAGAATCATCCAACGACTGATTATTAATAAATTCTAAGTATGAATGCTCAGCATAAGAAACTGTATTTTCCTTTAATTATTTTGTTTGTTTCAATAAATGCTATTTCTATTGTGTTTAAGCCATTTATGCTTCAACATCATATAGATAATGCAGTAGTTATTTCATCTAATAGTTTATTGTTTTTTATTTCTGCGATCAGTTTATATATGCAGCTAAAATCGGTTAACAATACCAATCCTCATGCTATGGTTAGAGGAGTAATGGGGTCGGTTGTGCTTAAATTATTTGTTTTAGGTACTGCTGCATTTTTATACCTATATGCCGCAGGCGAATCGAAAAGTGTAAACGCGCTTTTTATTTCAATGGCTTTATATTTGGTTTATACTTGGTTAGAAGTAAGGTTGGCACTACGTTTAAACCCTCCCAAAAATGGCAGTAACTGAGCATCCCTTACATGCATTGAAACATTATTTGCCTGAAGGTAGTTTTGAAAAAGTAGTTGAATTCTTACATCTATATAAAGTTCATTTAACCGTTTCTAAAGTACGGAAATCTGTTTTAGGCGATTATCGTCATGCACATTTAGGTAGCAATCATCGAATCAGTGTAAACGGAAATTTAAATCAATATGAGTTTTTGATTACACTCTTACATGAATTGGCTCATTTATTAACCTATGAAGCCTATAAGAACAAAGTAGAAGCGCATGGGAAGGAATGGAAATACTGTTATGGCTCTTTGTTGAATGACTTTATTCAACTGAATATTTTTCCAATAGATGTAGTAAATGAGTTAAAAAAATCGATGCAATCACCTGCTGCTACTGCAAATGGTGAAGTAGCCTTGCTTACCATCTTGCGTAAATATAATCAACATCATAAGGAGGGGTATCAATTATTGTCTTCTATTCCAGAAGGGGCGTTGTTTATAACAGATAATGGAAAAATATTTAAGAAAGGAAAATTAAGAAGAAAAAGATATGCATGTGTAGAACTAAAAACGGGATTGTCATATACAGTAAGCGCAATATCCGAAGTAAAGCAATTGGCAGTTGTAAATCATTGATCTAGCTTTTGTATATAAAAAATCCTGACTACCATCGGTAACCAGGATTTTCAAATAAAATCAGTGATATAAAATATTTACTAAACTATGCAACTGCTTTTTTTACCAAATCAGCAGCTTCGCTTAGTTGAATAGCAGACTGAACTTTTAATCCGCTTTCATCAATTAATTTTTTTGCTTCTACCGCATTGGTTCCTTGTAAACGAACAATGATTGGTATATTGATATTGCCTAATTTATTATAAGCTTCAATTACTCCAGCAGCTACACGATCGCAACGTACAATACCACCAAAAATATTGATTAGAATTGCTTTTACATTTGGATCTTTCATAATAATACGAAATCCAGCTTCTACTGTTTGCGCATTTGCAGTACCGCCTACATCCAAGAAATTAGCTGGTTCGCCACCGCTTAATTTGATCATATCCATGGTTGCCATTGCAAGTCCGGCTCCATTAACCATACAACCCACGTTGCCATCTAATTTTACAAAGTTTAAATTGAATTGGCCAGCTTCTACTTCTGTTGGATCTTCTTCGGTAACATCTCTTAATGATGCCACATCTGGATGACGCATTAGTGCATTGTCGTCAATATTCATCTTACAGTCTACGGCTATAATTTTTTCATCACTTGTTTTAAACAATGGATTGATTTCTAACATTCCACAATCAAGCCCTACATAGGCTTTGTACAGGTTGGTTACAAATTTTACACAGTTTTTAAATGCCTCACCGCTTAAGCCCAAATTGAATGCAATTTTTCTAGCTTGAAAACCTTGTAACAGGCCTCCTGGATGAACCCACTCTTTAAATATTTTTTCAGGAGTATTATGCGCTACTTCTTCAATATCCATTCCACCTTCGGTGCTGTACATGATAACATTCATTCCTTTAGAACGGTCTAAGAGAATAGACAAGTAAAATTCTTTTACTGGATTTGGACCAGGGTAATAAACGTCTTGTGCAATCAAAATTTTGCTCACTTTTTTACCGGCAGCTCCTGTTTGAATAGTTACCAAGGTTCCGCCCAATAAGTTTTTAGCAATATTGGTAATATCTTCTGCACTTTTAGCTACAGCTACACCGCGTTGCTCGTTTCCTACTATTTTACCTTTTCCTCTTCCGCCTGCATGAATTTGGGCTTTAACAACCGCAAAATTATTGCCGGTTTGGGTTTTTATTTGGCGATAAGCCTCTTCGGCTGCCATCACAGTGTCTACTGCAATCCCCTCTTGGG